>NZ_JAFMZG010000035.1:0-390429 GCF_049132125.1 Pseudomonas sp. NFX5
GCCCCAATAAGAGCGCTGCACGGGACTGTGTTTTAGGGCTGCTGCGCAGCCCAACGCGGGGCAAGCCCGCTCACCACAGTTACAGTGTTCCTCCTTAACTGACTGGCATTAACCGCAAGAGTGGTTTTTTAACAGTGCAGGCTTACTCGCCGCGATAGATGCAGCCACTGGTGCAGGTCTCGTGGATACGGATCGCACTGAGCTCCGGCAGCAGCGGCTTGAGTTCAGTCCAGATCCACTTGGCCAGCACTTCGCTGGTAGGGTTTTCCAGGCCTGGGATGTCATTGAGGTAGTTGTGGTCGAGGCGTTCGTAGAGCGGCTTGAAAATCGCCTTGATCTCCGAGAAGTCACGAATCCAGCCGGTATGGGGATCCAGGTCGCCACTCAGGTGGATCGCCACCTTGAACGAATGCCCATGCAGGCGCCCGCACTTATGGCCTTCCGGTACGTGGGGCAGGCGGTGGGCGGACTCGAAGGTAAACTCTTTGAAGATTTCCACAGTATTTTCAGCTCGGTCAGGTATCTGGCAGGCGGCGAGTTTAACAGCTTGATCCCATGCCGCGCATACCGCTGGGTCAAAGCGCCTGCAAGCGCTCGCCCAGGCCACCGTTATCGGCCAGTTGTAGAAACTCATCCCCCAGCCGTCGGCTCTCGCTCATCGCGGTTTGCCAGTACTTGTTGCGGCTCGGGTCGTCGCCCATGAAGCGCTTGAAGTCGCTGCGGTCCGGCAGTTTGCCGTGGGGCAGGCGGGCCAGGTAGTCCCTGGATGGCGCCAGCAGCAACACATCCTGCAAGCCGTGCGGGTTGCTGCGCCGCCATGGCAGGCCCTTGTCGAACCAGCCGGGGATGACCCGGTCGGTGAAGTGCGGGTACAGCACGATGTCGTCGCCGTGGTAGGGCAGGTCGAGGTGGTAGTCCAGCAGGCCGCCGTCGCGGTAAGTGCCGGTGCCGGCTCCGGGCAGGTCGCGCACGCCTTGCATCACCATGGGGATCGACCCGGACGCCAGCAATGCCTGGCGCAGGTTGCCCATGTCCAGCGCAAGGAAGCGCGAGGGGAAATCCTTCAGCGGGTGCACCGGCGGTGCCTGGCGCGGGTCGTGGATGATCAGCCGCTCGAAATGCCGCGCCAGTCGCGCACGGCCGCGCAGGTTGTCGGCAATCACCGAGGACAGGCCCAAACCCAGGCGCCCGCGGTGGTCATCGGCGAGCAGGCCGTGGCTCTTGACCACCATGATGTTCAGCCGGTAGTCGGGGTTGTCCAGCACCCGTGCATCGCGGCCGGCCAGCAGGTCGTCGAGCATGCGCTGGCAGCTGCGGCTGACTTCGGCCATGGTCACGCCTTTGGCAAAGCGTTGTTCGTTGTACAGGCGGCCGAGGTCCAGCAGGCCTTGCACCGGGTCGGGCAGGCAGGCGCTGGCAAACCGCCAGGAACCGATCGATGCGCCGATCAACGCCCGCTCCCGCGGTGCGCGCGGCAGCCAGTCGCTGAACAGCGCCAGGTCCAGGCCCTGGATCCCCAGCGCCTTGGGGCCGCCGGCCGCACCGGGGAGTATGCCGACATCCGCAGGCTTGAGGCCTTGTTCACGAATGCGCGCAAAGGCGCGTTTGCCGGCCTTGAGGGTCAGGGCGGGGAACTTGATATGGATGGCTGTCATACCGGTCTCTGTTGAAGCGAGGTGCAGGTGCAAGCGTGCTCGCGAAAAACGCTAACGATACCGCGTGAATCCTGAATAAGCATCGTAGCCTGTCGCGGCTGCTGGAAATTGCCATGGTGGCAATTCAGTTTCAGTTAAGTTGCAGCCGCTACCGTGGCCGGTGTAGGAAAAACATCGTGTAACGGAGACTCATCATGAAACGCCTCACTGCTCTGGTCGCCGCCGCTATCATCGCCTCCACGGCGACCCAGGCCGGAGCCGTGGACCCTGACAAACCACTGACCGTGCCCGCCACTGTTACAATTGTCGCGTTCGACCAGCTCGAAGCCACAGCCCAGGCCCTGCACCCCGGTTCAACGCTGTTGGACACCGACCTGGACGAGGCTTACGGCAAGTATGTCTATGAAGTCGAACTGCAAGATGCCGACGGCATTGAATGGGAGGTCGAATTGGACGCGCTCACCGGGCAGGTTCTCAAGAATCATCAGGATACGTAATGAAGGTAAATTTACGCGCCGGCAGTCGAGTGGCGTTGGTGCTGGTGGTGTTCTGCTCAGGCTTGCAGGCCCGCGACCTCAACCAGGACGAAGCCTTGGCGCTGCGCCAGCAGGGGGTGATCCTGCCTCTGGAGCAACTGTTGCAGCAGGCCATGGCGCGGTATCCCGGCTCGCGCCTGCTGGAAGCCGAGCTTGAGAAAAAGCATGGCCAATATGCCTACGAAGTGGAACTGGTGACCACCGACGGCGTGGTGCGCGAGATCAAACTCGACGCCACCAACGGTGTACTGATCAAAGATGAGGAAGACTGATGCGCCTGCTCCTGGTGGAAGACAACGTACCCTTGGCCGATGAACTGCTGGCCGGCCTGCAGCGCCAGGGTTATGCCGTCGACTGGCTGGCCGACGGCCGTGACGCTGCGTATCAGGGCCGCAGCGAACCCTACGACCTGATCATCCTCGACCTCGGCCTGCCCGGTTTGCCCGGCCTTGAGGTGCTGGCGCAATGGCGCGCCGCCGCACTGGCCACCCCGGTGTTGATCCTCACCGCCCGCGATTCCTGGGCCGAGCGTATCGAAGGGCTCAAGGCCGGTGCCGACGATTACCTGAGCAAACCCTTTCACCCCGAAGAGCTGCACCTGCGCATCCAGGCGCTGTTGCGCCGCTCCCACGGGCAGGCCAACCAACCCACCTTGCAGGCTGCCGGCCTGCACCTGGACGAAGGCCGCCAGTGCGTGCTGCGCGATGGCGACGAGATCCAACTGACCGCCGCAGAATTTCGCCTGTTGCGCTACTTCATGTTGCACCCCGAACAGATCCTCTCGAAAAGCCACCTGGCCGAGCACCTGTACGACGGCGAGACCGAGCGCGACTCCAACGTACTGGAAGTGCACGTCAACCACCTGCGCCGCAAACTCGGGCGCAGTGTGATCGAAACCCGGCGCGGCCAGGGCTACCGGTTTGGCGCCAGCCCTGCATGAAGTCGATTCAGCGCCGCCTGAGCCTGGGCCTGATCAGCGTGATGGTGATCGTCGGCGTGGTGCTGGCGCAAACCAGCCTGTGGTTGTTCGAGGCCGGTTTGCAACGCTACCTGGAAGCCGGGTTGCGCAACGATGCCGAGAACCTGCTGGTCGCCCTGGTACGCGGGCCCAACGGTGTGCAACTGGATGAGCAGCGCCTGTCGCCGGCCTACCAGCGGCCGTTTTCCGGGCATTACTTCCGCATCGATTTTGCCGACACTCACTGGCGCTCCCGCTCGCTGTGGGACCAGGAATTGCCCCGACTGCCCGAGGCCGGGCTCAAGGGCAACCTGCAATTGGGCCCCGAAGGCCAGCAATTGCTGGTCCTGCGTTCGGACTACAAACGCTTTGGCCAATCGATTTCCATCAGCGTGGCCCAGGACTACACCCCGGTGCGGGAAAGTTTTCGCCTGATGCGTCGGATCGGCCTGGTGTTGGGGCTGGCGGCACTGCTGCTGGTGTTGTTTTTGCAGCGAGTCACCGTGCGTCGTGCCTTGCGCCCGCTGGAAAACGCGCGTAACCAGATCGCCCAACTGCAACAAGGCCAACGCTCGCAACTCGACACCCAGGTGCCGCTGGAGCTGGAGCCACTGGTCGCCCAGATCAACCACCTGCTGGCCCACACCGAAGACAGTCTCAAACGTTCGCGCAATGCCCTCGGCAACCTTGGGCATGCGCTGAAAACCCCGCTGGCGGTGCTGTTGAGCGCCGCCTCGAGCGAGGCGCTCAAGGATCACCCCGAACTGAGCAAACTGCTGCGCGAGCAATTGGAGCAGGTGCAACAACGCCTCAACCGTGAACTCAATCGCGCCCGGCTGGCCGGCGAGACCCTGCCGGGTGCCTTGTTCGACTGTGAACAAGAACTGCCCGGCCTGCTCGCCACCTTGAGCATGATCCATGGCGAACACCTGGACCTCAGTTACCACGTCGCGCCTGGCCTGCAACTGCCCTGGGACCGCGAAGACCTGCTGGAGCTGCTCGGCAACCTGTTGGACAACGCCTGCAAATGGGCGGATGCGGAGGTGCGCGCGAGCGTCAGCGAGACGCCGCATGCTTACCTGCTGGCGGTGGAAGATGACGGTCCCGGGATTCCCGAGGCCCAGCGTGACCAGGTCTTCAGCCGCGGTGCACGCCTGGACGAACAGATCGACGGCCATGGCCTGGGGCTGGGGATCGTGCGCGACATTGTCGAGGTGTGGGGCGGGGTGTTGCAGTTGCAGGAGAGCGAGCTGGGCGGGCTCAAGGCGCTGATCGAGTTACCCAAACGCCATGGCTGACACGCCGTAGATCAAAATGCGGCAGGGGGCTTTCTGTGGCGAGCGGGCTTGTGGAATCGTCGCACCGCCCGCGTTGGGCTGCGCAGCAGCCCCAATGGATCTCCAGTGAACCCGTCGGGGGACAAGCCCCCTCACCACAGTAAGCCCCTCCCACATTGGACTTGTCTTCGACCCTCAGACGCGGAACTGGTCCATCAACCCCTGCTGCTGATTCGCCAGGCTGTTCAACGCCTGGCTCACCCGCGCCGACTCATTGGCCTGTTCCGACAACGACTCGGTCACATCGCGAATGGTCGCCACATTGTGGTTGATCTCTTCGGCCACCGCGCTTTGCTCTTCGGCGGCGCTGGCGATTTGCAGGTTCATGTCGCTGATCACCGTGACCGCATCGCCGATCTGGCGCAGGGCGGTAACGGCCTCGCCGACCTGTTCGACACTGCCCTGGGCCTGGCGATAGCTGTTGCCCATGGAGCCGACGACCTCTTCGGTGCCGCTTTGCAATTGCTCGATCACCAGGCGGGTTTCCTCCACCGACTCCTGGGTCCGCCGTGCCAGGTTGCGTACCTCGTCGGCGACCACGGCAAACCCGCGGCCGGCCTCACCGGCGCGGGCGGCTTCGATTGCCGCGTTGAGCGCCAGCAGGTTGGTTTGCTCGGCGATGCCGCGAATCACTTCGAGCACGGAGCCGATCTTCTCACTGTTGGCGGACAAGCCTTCGACCTGGGCCATGGCGGTGCTCATATCGGCCGCCAGTTGGCCGATGTTGGTGGTGGTGCGGTCGATCACTGTCAGGCCGTCGCGGGTAGCCTGGTCGGCATCCCGCGCGGCATGGGCCGCCTGGGCGGCGCTGCGGGCCACGTCCTGGGCGGTGGCGCTCATTTCGTGGGAGGCGGTGGCCACCTGGTCGACCTGGCGGTACTGCTGCTCCATGCCGGCGCTGGTTTGCGTCGCAATCGCGGCGGACTGGTCGGCGGTGCCACGGGCGTCCTGCACCGAGCGTTTGACTTCGGCAATGATGGGTTGCAGCTTGTCGAGGAAACGGTTGAACCAGCCGGCGAGCTGGCCCAGTTCGTCCTGTTTGTCATACGCCAGGCGGCGGGTCAGGTCGCCTTCGCCGCTGGCGATGTCTTCAAGCATATGGGCCACGCCGAGGATCGGTCGGGTCACGCTGCGGGCCATCAGCCAGACCAGGATCAGGCCGATCACGGCGGCCAGCAGGCCCAAGCCCAATTCCAGCAGGGTGCCGCGGGTATTATCGGCGTCCATCTGGGCCTTCAGTGCTTCAGCCGGCCCCATCAGGACTTTTTCCGGTACATCCAGCAATACGCCCCATGGCTTGCCGTCGGGAATCGGCGCGAACGGCGCCAGCACCTTGAGTTGATGGTCGGTGCGCAGGCTGCGGGTCTGTGTCCCGCCGGCCAGGGCGCTGATCAATTGCGCGCCGTTTTGCCTATCGACCTGATCCAGGCGTTTGCTCAACTGGCTGGCGTCCGCGCTGTAGCCGGCAAGCAGACCGGTGGGGCTGAGGATGCTGACCTGGGTCTGGCCGTCATACAGCTTCTGGCTGGCCTGCTGGCTCACGGCCTGCAGGCTGTTGAGGTTGATGTCCACCGACAGCGAAGCGATCACCTTGCCATTGACCGTCAACGGAAACACGATGCTGGTCATCAGCACGTTTTGCCCGTCGATCACATAAAAGTACGGTTCGATCACACACGGCTTGAGGGTGCTGCGCGGGCAGGTGAACCAGGCGTTGGCCGGTTCGCCGCTGGGGCCGACGCGGGTGTCGGACATGTCGCTTTCCGGCAGTGCCATCGACGTCAGCGTGCCCGGCGTCGGCTGCGACCAGTACAGGGCGAAGCGGCCCTTGTCATTACTGCCCAGTTCGGCCTGGCCGGCGAACAACTCATCCTTGCCATCCAGTGCATTGGCTTCGAATACCAGGGACAGCCCCAGCAGTTCCGGATTGGCCTGCAGGGCGGCCTTGACCTGGCGGGTCAGGTCTTCGCGGGTGTCGAAGGCGTCGAGGAAGCGTTTTTCGGCTTGCTCACGCAGGAACAGGACCTGGCGGGAAAACCCATGCCCATATTGGTAGGCGTCCATGAATTGCCGGCGGATGCCCGCGGCCTGCACCTCACCTTGGGCCTCGATGCGAGCCTGGGCCGCTTCATCGAGCATCTGCATGCTGGAAGCCTTGACCTGCTCGGAACTCTGCGCCATGCGGTACAACGACAAACCCACCAGCAGGGTCACGATCCCCAGCAGGCACAGGCCGGCGAGCAGGGTGATTTTCCATTGAATGGAGAGCTGTCTGAGGGACATCGGTACATCCTTACCTGAAAACACATAGAGCCCGGTTATCGGCCGATCTGGCATTTTCTTTATTCAAACGATCAATTTAAACCTGAAAGCGGCGCCGCTTTTTGACATGGGGCGCGACCTGCTGCACAGTGCGCGCCCTCTAATAAGACCTCCTTCAAGCCTGCACGCCGGCTGCCATCCGATGGCCGCCCGGGCGCGGGCATGCCTGTTTTGTATGTTTCTGCTTGAGGTAACCATGATTAACGCAGTCATCGCCGCGGTCGGCACCATGCTGGTACTCAGCCTGTCCCGCGTGCATGTGGTCATCGCCATTATTGTCGGCGCCCTGGTGGGCGGCCTGACCGGTGGCCTGGGCATCGAGGCCACGCTCAAGGCGTTCAACGGTGGCTTGGGAGGGGGGGCGACCGTGGCCTTGTCCTACGCTTTGCTCGGCGCTTTCGCCGTGGCGATTGCCAAGTCCGGCCTGGCCCACGCCCTGGCGGACAAGGCCTTGCTGCTGGTCGACCGTCAGGAAGCCAGCGGCGGCAACCACGTCAAATGGTTGCTGATCGGCCTGCTGTGGGTGGTCGCGATTGCGTCGCAGAACATCCTGCCGATCCATATCGCATTTATCCCGTTGCTGGTGCCGCCGCTGTTGTATGTGCTGACCAAATTGCAGTTGGACCGCCGCCTGATCGCCTGCGTGATGACCTTCGGCCTGATCACGCCGTACATGTTCCTGCCGGTGGGCTTCGGCAATATCTTCCTCAACCAGATCCTGCTGGCCAATGTGGCCAAGAGCGGCGTGGACATCAGCCAGGTCAACGTCACCCACGCCATGAGCCTGCCGGCGCTGGGCATGGTGGTCGGGCTGCTGGTGGCGGTGTTTATCAGCTACCGCAAGAAGCGCGTGTATGACCTGGAGAAAATCGAACGGGTCGAGCAAGTGGCGGTGCAGTACAACCCCCTGACCCTGCTGGTGGCCGGCCTGGCGATTGCCTCGGCGTTCATCATCCAGTTGTGGCTGGACTCCATGATCATCGGTGCCCTGGCCGGGTTCCTGATCTTCTCGGTCTCGGGCATCGTGCGCTGGCGCGACACCGACGACTTGTTCACCGAAGGCATGAAGATGATGGCGATGATCGGCTTCATCATGATCGCCTCGTCAGGCTTTGCCGAAGTGCTCAAGGCCACCGGCGACGTACGCTCGCTGGTGGAAACCTCGGCGGCGTTCATCGGCCATAGCCGTGGGGTGGGGGCGTTGTTGATGTTGCTGGTGGGGCTGCTGGTGACCATGGGCATCGGCTCGTCGTTTTCCACGGTGCCGATCCTGGCGGCGATTTTCGTGCCGCTGTGTGTGCAACTGGGCTTCAGCCCGCTGGCCATCGTGTGCATTGTCGGCACCGCCGGGGCGCTGGGTGATGCCGGTTCGCCAGCCTCGGACTCCACCCTCGGCCCGACCTCCGGCCTGAATATCGACGGCCAGCATCACCATATCTGGGACACCGTGGTGCCGACGTTCCTGCACTACAACCTTCCGTTGCTGGCGTTTGGCTGGTTGGCGGCGATGACGCTCTGATCTACAGATTCACAGGCGCTGGCCGATAACCTCTCAAGTCGCCCAATAAGAGAGAAAAGCCATGCGTCTGAGCCTGAAGGCCAAAGTCCTGTCCCTCGCCGTTGTGCCGGTGTTGCTGTTCGCCGTGGTCATCAGCCTGACCACCGTGTGGATCCTCCAGGGCCAGGCGCGCAACGAGGTGGATGAAACCCGCCAGCGCCTGCTCAACAACGCCAAGGCCACCCTGCAAAGTTATGTGGAAGTGGCCATGACCACCATCAAGCC
The DNA here is from genome assembly GCF_049132125.1 of Pseudomonas sp. NFX5. Taxonomy (NCBI): domain Bacteria; kingdom Pseudomonadati; phylum Pseudomonadota; class Gammaproteobacteria; order Pseudomonadales; family Pseudomonadaceae; genus Pseudomonas; species Pseudomonas sp. NFX5. The sequence goes on from NZ_JAFMZG010000035.1 coordinate 8,592, forward strand.
GCTCTATGACGCGGCCGCCCCCGGGGATACGGCGGCGCGGGCCGAGGTGGTCAAGCTGCTGTCCAACACCAGCTATGGCAAGGACGGATACTTCTTCGGCTACGACTCCGAGACCATCCGCCTGTTCAAAGGCAACAGCCCCGACGGCGTGGGCAAGAGCTTCAAGGACAACCGTGATCCCAACGGTGTCTACGTCAACCGTGACCTGGTCAAGGTCGGCAAGGACGGCACCCACTACCTGCAATACAGCTCGACCCAGCCCGGCCAGACCGAACTGGTGCCCAAGATGGGCTACACCGAATACCTGCCCAAGTGGGACATGGTCATCGGCACCTCGGTGAACCTGGATGGCATCGAAGCCCAGGTGGCGGTGGTCGAAGCCAAAGTGAAAACACGCATGGAAGGCGTGCTGCTGAGCATCCTCGGCGTGGCCGTGGTGGTGTTGCTGGTGATCGCCGCCGTCGGCATGCTGCTGGCCAACACCATTTTGCGCCCGCTGCATTTGATGAAAGCCAACCTCGACGACATCGCTGCCGGTGAAGGCGATTTGACCCGCCGCCTGGCCATCACCAGCCAGGACGAACTGGGCGACCTGGCCGGCGCGTTCAACCGCTTTGTCGACAAGATCCACGGCCTGGTGCGCCAGATCACCGAGATGACCACCCAACTTACCGGCCTGGTCAGCCAGGTGTCCGACCAGGCCCAGCGCTCGGAGCAGGCCATGGAACGCCAGCGTCACGAGACCGACCAGGTGGCCACCGCCATCAACCAGATGTCCTCCGCAGCGCAAGAAGTGGCGCGCAGTGCCCAGGGCGCCTCCGTGGCCGCGCAACAGACCGATGCCGAAGGCCAGGCCGCCAAGCGCGTGGTGGACGGCAGCATTGCGCAGATCAATGCGCTGGTGAATGACATCCGCAGCAGCGGTGTGTCCCTCGACAGCCTGCAGCAGGACGTGTCGTCGATTGTCAGCGTGCTCGGCGTGATCCGCTCGATTGCCGAACAAACCAACCTGCTGGCCCTCAACGCGGCGATCGAGGCCGCGCGGGCAGGGGAGGCCGGGCGCGGTTTTGCCGTGGTCGCCGACGAGGTGCGCGCTCTGGCCAGCCGCACGCAAACCAGCACCCAGGAAATCCAGGGCATGATCGACCGCCTGCAAAAAGGCACCGAGGCGGCCGTGGATGCCATGCGCCGCTCCAGCGATGCCGGCGACGGCACCTCGGCCAAGGCCAACGAAGCCGGGGCGTCCCTGGACACCATGGCCCAGTTGATCGGCACCATCAACTCGATGAACGCGCAGATTGCCAGCGCCGCCGAAGAACAGACTGCCGTTGCCGAAGAGATCAACCGCAGTGTGCATCAGATCGCCGTGGCGGTGGACAGCGTGGCCGATGAAACCCAGTTGGGCGCCCAGACGTCGCGCAGTCTGGCGGACCTGGGCCAACGCTTGGGCCAATTGGTCGGCCAGTTCAGGATCTGATTCTCATAGGTTGAGCGTATGGTTATCCACCGTTAATACGAATATACCTATCACCGCCCCTCAGTGAGACTTGAGCCCCACTCACCACAGGGGCTCACCTCATGCCACTTCCCGACCCGCTTCAGCGCCTGGCTGAACTCGACACCAATACGGTCTCCGACGCACTGGATTTCCTGCAACTGCCGGGTGCAGTGGTGGGCATCCGCCCATTGTGGGACTGCCCCAAGGTGGTGGGCCGGGCCAGCACGGTCAAGCTGGCGCCCAAGACTGATGCCGCGCCCGCCGTACACCTGATTTCCCCGGTGATCGACGCGATCACCACCGACGACCGTGTGCTGGTGATCGCCGGTGGGCTGGAGGGGATCTCCTGCTGGGGCGACATCATCGCCAATGCCGCCGTGGCCAGGCGCATTCGTGGCTCGGTGATCGACGGTTGCAGTCGCGATATCGACGGCAGTGCGTCCATCGGCTACCCGGTCTATGGCCGTGGCGTCACCATGATCAGCGCGCGCAACCGGGTGGTGCAGGTCGATTCCGGCGTCACTGTCAGCGTGGGCGGTGTGAACGTGTCGGAGGACGACTTCGTGATTGCCGACCGCTGCGGCACGGTGTTCATCCCCGCTGCCGTTATCGAGCAGGTGCTGGACCTGGGCGAGCGCATCGCCGCCCGTGAAGCCGGCATGGTCGAGGCCGTGCGCAGCGGCCGCTCGGTGGCCGATGTGATGCACGACAGCCATTTCGAAGCCATCCGCGTGGAGCCTGCCCGATGAACGATCAACACCTTGTCGCCCTGTTTGCCGGGCTCGATACACCGGGTGTGTCGGATGCCATGGATAAACTCGGGATTGCCGGCCAATGCCTGGGCATCGCACCGCTGGATAACTACCGGGGCACCGTGGTGGGCCCGGCGTTTACCGTGCAATACGTCCCGGCGACCACGCCGCCGGGCTCGGTCGGTGACTTTATCGAAGACGTGCTGCCGGGGGATGTGGTGGTTATCGCCAACGCCGGGCGCAGCGATTGCACGGTGTGGGGCGACATCATGACCCAGTACGCAGGCAGCCGGGGCATTGCCGCTACGGTGATCGACGGGGTGTGCCGGGATGTCAGCAAAGCCCTCGGCGATGGCTATCCGTTGTTCACCAAGGGCCGCTACATGCGCACCGGCAAGGACCGTGTGGAAGTGCTGGCGGTGAACCAGCCGGTGGCGATCAGCGGCGCGCGCGTGTGTGCAAGGGACATTGTGGTGGCCGACGCCAATGGCGTACTGGTGGTGCCGCGTGCCCGTGCCGAGGAGGTCGCGCTTACGGCCCGGCAGATCGAGGCGGTGGAAGCCCGGATCCGCGCGCAGATCGAGGCCGGCAGGACACTCAGGCAGGCGCGTGAGTCTTTGGGCTATCACACCTTGCAGAGGAAGGACGCATGACCATTGAACGCCTGAACACGCGCCTGGCCCAGGCCCGACCGTCTGCCACCTACCGTATCATCGACCGCGTGGCCGCACGCCGCGCCGAGGGCGCAAGCATCATCTCGTTGTGTGCCGGGGAGCCGGATTTCGACACCCCGGAACACATCCGCCAGGCAGGTATCGATGCGATCCGCAACGGCCATACGCGTTACACCCAGGTCGCCGGAGTGCGAGCGTTGCGTGAAGCGGTGGCGCAGAAGTTCCGTCGCGAAAACGGCTTGGACGTCACCTGGCAGGACACCCTGGTCAGCAACGGCGGCAAGCATGTGATCTACAACGCCCTGGCCGCCACCTTGAATGCAGGCGACGAGGTGATCGTGCCCGCGCCGTATTGGGTCAGCTACCCGGAAATGGTCGAACTGTGCGGCGGTACCGCAAGGATTTTGCCGTGCGCCGCCCAGCAGGGGTTCAAGCTGACCGCGGCGGCGCTGGAGCAGGCGGTCACCCCCCGCACGCGCTGGCTGATCCTCAACTCACCGTCCAACCCGACCGGCGCCGTGTACAGCCGGCTGGAGTTGCAGGCCCTGGCGCAGGTGCTGTTGAAACATCCCCATGTGCTGGTGCTGGCGGACGATATCTACGAGCACTTGCTGTTCGGCGGGCAAACCTTCCACACCCTGGCGCAAGTCGAGCCGCGCCTGGCGCCACGGGTGCTGACCATGAATGGCGTGTCCAAGGCCTATGCCATGACCGGCTGGCGCATCGGCTTCGCCACCGGCCCGCGCTGGTTGCTGGCCGCCATGGAAAAACTCCAGGGCCAGCAGACGTCGGGGGCCAGTGCGATTTCCCAGCAGGCCGCGATTGCTGCATTGACCGGCCCGCAGGACTTTATCCAGCAGTCACGGGCGGTATTCGAGCAGCGCCGTGACCTGGTGGTGGCCTTGCTGAACGCCAGCCCGGGGCTGGAATGCATGAACCCGGACGGTGCGTTCTATGCCTTTGCGTCCTGCGCCGGCCTGCTGGGCCGCACCACGCCGGCCGGCAAGCGGCTGCATACCGACGAAGACGTGGCCGATGCCTTGCTCGACGAAGCCCATGTGGCCGTGGTGCCCGGCAGTGCGTTCGGGCTGGCGCCGTACCTGCGCATCGCCTACGCGTTGGACGACGCCTCGTTGCGCCAGGCCTGCGAGGCGATCCACCGGTTCTGCGCTGCGACCCGTTAGACGTCGCGCATCAGCAAACCGAAGCGCAGGTCCATTTCGGTCGGCAGGGGCACATACACCGTGTGTCCATCTCCCGGCGCCACATCGATGGCTTCACCCTTGGCGTTGTGCAGGCTGGCCAGGTCAAAGTGGAAGTTGCCGGCGGGGGTCATCAGCTCCAGGTGATGACCCACGGCAAAGCGGTTCTTCACCTTGACCTCGGCCAGTTCGCCGCGGCGCTCGCCGGTCAATTCGCCGACAAACTGCTGGCGCTCGGACACTGAGCTGCCGTTCTGGTAATTCTGGTATTCGTCGTGCACGTGGCGGCGCAGGAAGCCCTCGGTGTAGCCGCGTTGGGCCAGGGATTCCAGGTCAGTCATCAAGTTGCGGTCAAACGCACGACCGGCCACGGCATCATCGATTGCCTGGCGGTACACCTGGGTCGTGCGGGCGCAGTAGAAATGCGATTTGGTGCGGCCTTCGATCTTCAGCGAATGCACGCCCATGTGGGTCAGGCGCTCCACATGCTGCACGGCGCGCAGGTCCTTGGCATTCATGATGTAGGTGCCGTGTTCATCTTCGAAGGCGGGCATCTGTTCGTCGGGGCGGTTGGCTTCCTGCAGCAGGAACACCTGGTCGGTGGGCGCGCCGATCCCCAGTGTGGGTTCCGGTTGATACACCTGGACAATATCGCCCGTGGCGTTTTCCACCGCCGGGGTGGCCTGGTATTTCCAGCGGCAGGCATTGGTGCAGGTACCCTGGTTGGCGTCACGTTTATTCATGTAGCCCGAGAGCAGGCAGCGCCCGGAATAGGCCATGCACAAGGCACCGTGGACAAACACTTCCAGCTCCATGGCCGGTACCTGCTGGCGAATCTCGTCGATTTCTTCCAGGGACAGCTCCCGTGACAGGATCACCCGGCAAATCCCTTGCTGCTGCCAGAACTCGACGCTGGCCCAGTTCACCGTATTGGCCTGCACCGACAGATGGATCGGCATCATCGGGAAGTGCCGGCGCACCAGCATGATCAGGCCCGGGTCGGACATGATCAGCGCATCCGGGCCCATGGCGATCACCGGGGCGAGGTCCTTGAGGAAGGTCTTGAGCTTGGCATTGTGTGGCGCGATGTTCACCACCACGTAGAACCGCTTGCCCAACGCGTGGGCTTCCTGGATGCCGAGCGCGAGGTTGGCGTGGTCGAACTCGTTGTTGCGCACCCGCAGGCTGTAGCGCGGCTGGCCGGCGTAGACCGCATCGGCGCCGTAGGCGAAGGCGTAGCGCATGTTTTTCAGGGTGCCGGCGGGGGCGAGCAGTTCGGGGGCAAGGACGAGAGGCATGGGGATCGGGTCGCAAAAGGCCGCGAGCGTAGCCCAACGTGTACCGGGCTTTATTGATCTGGGTCTACGCTTACCGCAACAAAGATGGCACTCCCGGGATTTGCGGTGGACTAAGCAGCTGGACGCACACGCGCGGCCTGCTTTTCTGACATGGATCGGACATGAATCAAACCAACCTGCAATTCAAGACCCTGCTGCTCCTGCTGGCCCTGGTGACCATCGCCTTTATCTGGATATTGCTGCCGTTCTACGGTGCAGTGTTCTGGGCGGTGATCCTCGGCATCATCTTTGCGCCGATGCAACGTCGCCTGCAGCAGCGCTTCGGCTGGAACCGCAACCTGACGTCCCTGGCCACCTTGATGGTGTGCCTGGTGATCGCGATCCTGCCGGTGATCATTACCAGCGCGTTGCTGGTGCAAGAGGGCGCCACGCTGTACAAAAACGTCGAGAGCGGCAAGCTGGACGTGGCCGGCTATATCGAGCAGTTCAAGAACTTCCTGCCGCCGTACTTCCAGCACCTGCTGGACCGCTTCGGCATGGGCAACCTGGAAGGGCTGCGCGAGAAGATCGTCAAGAGTGCGATGCAGGGCAGCCAGTTCTTTGCGACCCAGGCGTTCAGCTTCGGCCAGGGCACGTTTGATTTCCTGGTGAGTTTTTTCATCATGCTGTACCTGCTGTTTTTCCTGCTGCGCGACGGCCCGGAACTGGTGCGCAAGGTCCGCACAGCGGTGCCGCTGGCCGAGCCGCAGAAGCGTCGGTTGCAGCTCAAGTTCAATCGGGTGGTGCGCGCCACGGTCAAGGGCAATGTGCTGGTGGCCGTAACCCAGGGGGCGCTGGGTGGTTTGATCTTCTGGTTCCTGGACATTCCCAGTGCGTTGCTCTGGGCCGTGCTGATGGCGTTTCTATCACTGCTGCCGGCCGTGGGCGCGGGCATTGTGTGGGGGCCGGTGGCCGCCTACTTCCTGTTGAGCGGTTCGATCTGGCAGGGTGTGGTGCTGGGCCTGTTCGGCGTGTTTGTGATCGGCCTGGTGGACAACGTATTACGCCCGATCCTGGTGGGCAAGGACACCAAGATGCCGGACTACCTGATCCTGATCTCGACCCTGGGCGGCCTGTCGGTATTCGGCCTCAACGGGTTCGTGATCGGGCCGCTGGTGGCGGCGCTGTTCATGTCCAGCTGGGCGTTGTTTGTCGAGAGCAAGCCGCGGGTCAAGTTGCCGTTGCCTTGAGTCTCAGGCGTGCAGGCGGAAGTTCGAGGCTTGCTGCAGTTGTTTTTCGGCGTCAGACAGGGAAGTGAGTGGGCCGCTGATGGCTTCGCCGTCGCGCACCACGTACCAGCAAGCCAATAAACCCAGCTCTCGAAGCGGGGCAGGGACGGCGCTGCCGATGACGGACATGATTTGAACAGTGGGCATAAGGACCTCCAATCGCTATGGAGGTCACCTTACGGGGCACAGGCGCTCAGGAAAAATCATCTGGCTCGATAGTCGACATCAACAAAAGGCCTCAGTCGACCACTTGATCGAGCATGCTCACCACTTCCTGCTCATTAAGCAGGCCTTTGTGCACCAGGTTTTCCGCCAGCAGCGCGAGGAACTTGGCGCTGCGGTGGCCTTCCAGGTGCTTGAGCTCCGTGAGGGCGCTGTAGACCTTGCTGGACGTACACAGGCCAGCGGTGCGGTGCGGATTTTGTGTGGGCATGGTCAGTCGTCCTTGTTGTTATGGAGTGGACAGGATTGATAGTGGGAGTGTGGCGTGACACAAACATGACAGCGTGAGCCCCGTTCGGGCAAGTAGACTTTCGACCTTAATCATGTGGGATTGCAGCCCGGTCATTGTCCTCAGAGCGACCTTGGCAGGATAAATCCGGACGTTACCCACAAGAAAAGGCCCCGCGGGTGGGCGAGGCCTGTTGCATAGCTGACGGTTGAGACTTACCAGCCGCGGCGGTAATAGCCGTGGGGCGGGCCATAGTAGCCACGCGGTGGGCCGTAATAGACCGGCGCCGGGCGGTAATAGACCTCCTGCTGCACGTACACCGGTGGCGGTGGTGCGTAGTAGACGGGCGGCGGCGCGGCATACACCGGCTGCGGTTGCACGTAGACCGGCTGCTGCACATAGACCTCACGGGGCTGGCTGGCCACCACGGAGCCCACTACGGCGGCGCCGACCAGGGCACCCAAGACGGCTGGGCCACCCCATCCACCACCATGGGCGGAGGCTTGGCCTGCCATAGCGAGTGCACCTACCAGCAAGGCGATCTTGGGGATTGTACGAATCATGGTCATTCCTCGGTTAGCCCCTGCGCTTGTGGTCTGCAATCAATAGACTCAAGTAATGTCGCGGGGATACTTTTAAGACAACGTATTTCTGAAAAACAGCACGGCCGCTAGGTAAAGGTTGTGTAAGGTCTGTACCGATTTGCTTACTCAAAGGAGTTATCCATGCAGATGCACCCCAACAAGGACACCCAACTGTGCATGTCGCTGTCGGCCCGCCCTGGGAATTTTGGCTTGCGTTTTCATAACCACCTGTACGAACAGCTGGGGCTGAACTTCTACTATAAAGCCTTCAGCAGCCAGGATTTACCCGGCGCGATAGGTGGTATCCGCGCGTTGGGCATCCGGGGTTGCGGGGTGTCCATGCCCTTCAAGGAGGCCGCCATTGCCTTAGTGGACGAACTGGACGATTCGGTTCAAGCCATTGACTCCCTGAATACCATCGTCAATACCAATGGCCATCTCAAGGCCTACAACACCGACTACATCGCCGTCGAACAATTGCTCAAGACACACGCCGTGCCGCAGGATTCGACCTTCGCCCTGCGTGGCAGCGGCGGTATGGCCAAGGCCGTGGCGAGCGCCTTGCGGGATGGCGGTTACGCCAATGGTGTGATCGTGGCGCGTAACGAAGCGGCAGGCCGGGCGCTGGCGCACAACCTGGGGTATGAGTGGCAGGCGGAACTGGGCGATTTGCGCCCACAGATGCTGATCAACGTCACCCCCATCGGCATGACCGGCGGGGCCGAGGCGGATGCCCTGGCGTTCGACGCGGATGCCGTGGATGCCGCGGACACTGTCTTCGATGTGGTGGCGATCCCCGCCGAAACGCCACTGATCGTGCGTGGACGGGCCAAAGGCAAGCGGGTGATCACTGGGCTGGAGGTGATTGCGATCCAGGCGTTGGAGCAATTCGTGCTGTACACCGGCGTGCGACCTACGGATGAACAGTTCCAGGCGGCAGTAGCCTTCGCCCGCAACTGAAGGCCGCTGCTGCTCTAAATGTGGGAGGGGGCTTGCTCCCGATAGCGCTGGGTCAGTCAACACTTTCATTGCCTGATACACCGCTATCGGGAGCAAGCCCCCTCCCACATGTTTGACCGTGTCAGGCCTGTTCCAGCTGCGCCAATCGCTCTTCCAGAGCTGCAATTCGTGCTTCAAGCTCTTCGATACGATCCAGCGAGACTGCGCCGGCAGAGCGTTCCACCGGGCTTCCCCGCGCCGCGATAATCACCTCGATGTCCGCCGGATCCCCCAGCGCATGGGTATAGCGATCTTCCCGCTGCCCTGCCTGGCGCGGCACCAGCAGCGCCAGCCCGCGGGCGATCAGGCGCTCCAACTGGTGCACCACCTGCTCGGCATCCTCGAAGTCATGCATGCGCCCGCTGCGGGTCAGCAGTTCGTTGACCGTCTGCGGCCCACGCAAGAACATCAGCCCGGTCAGGATCACCTGGGCCGGCACCAGTTCCAGCGCCTTGTCCACGCGATGCTCCCAGCGGTCGGCGCGGCTGCCCATCACCAGGCGCGTGAAGCCTTGGCCTTCCAGCGCACGCAGACTCTGGCCAACCTGGCCCTGGCTCAGGTTCATCACCGGCTCGCGGCTGGTCTTCTGGTTGCAGGCCAGGACCAGGGCGTTGAGGGTCAGGGGATAGGTTTCCGGGTTGGTCGCCTGTTTTTCGATCAGGCAACCCAGGACGCGAATTTCCGTGCTGTTCAGGCGCGGCTCAGGGGTGTCGGTGTCGTGCTCGGCGGTCATCGCGCTTTCCCTATGCTGTGAATGGGAGCGCTCTCAATTAGTTTCCCCAGCGCGGCGGGGAAACTAATTGAGAACGCCCCCGCCTAGCCTAAGCCGGAAAAAATAAAAGACAAGCGCCTGGCGTGTCTATAATCGCCGCTGGTTCCAACCCTGCCATTACCCATGAGACTGCCATGACTATTTCCCTGTACGCCGCCTCCATCCCCGTCTTCAAGCAAATGCTCAGCGCCCTGAGCGATGTGCTGAACAAAGCCGAAGCCCACGCCACCGCCAGGAACATCGAACCCAACGCCTTGCTGCAAGCACGCCTGTTCCCGGACATGTTCCAACTGGTGCGCCAGGTGCAGATCGCCGTCGACTTCGCCAAGGGCGTTTCCGCACGCCTGGCTGAGATCGAAGTACCGAAATACGAAGATACCGAAGTCACCTTCGCCGACCTGCAAGCGCTGATCGCCAAGGTGCTGGCGTTTGTCGACACCATCAAGCCCGAGCAAGTCGACGGCAAGGAAGGCATCGAGATCATTACCCGCCCAGGCACGCCGAAAGAGAAGCGCTTCAGCGGCCAGTCCTACCTGCTGACCTACGGCCTGCCGCAGTTCTTCTTCCACGTCACCACCGCATACGCCTTGCTGCGTCACAACGGTGTGGAAGTGGGCAAGCGGGACTACATGGGCGCTTTCTAAGGCTCGAAAAAAAGCCCGGGGTGGTTCATTCCTGAACCACCCCGGGCTTTTTTACGCCTGGCGCTTAAGCCGACTGCTCTTCCTTGCCCAGGCACGCGGCCGCGGTAAACAGCACATCGGTGGACGAATTGAGCGCGGTTTCCGCCGAATCCTGCAGCACACCGATGATGAAGCCTACGGCCACCACCTGCATGGCGATTTCGCTGGGGATACCGAACAGGCTGCATGCCAGGGGAATCAGCAGCAGCGAGCCGCCGGCCACACCCGACGCGCCGCAGGCACAGATCGCCGCGACCACGCTGAGCAGCACGGCGGTCGGCAGGTCCACGGCAATGCCGAGGGTGTGCACGGCCGCCAGGGTCAACACGGTGATGGTGATCGCAGCACCGGCCATGTTGATCGTGGCACCCAGTGGAATCGACACCGAGTAGGTGTCTTCATGCAGGCCCAGGCGTTTGCTCAAGGCCAGGTTCACCGGGATATTCGCTGCGGAGCTGCGGGTGAAAAACGCGGTGATGCCGCTTTCGCGCAGGCACATCAGCACCAGCGGGAACGGGTTGCGGCGCAGTTTCCAGAACACGATGGCCGGGTTGACCACCAGTGCCACGAACAGCATGCAGCCGATCAGCACCACCAGCAGGTGGGCGTAGCCGAGCAGGGCGCCGAAGCCCGAAGTGGCGAGTGTCGAGGCCACCAGGCCGAAGATACCCAGCGGGGCGAAGCGGATCACCACGCGCACGATCAGGGTCACACCGTTGGACAGGTCGTCGAGCACCGTGCGGGTGGTTTCGCCGGCATGGCGAATGGCAATGCCCATGCCGATGGCCCAGGCCAGGATGCCGATGAAGTTGGCGTTCATCAGTGCGCTGATGGGGTTGTCCACCACGCTCAACAGCAGGCTTTGCAAGACCTCGCCGATGCCGCCGGGAGCGCTCACGGTGGCGTCATGGGTAGCGAGCACCAGCGATGAGGGAAACCACATGCTGGCAATCACCGCCACCACGGCGGCGGCAAAGGTGCCCAGCAGGTACAGGAACAGGATCGGCTTGATATGGGTTTCCTGGCCGTGTTTATGGTTGGCGATCGACGCCATCACCAGCACAAACACCAGGATCGGCGCCACGGCCTTGAGCGCGGCAACAAATACCTTGCCGATAAACCCGGTGGCCTTGGCCGCCTCCGGCATGAGCAGGGCCAGCAGGATGCCGGCGATCAAGCCGATGACGATTTGCGTGACCAGGCTGATGCGGGCCAGGCGTTGGAAAAGGGAAGGGGCAGCAGTCATATGAAGGTTGTCTCTAGTTTTTTTAAGGGCACAGCAATGCAGGCGGAAAGGGCTGTAGGAAGCAGGGCGCGAAGTCTAGCATGCCGCTGGACCTGTCCCGGCCGCTGCGGCATTGGGTCGCCGGGGCTTCGCAAAAGCCGGACATACTCTGTTAAGATTCTGCCCTCTCACCTTTCCTCTCCGTCAGCGGGCCCTTCGGGCTGTCGTTGATGTCGCCGTTTCTGGAGTTTTCATGCTGTTTCCCATCCTGCTGCTGTCGGCCGCCGGTTTTACCGTGCTGACCACAGAATTCGTTATCGTCGGCCTGTTGCCGTCCATTGCCCGGGACCTCAACGTCAGCGTGTCCCAGGCCGGCCTGCTGGTGACCTTGTTTGCGTTTACCGTGGCGGCCTTTGGTCCGTTTCTGACGGCTTACTGCGCCCGTTTCCCCCGCAAGCGTCTGTTTATCAGCATCCTGCTCCTGTTCGGCGTGGCCAATACCGTGGCCGCATTGGCGCCGAATATCTGGGTGATGGCATTGGCGCGCTTGATCCCGGCCCTGGGCCTGCCGGTGTTCTGGGCCCTGGCCAGTGAAACCGCAGTGGATATCGTCGGCCCCGAATACGCCGGGCGCGCCATCGAAAAGATCGGCTTCGGCATCGTCTGCGCCACGGTGTTCGGGATTCCAGTGGGCACGCTGATTTCCGATATGTTCGGCTGGCGCGCCGCGTTTGCGATCCTCGCCGTGGTCGCACTGGCCAAGGCCTTGCTGCTGTTTATCTACCTGCCGGTGACCCAACCGAAGAACGACCAGGTGTCGTTGCGCTCGCAGTTCAAGATCCTGCGCAACCCGCTGATGCAAGGCCATATCCTGTTGTCGGTCCTGGTATTCAGCGGCATGTTCACGGCGTATACCTACCTGGCGGACATCCTTGAGCGCCTGGCCGGTTTCGACGGCACGCTGGTGGGCTGGTGCCTGATGGGCTTTGGCGCAGTGGGGCTGATCGGCAACTCCCTGGGCGGGCGTGCGGTGGACCGTCACCCGCTGATCGCTTCCATGGTGTTCTGCGGTTTCATGATCGCCGGCATGGTCGCGCTGGTACCGGCGATCCACTCCACGGTCGGCCTGGCGGCGGCGATGGCGGTGTGGGGCGTGACCCAGGCGGCGCTGTTCCTGGTCAGCCATGTGCGGTTGATGAAGGCCGCACCCCATGCGCCGGCGTTTGCGGCGTCGTTGAATATCGCCGGGGCCAACCTGGGCATTGGCCTGGGGGCCATGGTCGGCGGGCATGTGATCGACACCCTCGGCCTCGGCAGCCTGGGCTTTGCCGCTTCCGGGTTTATCCTGGTGTCGATGCTGCTGGCGCTGTGGCTGATGACCGCCAGGCCAGCGGTCGCGTCCAACGCCTGAACGCTCAGGGCAGGGCGGTAAACAACTCACGCCGTGCACCTTCGGTAATCGCCACGATGCCGGGGTGCTTGACCTTGCGTTCCACCGAGATCGCGTAGAACGACTCGGTGACGGCATCGGTCTGGCCAATCAACGCCACCCCGTACTGGCTCACTACTTCATCGGCGATCACGCTGGGCGCGATAAAGATCCCGCTGCCGGATTGGCCAAAGGCCTGCATCAAGGCGCTGTCATCGAACTCGCCGATGATCCTGGGCAGGATCTGCTGCTCGGCAAACCAGCGCTGCAAACGGCTGCGCACTACGGTTTCCGCGCCGGGGATCAACAGGGGCGCGCCGTGCAGGCACTGTGGGAAGTCACCGGCGTACCTGTCAGCCAATGCCTGGGTGGCGAAAAAACTGATGCCACATTCCCCCAGTTTCTGGCTGTAGCCCTTGATATCCAGGTGCGAGGGCATGGGGCTGTCGGAGATCACCAGGTCCAGGCGCTGGATCGCCAGGTCGGCCAATAAACGCTCGAGTTTGTCTTCACGGCAGGTAATGCGCAGGGGCTCGCTCAATTCCATGGTCGGAGCGATCAGCCGGTACACGATGGACTTGGGCACCACATCCGCCACACCGACCCGAAACAGGATCTGTTGCTCATTGGGCTGCGCGCGCAGCATCGCCTCCAGTTCATTGCCGGTCTGGAACATCTGTTCGGCATAGGGCAGGGCCTGGCGCCCGGCTTCGGTGAGTTCAAGCTGGCGGCCTACCCGCTGAAACAGCGCAATCCCGTAGGTTTGCTCCAGCAGGCTGATCTGCCCGCTGATGGTCTGGGGCGTGAGGTTCAGTTGCTCGCAGGCGCGCACGATGCTGCCGGTCTTGGCCACTACCCAGAAGTAATGCAACTGTCGGTAATTGAGCATGATGATCATCACTTCGTAAAAACCGAAGTATACGCGAGAAAAATACGAATTTTCCTGAACTGTTTGCCTGCATAGAATGCCTCGCTATCGCGGGGCCACTATTTGGACCCAATGGTTCTAACGAGGAAGACATCATGAAACTCAATTCCCTGGGCGCGGCATCGTTGCTTGCGCTTTCATTGGTGATGATCAGCGGTTGCGATCAGGTCGAAAAAAGCGCGCAACAGGTCATGGGCAAGGCCACCGAGTCGGCCAAGCAAGCCATCGATGACACCCAGAAAGCTGCCGAGCAGGCGTTGAGTGAAGCGACAAATGGCCTGATCAATCCACAAAAAAAGGATGATCAGGAAGAAAACGAGTCTGAATCGAACACCAAAGAAACCTAATCTCCCCAGCACAACGTCAGGACTGACCTATGGATTACCTTTTACAACTGGCCGCCAGCCCTACCGCCTGGATTGCCCTGGCCACCTTGATCGTGATGGAAATCGTGCTGGGCATCGATAACCTGATCTTTATCTCGATCCTCACCAACAAATTGCCGGAGAAACATCGGGCCAAGGCGCGACGCATCGGTATCAGCATGGCGCTGGTGTTGCGCCTGGGCCTGTTGAGCACCATTGCGTTTATCGTGCAATTGACTACGCCGGTGTTCGAAGTGCTCGGCCAGGCGTTCTCGTGGAAGGACATGATCCTGATCGCCGGTGGCCTGTTCCTGGTCTGGAAGGCCACCACCGAGATCCATCACAGCATGGACCCGGAGCCTGAAGAGAAAGCCAGCGCTGGCAATGTCGTGGCCATCGGCTTTGCTGCGGCCATCGGGCAGATCCTGTTGCTTGACCTGGTGTTCTCCATCGACAGCATCATTACCGCCGTGGGCATGACCGAGCACTTGCCGATCATGATCATCGCCGTGGTGACCTCGGTGATCGTGATGCTGGTGGCGGCCGAGCCGTTGGCCAAGTTCATCAACGACAACCCGACCGTGGTGATGCTGGCCCTGGGCTTCCTGATCATGATCGGCATGACGCTGATCGCCGAAGGCTTCGGCGCCCATGTGCCTAAAGGCTACGTGTACGCGGCCATGGCCTTCTCGGCGGCCATCGAGTGCCTGAACATCGCTCGGCGCAACCGTCACAAGCGTCTGCTCGCTGCCCGGCAGTAACGCTGCAACCCCAAAGGCCGGCTGTGCCCACAAGAGCCCAGCCGGCCTTTTGCTGTCTGTTAGAATCCGCCCACTTGATAGCTTGAGGTCCACCATGAACGAGCCGATTCGCCTTACCCAGTACAGCCACGGCGCGGGTTGTGGCTGCAAGATTTCGCCCCAGGTGCTGGAAGTGATCCTGGCGGGCAGCGGTGCGCAGAACCTTGACCCCAACCTGTGGGTGGGCAACGCCTCCCGCGACGACGCGGCGGTGTATGCCATCGACGATGAGCGCGGCGTGGTCTCTACCACTGACTTTTTCATGCCGATTGTCGATGATCCCTTCGATTTCGGCCGCATCGCCGCCACCAATGCCATCAGTGACATCTACGCCATGGGCGGCGACCCGTTGATGGCCATCGCCATTCTTGGCTGGCCGGTGAACGTGCTGGCGCCGGAGATCGCCCGTGAAGTGATCCGTGGCGGCCGCTCGGTGTGCGACGAAGCCGGTATTCCGTTGGCGGGCGGGCACTCCATTGACGCGCCCGAGCCGATCTTCGGCCTGGCCGTCACCGGCATCGTGCAAAAGCGCCATATGAAGCGCAACGACACCGCCACCGTGGGCTGCCGCCTGTACCTGACCAAACCGTTGGGCATCGGCATCCTCACCACCGCCGAAAAGAAGGGCAAGTTGCGTGAGGCGGATATCGGCCTGGCCCGTGACTGGATGTGCACCCTCAACAAACCCGGCAGCCGTTTCGGCAAGCTGGCCGGTGTGACGGCAATGACGGATGTCACCGGTTTCGGTCTGTTGGGCCATTTGGTGGAGATGGCGGACGGCAGCGCCGTGACCGCACGTATCGAATACGACAAAGTCCCACGTCTGCCCGGGATCGAGGACTACCTGGACCAGGGCTGCATGCCAGGTGGCACCTTGCGCAACTTCGACAGCTACTCGAGCAAGGTCGGGCGTCTGCAGGAATTGCACAAACGCGTGCTGTGCGACCCGCAGACCAGCGGTGGCCTGCTGATCGCGGTCACGCCTGAAGGCGACGCCGAGTTCCGCGCGACGGCGGCTGAATTGGGCTTGAGCCTTGAGCCGATCGGCCAATTGGTTGAGCGACAGACCCACGCGGTAGAGGTGGTTTGATGGCAACTGACATCACCGATTACCGCGACATTTTCCTCAACGACCGGCCGATGATGGATACCCGCGCGCCGGTCGAATTCGCCAAGGGCGCGTTCCCCGGCGTGATCAACCTGCCGTTGATGACCGATGACGAGCGCCAACGCGTCGGCACCTGCTACAAGCAGCAGGGCCAGCAAGCCGCGATTGTGCTGGGGCATGAGCTGGTATCGGGGGCGATCAAGGCTGAACGTATCGAACAATGGGCACGGTTTGCCCAGGCCAATCCTGACGGTTTCTTGTATTGCTTCCGGGGCGGGCTGCGTTCGCAGATCGTGCAGCAATGGTTGAAGACCGAAGCCGGCATCGAGTACCCGCGGGTCGGCGGTGGCTACAAGGCCATGCGGACCTTCCTGCTGGACACCCTTGACCAGGCGGCCGCCCACTGTGATTTCGTGTTGCTGGGCGGCATGACCGGCACCGGCAAGACCGAGGTGCTGGGCCAGTTGCGCAACGCCCTGGACCTGGAGGGCCATGCCAACCACCGCGGTTCCAGCTTCGGCAAACGCGCCACGGCGCAACCCTCCACTATCGACTTCGAAAACCGCCTGGCGGTGGACCTGCTGAAAAAACGTGCGGGCGGTATCGAGCAGTTCGTGGTCGAGGATGAAAGCCGCATGATCGGCAGCTGCGCGCTGCCGTTGCCGTTGTACAAGGGCATGCAGACCTTTCCGATGGTGTGGCTGGAAGACAGCGTCGAAGGCCGTGTCGAGCGCATCCTGCGCGATTACGTGATTGACCTGTGCGCAGAATTCATCGCGGTGTTTGGTGAGCAGGGCCA
The DNA here is from genome assembly GCF_049132125.1 of Pseudomonas sp. NFX5. Classification (NCBI taxonomy): domain Bacteria; kingdom Pseudomonadati; phylum Pseudomonadota; class Gammaproteobacteria; order Pseudomonadales; family Pseudomonadaceae; genus Pseudomonas; species Pseudomonas sp. NFX5. The sequence continues at coordinate 25,427 of NZ_JAFMZG010000035.1, forward strand.
GGCGCTGTTTGCCGAGCGCCTGACCCAGAGCCTGGCCAATATCCACAAGCGCCTGGGCGGCGAGCGCTTCCAGCGGTTGCAGGCGATCATGCAGGATGCCCTGGCGGAACAGCTGCGCAGCGGCGCCGTGGACCTGCATCGCGCCTGGATTGAGGGGCTGTTGCGCGAGTATTACGACCCGATGTACGCCTTCCAGCGTGAAAGCAAAGGCGCACGCATCGAGTTTGCGGGAGAGCAGGGCGCAGTCACGGCCTATCTGCGCGAGCGCGCCCTCAGAGAATAAGCGCGCCGATCAACCCGCACACCACGCCCACCAGCATGGTCAGCCCGGCCACCGTCACCAGTACCCGCGCATCGAAATCCTTGCGCAGCATCAACAGCGACGGCAGGCTCACGCTGGGCAGGGTCATCAGCAAGGCCACGGCCGGGCCGGTGCCCATGCCCAGGGTCATCATGGTTTGTACGATGGGGATTTCTGCCGCTGTAGGGATCACAAACAGCGTGCCGACAATCGCCAGGGGCACCAGCCACACCAGGCTGTTGGCCATGGCGCCGTCCACGTGGGGGAACAGCCACACCCGTGCGGCACCGAGCACCAGCACCGCCAGGATATAGATCGGTATGGTGCTCCAGAACAGCTGCCACAGGGTACGCAGCCAGCGACTGAAGAAGGGTTGTGCTTCGACCTGGCTGGCCTCGGCCACCGCGTCCAAGGCAACTTCCGGCACCTGGTCCGGCCGTGCGATGCGTTGTGCCACCAGTGACACACCGACCACCAGCACAATGCCCGCCACCAGCCTCAACGCGGTAAAGCCCCAGCCCAGTACAAAGCCCATGAACACCAGCGTCGCCGGGTTCAGCACCGGGTTGGCAATCCAGAAGGCCAGTGCCGCGCCCACCGACACCTGCTGGCGGCGCATGCCAGCAGCGACGGGCGCCGCGCAGCAACTGCACATCATCCCCGGCAAGGCAAACAGCCCGCCGCGCAAGGTCGAGCCGAGGCCGGCACGGCCAAACAGGCGCAGCAACCAGTCGCGGGGGATCAGCACTTGCAGCAGCGAGCCGAGGATCACCGCCAGTACGGCAGCTTTCCAGATCGCCAGGAAATACACCTGGGCGTAGGCCAGCGATGCTGCCAATGGCGAGCTTTGTTGATCGTTGAGGATCGAGGCGCCGATGCTGTGGTTGTCCGCGGCAACAAACGCCTTGAAGTAGTAGGGCGACCACTTCACGTAGTAGAGGCCGACACAGGCTACCAGTAGGAAGAGGGCAGGTTTCCACCAGAACGACCAGCCCCGGACGGGCTGGGTGGAGGCGAGGTTGGGCATGGGGGAGGGTCCGCAGATGAGTCAATAGCGGTGCATCATACGCCCTCAGCTATCGGCACTCACCTGTGTTGGCTGCGGGCAGGTTTCTTCACCGTCGTTCAGGCCCTGCTTGTAGTTGCGGCTGAGCAGCGAGGCTTTGCCGTTGTGCCAGGTCAGCGTCAGTACGTACAGCGTGTCGTAGTCGCTGCCGGACCAGTCGTCGGTAATCGTATGTTTTTCGCCGGAGGCCTCACTGGCCACCTTGTTGATCAACTCCGGCAGGTAGCCGTGGGACCACGCGGTGTAGATGGTGGCATTGTGGTATTTGTCTTCCACCAGCTCGTCGGCCAGGTCGCTGGTGTCGTTGGCCGAGAACTTGATGTTCACCGGCAGGCCCAGCTTGATGGCGCTGGGGCTGATGGTCATCAACGGGCGAATATAGCTGTAGGAATTGTCCAGCTCACCTTCCTCGACATTGCGCGTCGGGTTGGCGGCAAACACGAAGTTGGCCTTGCCGAATTTTTCCGGCAGCAGGGTGGCCAGGTTCATTGCTCGGTTCAACCCCTGGCAATTGAGTTGGCCCAGGCCGCCGGCCGGTTTCTCGGCGTGGCGCAGGAACACCAGGGTTTGTACGCCGTCCACCGGTTGGGCGCGGCTTTCACGGGCGTCGAGGGCGGCAACCATGGCGCCGCTCACCAGCAAAAGGGGTAACAGGATGTAGGCGTAGTGTTGCAGTCGTTGCACAAGGCGCAGAGGCTTGATCGTCATTATGGGTTCGAGTCTTCGTGCGTCACGTTAAGGCGGACAAGCCTGGCCCCAATGACGCCTGGGGCGTCCTGCGGGTATTCCGTGTCGGTACAGCGAGGTGCCTCCATTCACCGTTTGAGCGCACTTAAGAGTGCACGCGGGCGTATTGGTTCGCCCACGGGGGATAATAGCCCGCTGATGTTGCGCATTGATGACCCATGCAGGACGTGGGTCAGATGATTATCATGGGGGCTTTCCGCCAGGGAGTTTCCCGATGAACCCGATCGCCGCGTTCCCGATCAACAGCAAATGGCCCGCCCGGCATCCGGAGCGCCTGCAACTGTACTCGTTGCCCACGCCCAACGGGGTAAAAGTCTCGATCATGCTCGAAGAGCTGGGCCTGCCTTATGAGGCGCACAAGGTCAGTTTCGAGACCCAGGACCAGTTTTCCCCCGAGTTCCTGTCCCTGAACCCCAACAACAAAATTCCCGCGATCATCGACCCCGACGGCCCGGCGGGCCAGCCGTTGGCGCTGTTCGAGTCAGGCGCAATCCTGATCTACCTGGCGGAAAAATCCAGCCAGTTGCTTTCCGAAGATCCGGCGACACGTTATGAAACGATTCAATGGCTGATGTTCCAGATGGGGGGCATCGGTCCGATGTTTGGCCAACTGGGTTTCTTCAATAAGTTTGCCGGCAAGGACTACGAAGACAAGCGCCCCCGCGACCGTTACGCCGCGGAATCCCGTCGCCTGCTGGAGGTGCTGGAAAAGCGCCTGCTCGGCCGCACCTGGATCATGGGCGACGACTACAGCATCGCCGACATCGCCACCTTCCCCTGGATTCGCAACCTGATCGGTTTCTATGAATCGGGCGATCTGGTGGGCATTGCCGACTTCCCTAACGTACTGCGTGCGCTGGACGGCTTTGTCGCCCGGCCGGCAGTCATCCGTGGCCTGAATATTCCGAGCTGAAGCATGCCGACTTTCGATTTCAAACAACTGGATGTATTCAGCAGCGTGTCGCTCAAGGGCAATCCGCTGGCCGTCGTGCTGGGTGCCGACAGCCTCAGCGACCAACAGATGGCTGACTTCGCCAAATGGACAAACCTCAGTGAAACCACGTTTTTGCTGACACCGCGCGATGCTCGGGCGGACTACCGGGTGAGGATCTTTACCACCTTGCAGGAGCTGCCGTTCGCCGGGCACCCGACGCTGGGCAGTTGCCATGCGTGGCTCAAGGCGGGTGGGGTGCCCCAAGGCGAGGAGATTATCCAGGAGTGTGAAATCGGCCTGGTGCGTATTCGGCGTCAAGGCGATGAACTGGCGTTTATTGCACCGCCGTTGATGCGCGCCGGCGCTGTGGACTCCGCGTTGCTGGAGCGCGTTCGCCTGGGATTGGGCCTGGCGCCGGGGGCCATTGTGCGCAGCCAGTGGGTCGACAATGGCGCGGGGTGGCTCGCGGTGATGCTGGCTGACCGTGATCAGGTCCTGGCCTTGCAGCCGGACTATTCGCAGCTGCTGGGACTGGCCGTCGGCGTGATTGCGCCTTGCAACCCGGCTGACGACGTGGACGCGCAGTTTGAGGTGCGTGCCTTTGTCGCAGGCGACGGGGCCCAGGAAGACCCGGCCACCGGCAGCCTGAATGCCGGCGTCGCGCAATGGCTGCTCAGCGAAGGACTCGCGCCTGAGTGCTACGTGGTCAGCCAGGGCACGGCCATGGGGCGTGCGGGGCGGATTCGGGTCGAACGTCAAGGTGATGAAATCTGGGTCGGTGGCGCCGTTGCGGTGTGCATCGACGGGCGTCTACAGCTCTAGATCAATACATTATTACGGCCCCCGCAATACACTGTTGGCCCCTGGGCATTTGTGCTGCCGGGGCCTTGGGGCATAAGCTTTCGCCCCAAAGATTTCCCGCCACTTTTTCAGGACAGCCATGACCAGCCAGTTCCCCCAAGCCCGTCCACGCCGCCTGCGCCGCTCCCCGGAGCTGCGCAGCTTGTTCCAGGAAACCGAGTTCACCCTCAACGACCTGGTGCTGCCGATTTTCGTCGAAGAAGACATCGACGACTTCGTGCCGATCACCAGCATGCCCGGCGTGCAACGCATCCCGGAAAAGAAGCTGGCTGCCGAGATCGAGCGCTATGCCCGTGCCGGTATCAAGTCGGTGATGACCTTCGGCGTGTCCCACCACCTGGACGCCAACGGCAGCGACACCTGGAAGGAACGCGGCCTGGTCTCGCGGATGTCCTCGATCATCAAGGACGCGGTGCCGGACATGATCGTAATGTCCGACACCTGCTTCTGCGAGTACACCGACCACGGCCACTGCGGCGTGATGCACGGTGCCCATGTCGACAACGACGCGACCCTGGTCAACCTCGGCAGACAAGCCGTTGCCGCCGCCCGCGCCGGGGCCGACGTGATCGCCCCCTCGGCCGCCATGGACGGCCAGGTCCAGGCCATCCGCCGTGCGCTGGATGAGGCCGGCTTCACCCATATCCCGATCATGGCCTACTCCACCAAATTCGCCTCGGCCCTCTACGGCCCCTTCCGCGAAGCCGGCGGCAGCGCGCTCAAGGGCGACCGCAAAAGCTACCAGATGAACCCGATGAACCGCCGCGAAGCCGTGCGCGAATCGCTGCTGGACGAACAGGAAGGCGCGGACGCACTGATGGTCAAGCCGGCCGGTGCCTACCTCGACATCATCCGCGACATCCGCGAAGCCTCGCGCCTGCCGGTGGCGGCGTACCAGGTCAGCGGCGAATACGCGATGATCAAGTTCGGCGCCCAGGCGGGAGCGATCGATGAGGATCGGGTTGTGCGGGAAACGTTGGGATCGATCAAGCGTGCGGGGGCGGATTTGATCTTTACTTACTTTGCTATGGACTTGGCGTTGGCTGGGATCTAAGGGCAACGTAACCCCCCCCCTGGTGAGCGAACACTTGTGGTGAGCGAGCTTGCTCGCGTTGGGCTGCGTAGCAGCCCTAAACCAGACACCGCCAATCTACCTGAAACACCGTATTGCCTTGACTGGGGCCGCTTCGCGGCCCCACGCGAGCAAGCTCGCTCGCCACAGGGGGCGTTGGGGTGTCAGGGAGAATGGTAGCGCTACCACGTTGACTGGTCTTCGAGGCTGGCTTTTTGCAGGTCGTCTTTCCAGACCTCATTGGCTAAACGGTAGATATCGGCGAAGAAGCCTCTAGGGTCGGCGATTTCTGTTTCGTCCCAAGCCATAGTTATGTATTCGTCGTAATCGCTTTCGAATTCTTTCGAAAAGTCAAAGTCGGGTTTGTCTAGCACATCTCGGAGTGCAGACATCAATACGAAGCGATGTCTGTATGACAAATGCATAAGTTTCTTCAGGACAAAAGAAATAATAATTATCTCTCTGTCTTTCTCATTGTTAGGGTCGTACTTCCATAGTTCTTTGCCAACTGTATCCTCAAGGTCGTATATCGATAAGGCTCCCAATATATGAGAAATGTTAGGAATGTAAGGTGTATTCATGAATGGGCATTTCAGCATTTTCTGCTCACTTAGGGAATGCGGTAAATGGCCGAGTTGGATTGTTTATATCAAATCTGACCTCCGCTCTGTCCATATTTTCAATGTACTTAGGATCGTTTGCGTCCCGCCGGTTAGGTTTGTAGCCTCGTCCAGCTCCGGGTAGCTCGACTATAACTACTGGGTTACCCGCTCCATCAAGACCTGTAGGAAATGGTGAATTGCTTTGCATCCTACCCATGGCTTTGTTTAGAGCGTGAAGCTGCATTCTCCAGGTTTTAAATTGGGAGCTGGAACTGATAGTTTCCCTCTCCCCTGTGGTTGGATTCGTTCCATCAATAGATCGTTGCCTTAAAGCGTTGTCTGGTATCTCTGGGCCATGCTTTTCAACCGAGTGCATATCGTATTCCTGTTCCCAACCCAGTACTTTTTGTTTTGCATTTACCTCTGTCAGTTCATCTATTCTCGCCTGTCGCTGAGTGCTCGGCAGTTGAGGTAGAGCGGGCGCGCCTTAATTAACGCTAGGCTTCGGAAAAATAGGAGGAGCGTTAGGCTTGCATTCGTCACCAGGGCAGGTGCTTAAGCCCAGCGGATCAATCCACCCCGTAGGATTGGGCACGTACTGATACGCGTTGATCCCACCCGCCAACTTCACCGGATCAGGCGTCAGGTAACACCCAATATCCGGATTGTAGTAGCGATGACGGTTGTAGTGCAGGCCGCTTTCCTGATCAAAGTACTGCCCCTGGAAACGTAGCGGGTTGTCGATTGTGCCTTTGTCGAGTCGGCTGATCTGGCCGTAGGCGCGGTAGTGGGCGGACCAGACGATTTCGCCTTCTGGGTCTGTCAGTTCCTGTGGCGTGCCGAGGTGGTCGAGTTGGTAGTGGTAGGGCTTGGTATCTTTTGGGCCGAATCCTTCCAGCAGGGCGAGTGGCCTAAAACTATCGGGTTCGTAGAGATAGCTGCGGTGGCGATCCGCATGGTGTTCGGCAATCAGCCTGTCGCCTTGCCAGAAAAACTCCGTGGTTATGCCGTCCACGGTTTTGCTGATGCGCCGCCCAAACGGGTCGTAGCGATAGCTGGCGGTTTGGCCGTTGGGTTGGGTGAGGCCTATCAGCCGATGCTGGCAGTCGTAGCGGTATTCGGTGACGAGTGCGTGCCCACGGCCACGCCGTTCGCGGATCAGGTTGCCGAAGGCATCGTAGTCGTAGTGGCGGTCACCCTGGATCATCAGGCGGTTGCCGGCGACGATGTCGGGGCCGGGGCGGTCTTGCATGAGCAGGTTGCCGGCCGGGGTGTGGCCGAAGCGTTCCTGCAGGTCTTGGGAGTGGTCGGCGCGGGTGAGGCGGCCTAAGGGGTCGTAATGGTAGTGGTGTTCGCCTTTGCGCGTATCGAGCAGGCGGGTGAGGTTGCCGGTTTTGTCGTAGTCGTATTGGCGTTGGTAGAGGTGGTCTTGTTGCTGGGTGATTGCGTGGGCGTGCAGGCGGTGTTGGTCGTCGTAGTGGTAGTGGCTGAGGAGTTGGCCTTGTTGGCGCTGATGTTCCTGGCCGGCCTTGAATAGGTGAGACGTCAGCAGCGTGCCATTTAACTCGACGGTGGCGAGGTGGCCGCCTTTGCTGTGGTTGAACACCAGGCGGTTGTTGTCCGGCAGGCGCAGGTGTTGAAGCTGGCCGCAGGCGTCGTAACCGTAGCGCAAGGTGCCCCAGCCCTGGTGTTCGGCGGTGAGGCGGTTTTGGCGGTCGTATTCGTAGGCCAGCGCCCAGTGGCCGTCGTCGACGCTGAGGAGGTTGCCCTGGCGGTCGTAGGCATATTCAACAACGCTGGCGTCGGGCAGGGTTTTTCGTACGAGGCGTCCGGCGTGGTCTCGCTCGTAACGGGTAACGAGCTGACTGCCATCGTCACCGTATTCGGTCTTTTCCTGCAGGTTGCCGTTGAGGTCGTAGATGTAGGCGGTGCGCTGCCCGTCAAACCCGGTTTCCTGCTGGATCAGGCCGTTGGGGTGATAAGCAAGTCGGTAGGTCTCGCCAACCTCGTTTTCGATCTCGGTCAGCAGTAACCGCGCATTGTCGTAGCGGTACTTGACCTGGCTACCGTCGGCGTTGATACGGCGGCTGATCAGGTGCAACCCGTCGGCGTATTCGTAGCGGATGACGTGGCCCAGTTCGTCGCGTTCGGCGGTGATTTTTCCGTAGGGGTTGTAGCTGTATTCCCGACATGCACCGCCTGGTAATACGACGCGAACCAAGCGACCCACACTGTCCCACTGATACTGGGTCAGCGCGCCATGCTCATCCTCGCGCGCCACCGGCCGGCCAAGATCGTCATAGCGATAACGCTTGATCCCGCCATTTGGCAGTTGCTCTTCAAGCAACTGTCCGCGCTCATTCCACACCAGCCGTTGGCAACTGTGATCCGGGTACCAAACCCCAACCAGTTGCCCGTATTTGTCGTAGCTGTAGTCGGTGACATGACCATCGGGATCGATCTTGCGAATGACATCGCCCTGGTCATTACGCTCGTACTTCCAGACTGCCAGACCCCGCCTTACAACCCGTACGAAGCCATTGTCATGCTCGTAGGACGTCGGCTCATCATCCCCGGGAAACAACGCCACCAAGCGTCCGGCGTCGTCGTACTGATACGCCGTCACCGCCCCCAGCGGATCCTGCTCAACCGTCAGCCGGCCTTTGGCATCGTAGGATTTGAAATGCTGGGCACCGTCCGGATCAATCCGCTGCACCAGCCGCGCCCGGTCGTCATGGGCGTACACTTCCTGACTGCCATCGGCGTTATGCAGCGTGACCCGGCCGTCGTCCCCCCAGGCATACCGCGTATCCATCTGCGAAAAACTGGCCCAATGCCGGACACATCGCGCCGCTTTGCCGGACCGTTCCCACGCCCAGAAGAAACTCGCCCCACCGGCCAAGCCCCGCTCAAGAATGACGTGCTGATCGTCGTAGCGATAAACCTCGCTTTCGCCGACGGCATTGGTCGCCGAGACCAGTCGGCCAGCGTCGTCATAGGCGTAGGAAACGACGTTCTGCTCCGTCACCCATTCGTAAGGCTCATACCCCTTGGCGCGCTGAACCTGATAGTCCACCGCGACGATGTGGCCGGACGAGTAACGCAAAAACAGCGCACACCCCGCGCCGTTATCCAGCCGCTCAATCCGCCCTAGAAAATCCCGAGAAATCCGCAGCCGGTTGTCGTACGCATCACTGATCGAGACCAGCACACCGTCGCGAAAGTGATAAAACCGCGACGCCTGGGCCAACACCAACTCATCCGGCGACGTACCTAAATAGATCGCTGCTTCCGCGAGGCTATTGGTGATGGCGGGTCGAGCAACAGTCGGCAGTGGAAACCCAATCGAGCGGTTCTCATGGTCCGTCCACACCACCGAATCGCCCGACACCGCAAGCCGATGCGCCAGCGAATGACTCCAGCCAAATCCCAGCCCGCCATCCACTTCCACCGCACTGGTGCGATATAGCCGTGTCCACTCGAACGGCAAAATCCCATCCAACGTGCCATCGGTGAGGGTGAGCAACTCCTCCCCGGTAACCATCGACACCGGGCAGCCGTTGGTGACGGTCTTATCCGAAGCCGCCGCCGCATCCCCGTTCGGGTTCCTCCCTGAAACCGGCACATCATCGACAAGCTCCTGCCTGACCAACACCGTCTGCTGAGTCTTCCTGCGAGCTGCCGACACCGGGTTCGAAACCACATGCTCCCCAACCTTCAACGGCGCAACCGGCACAGTCTTGATCGCTGTCGCGGGGCCACCGAGCAGCAAAGGCTTCACCGCTTCGACATGCGGCTCCAACCCCGGCTCTACAAGCTGCCTGGCCAGCAACTCCAACAACTCCCGCGCGCGTTTGGATTTGATAGCGCTCAGCACTTGAGCCCCCATCCGCGCCGCCACCCCCATCGCCCCCAATACACGAATCAACAGCAGATTGATCAGGACCTCGCCAGTGATCTCACCCCACAGTTCATTCATCTGCGGCGGTGGCAGCAGGCGCATCCAACTGACCATCGCCGACAGGTAGATAAACAACAGCGGCTCATCGCTGAGCACCAGCAAACCGTTGGCAATCGTGTCGTTGCCGAGCTTCAGCAGTTCATCGAGTTCGGCCTGGGAGAGGTAGGCCAACAGCTTTTCGCTGTTGGGCTTGAGGTCCGCCAGCAGGTCAGACAACTGCGTAACGTTGTCCCACACATTGAAGAGGGCTTTTCCAAGGCCGCTGAAAAACGCTGCTTCCAGCATTCGGCGCCGATCGAGGGGCTTGGCTTCGGCATAGTCTTTCCACTCATCCTGGAAAGTGCGGGCCCACTCTTCACGCAGGCGCGCCTCCAACCCCGCGATCACCGACTGATAAGACCCATACAGCGCCTTGACGTGATCCCTGGAAACGTTGGGGTAGAAACTGATTCGGTACGGCTGGTTGCGATCACACTCGGTGATTTCGAGAAGGCCGCTGGGGCCGATGGTCTTGTGGATCGGCTCGCCCAACGGGCCGCCATTGGGATCGACGCGCTGCAGCATCACCGGCGTGTCGCCGATGGGCACGAAGCGCGTGCTTTGGAACATATGCACCAGCGTCAGGGTGCCATTGGCCGGGCACGTGGCGACGGTGCTGCTGGGGATGATTGAGCGATTGATCGGCGCAACCAGCGCCACCTCATCGCCGACCTTGAAGACCTGCTCGACCTCCAGCGCCGAGAAGCGCCAGAAGCTTTGCGCCCAGTCATCGAACGTATTCAGGCATTCGCGAAAGTCACGGAAGACGCTTTCAACGTCGACCGTCTTCACATCCATCGGGGTCAGGGCCAGCCTGCCAATGGCCGGGTTCAAGAGGCCGCCCCTTCAACCAGGGCTTTAACGAAAACAACCATCTGCAATCCCTCGCACTGTGTATTCAGGCGAGGGACTTTGCAGCGGTTTTCAGGCAGGGGCTGTAGAGCTTATCTTGCCGTTACGTGGGAGCTTTCAGCGGCTATCGTCCCTTTTTGGCGACGTATCAAAAAGCCTTCAGCGCTGCGCGAACGCCAGGTTCAACCCTGGCTGGCGAGAAGGTGAGTTGGCGAACCCGCGTTAGACTTACCGGTCCATATCCGCAACGCCTGGCCCATCGTCCTCAAGGAAGCCCCATGTCCCCACGCTGCCTGATCCTCTGCCTCACCTCATTGGTGGTGCTGGCCGGCTGTTCCACGTCACGCGGTCCGCAGCAACCAGCGCGCAGCGAAGCCGAGGTGAAGGCCGAGATCGTGCGTTTGCTCCCGGCGAAGGTTCCAGACCGCAACGGCTGGGCCCAGGACATCTACACCGCCTTTGACACTCAAAAGATCTACCCCAGTACCGAGAATATCTGTGCCGTATTGGCGGTGACCGAGCAGGAATCCACCTATCAGGTCGACCCGCCCGTGCCCAACATGGGCAAGATCGCCCAGGATGAAATCCTGCGCCGTGCCGCCAAGGTGCATGTGCCCGCTTTTGTGGTGCGCAGCGCCCTGCAGCTGCGCTCGCCCACCGGCAAGTCCTATGCCGACCGTTTGAGTGCCGCGCGCACGGAGAAGGACCTGAGTGGCATCTTCGATGACTTCATCAGCGTGGTGCCCCTGGGCAACACCCTGTTTGGCGGTTTCAATCCGGTGCACACCGCCGGTCCCATGCAGGTCAGTATCGACTTCGCCCAGAAACAGGCGCGGGGTTATCCTTACACGGTGGATGGCACGATTCGTCGGGAAGTCTTCACCCGGCGCGGCGGCATGTACTTCGGTATCGCCCATTTGCTCGGCTATCCGGTGAGCTATGACCAGCCGTTGTATCGCTTTGCCGACTTCAATGCGGGGTGGTACGCCAGCCGTAATGCGGCGTTCCAGGCGGCGGTCAGCCGCGCGTCGGGCACTGAGTTGGCGCTGGACGGGGATTTGATTCGCTACGGCTCATTGCTGCCCGGCACCACCGAACTGGCGGTGCGCTCATTGGGCGCGAAGCTGGACATGCGCAATCCCAGTATTCGCAGCCAGCTGGAACAGGGCGAACAGCTGGATTTTGAAGACACCACCCTCTACAAACGCGTGTTTGCCCTGGCCGACCAGGCTGCCGGCAAGCCGATGCCCCGTGCGATCCTGCCGGGCATCGTGCTCAAAAGCCCGAAGATCACCCGCAACCTGACCACGGCGTGGTTTGCTAAGCGCGTGGATGAGCGGTACCAGCGCTGCATGAAGCGCTGATCAACTGCGGCGCCGGACAAATGTGCGCCACAGCCACACCCACAACCACACCACCGGAAACGCCAGGATCACGAACGGCAGCACATAGCTGGCGCGTTCCAGGGCGTCTGCGGTGCCGTCCACCAGGTTGGTCCCCAGGTTGCTGAACATCCGGCTGAAGCGTGACGGTTGGTTGGCGCCGTCGGCAGAGCGGAAGTTGAGGGTGACGCGGTTGGTATCCAGGCGACGCTGCTGGCCGGCGGCGACCTGGGCGAGTTCCTGCAGTTCGTTTTCAATGCCTGCCTGCTCCTTGCTCAAGGCAATCAGGTCGCTGACGCTGATATCCTTGCGCTTGGCCAGTTCATCGAGGCGCTGTTGCTGGGCTTGCAGGCGATCCTGGCGGCGACGTACATCGGCGACCGCGTCGGCCAGGTCTTCGGCGGTGGTGATGCGCTGGCCGAGTTTGCCGCCTTCAGCGGCCATGGCGACCATCGGTTCGACCCCGGTGGGCGCGATCCGCAGGATGATCTCGCCGCCGTTGCTGTCTTCGGTGATGCCAAGGATATTGCACGCGCCAAACCGCGCCGACTCACAGGCCTCGCGGGTGGCCTGCATGCGCGGCGCGAGCAGGGCGCCGGGCAGGGCCAGGGTCAGTTCGTGCTCATAGGCCAGTTGCGCACCGGCCCGGCCTTGTTCGCCATTGATCACCGTGGCGCGGGAGTGGTCCTTGGGTGAACAGCCGACCAGGGCCAGGCCGGCCAGCAGGATCAACAGGGGCGCGCGAAGCGATTGAGGGGTGCCGTCCGGATGGCGCATTGCAGTTCCTTGAGGTGTGCGGGGGACATTGGCGGCGATTAAAGCGGGTCCGGCGAATTAACGCAAAGTATCGTGCAGGATTTGCAAGGCTGATGGTGGTCGCGGAGTGGATTACCGTGCGCCTAAAGAAGAACGCGGTGTATCAGACACTCTGTAGAGGCTGGTTTTGGGGCTGCTTCGCAGCCCAACGCGGGACAAGCCCGCTCGCCACAACAGCGCTTTCTGCCGGGGGAGGCAGCGTTTAGACAAAGTTGTGTAGATACCTATGCTCATCGGGGGCAAGCCCCCACACATTTGGACTGTGTTTGTTCAGGGAAACCGCATAAAGAAAAGGCCTGGCTTTTCGTGGAGCCGGGCCTTTTCCGTGTTGCTCGTTTATCAGCTGCGCTCGAGGGCCAGGGCTACGCCTTGGCCGCCACCGATGCACAGGGTCGCCAGGCCTTTCCTGGCATCGCGCCTGATCATTTCATGCAGCAGGGTGACCAGCACGCGGCAGCCTGACGCGCCGATGGGGTGGCCGATGGCGATGGCGCCGCCGTTGACGTTGACCTTGTCCGCATCCCACTCCAGCTCTTTGCCTACCGCCAGGGATTGCGCGGCAAAGGCTTCGTTGGCTTCGATCAGGTCCAGGTCGCCCAGGCTCCAACCGGCTTTGTCCAGGCAGCGGCGGGTGGCCGAGACCGGGCCGATGCCCATGATCGCCGGGTCGACGCCCGCGTTGGCGTAACTGGCGATACGGGCCAATACCGGCAAGCCGAGGGCCTTGGCCTTGTCGGCACTCATCAGCAGCACCGCAGCGGCGCCGTCATTCAGGCTGGAAGCATTACCGGCGGTGACGCTGCCGTCTTTCTTGAACGCCGGCTTGAGCTTGGCCAGGGATTCGGCGGTGGTGCCGGCGCGAGGTTGCTCATCGACGGCGAAGGCAATCGGGTCGCCCTTGCGCTGGGGAATCAGGATAGGTGTGATTTCGTCGACAAAACGCCCGGCCTCGATGGCGGCGGTGGCTTTCTGCTGGGAGGCGGCGGCGAAAGCATCCTGGGCTTCACGGCTGATGCCGTATTTGTCCACGAGGTTCTCGGCGGTGATGCCCATGTGATAGTCGTTGAACGCATCCCACAGGCCGTCGGTGATCATGCTGTCGATCATCTTGGCGTGGCCCATGCGCAAGCCCGTGCGCGCAGCAGGCAGTACGTAGGGTGCCAGGCTCATGTTCTCCATGCCGCCGGCGATGATGACCTCGGCGTCACCGCAGCGGATGGCCTGGGCGCCCAGGTGCAGGGCTTTCAGGCCCGAGCCGCAGACTTTGTTCAGGGTCAGGCTCGGCACGGCGTGGGGCAGGCCGGCGAGGATCGAGGCCTGGCGCGCGGGGTTCTGGCCGGAACCCGCGGTGAGTACCTGGCCGAGAATGACTTCATCGACTTGAGCCGGGTCCAGGCCGGTCTGCTCCAGCAGGCGACGGATCACGGCGGCGCCCAGTTCCGGTGCCGGAATGCTTGCCAGCGAACCTTGAAAGCTGCCCACGGCGGTGCGGGTGGCAGCAACAATCACGACGTCTTGCATGGAATCTGTCCTCACTGGAAGTGCATTTCTGGAACGTGGTCCGGGACGATCAGTTTACCGGCGGTCTTGCTCACAATCTCTTCAACGCTGACGCCAGGTGCGCGTTCCTTGAGGACAAAAGCGCCATTTTCGATTTCCAGGTACGCCAGGTCCGTCAGTACGCGCTTGATGCAGTTGGCGCCGGTCAGCGGCAGGCTGCATTGGCTGAGCAACTTGGACTCACCGTCCTTGGAGGCGTGGGTCATGATCACGATGATGTTTTCCGCACCGGCCACCAGGTCCATGGCGCCGCCCATGCCCTTGACCAGTTTGCCGGGGATCATCCACGAGGCGATGTTGCCGTGTACGTCCACTTCAAAGGCGCCGAGCACGGTGAGGTCGACGTGGCCGCCGCGAATCATCGCGAAGGATTCGGCGGAGGAGAAGATCGAGGCGCCGATGCGCGCCGTCACAGTCTGTTTGCCGGCGTTGATCATGTCGGCATCGATGGTGTCTTCGGTAGGAAACGGACCCATGCCGAGCAGGCCGTTTTCCGACTGCAGCATGACTTCCATGCCTTCGGGGATGTAGTTGGCCACCAGGGTCGGAATGCCGATGCCCAGGTTGACGTAGAAACCGTCCTGCATTTCGCGGGCGACGCGTTGAGCCATTTGTTCGCGGGTAAGAGCCATTTTATGAGTCCTTATTGTTCGGGCTGGAGGCGGATTATTTGCGCACGGTGCGCTGTTCGATGCGCTTCTCGAACGTGCCGCAGATGATCCGGTCGACGTAGATGCCAGGGGTGTGGATCTGCGCCGGGTCCAGCTCGCCCGGTTCGACGATTTCCTCGACCTCGACCACGGTGATCCTGCCGGCGGTGGCGGCCAGCGGGTTGAAGTTCTGGGCGGTGTGGCGATAGATGACGTTGCCGAAGTGGTCGGCTTTCCAACCTTTGACGATGGCGAAGTCGCCGGTGATGGATTCTTCCATCAGGTACGGGCGACCGTTGAATTCGCGGGTTTCCTTGCCTTCGGCCACCGGAGTACCGACGCCGGTGGCGGTGAAGAAGGCGGGGATACCGGCGCCGCCTGCGCGCATTTTTTCCGCCAGGGTGCCTTGGGGGGTGAGGACCACTTCGATTTCGCCGCTGAGCAACTGCTTCTCGAACAGGGCGTTTTCACCGACGTAGGAAGCGATCACCTTGCTGATCTGCTTTTCTTCCAGCAGCACACCCAGGCCAAAGCCGTCGACGCCGCAGTTATTGGAAACCACGGTGAGGTCACGGGTGCCTTTGCGCTTGATCTCATTGATGAGGTTTTCCGGAATGCCGCACAGGCCGAAACCACCGGAGAGCACGGTCATGCCGTCTTCCAGGCCTGCCAGTGCTTCCTCGTAGGACGCCACGCGTTTATCGAAACCTGCCATATGCACCTCTTTTATTGTTTGTGGGCCAGCCAATGAATCGAGTGTTGCGCCGACGGATTGATTTGTTAAGTTGTTTTTTAAGGTTGATTGATTTAGAAAACAGCATAGTCAACCCGCCGCCCGGAGTAGCGCCATGACCGTTAAACAGATGCGTGCCTTTCTGGCCGTGGCCCAAAGCCTGAGTTTTGCCGCCGCCTGCGAGCGCCTGCACCTCTCTCAATCGGCGTTGAGCCTGACCATCAAAGGCTTGGAGGAAGGGCTGGGCGGGCGCTTGTTCAGCCGCAATACGCGCAACGTGGCGCTCACGCCCGAGGGCGAATCCCTGCTGCCCCTGGCCCGTCGGCTGATGGCCGATTGGGACAATGCCGAGGACGAGCTGCGTCAGCTGTTCACCCTGCAACGCGGGCGGGTGACCGTGGCGGCGATGCCGTCGTTTGCCGGCAACCTGCTGCCGCCGATCCTGAAGATATTCCGCGCACGTTACCCCCAGGTGAACGTGACGGTGCATGACTTGATCAACGAGCAAGTGCTGGAGATGGTTCGCGACCGCCATGTGGAACTGGGCGTGGCGTTTGAACCCTCGGAAGGCTCGTCGCTGGCCTTTACACCGTTGTACCTGGACCGCTTCATTGCGGTGGTGCCCGGTGATTCACTGCTGGCACAGTGTGCCGAGGTCGACTGGAAAACCTTGCTGGAGCACCCGTTCATTACGTTGCAGCGGCCTTCCACGGTGCGGGTGATGCTGGAGGAGCACCTGGGGGCCTTGAAGATGAAGCTGCCGGTGGCCTTGGAGAGCCATCAATTGGCAACCGTGGGCAAGATGGTCGCCAGCGGCCTGGGTGTCAGCGCCGTACCGGCCTTGTGTGCGCAGCAGATGCAGGAGGCGGGGGCGCATTGCATCACCTTGACCGATCCGGTGATCGAGCGGCCGATTGGTGTGCTGACCAAGCCTGGGCATGAACTGTCAGCGGCGGCGCAGGTGTTGTTTGATATTTTTCGGGATGAGGCGGGGAAGGGCAGGTTTCCGGCGGTGTTATAAAACAGGTATTAAAAAGCCCGCTCGAATAGACCAGCGGGCTTAAATTTAAAGGTGCACTGTTATCAGCAGTATCTATCAATCACTTTAACGTGCGATTGGCCTTTGAGGTTCTGCCATTCGGTATTAAGTGTGTGGAATACTTGCTCGATAAAGTTGCGATCGGCCGCGGCCTTCTTGCCGACATAACCCTGGCCACGGCGGTACATCTTCAGGCGCGCCGCCAGTTCACGGTTATTGCGGTCGAACTCGGCTTCTTCAGTGTGGGGCGCCAGGCAGTCGATTTGCACTTCGCCCGATTTGCCAATCCACAGGATATGGTCGTCGAGTGTGTCTTTCTGCGCTGCGAACATCTCAGCCAATTCATCGATAGTTGGTTGGTTGTTCAGATTCATGTGTAAGCCCCTTGACCAGTTGGCGATCTATCAGTTGATTCCGTTAAAACTGCTTAGTTGTCTCCGGCTTGGAAAACCGGGCGTCAGTGACGGTCTGCCGAATACGGGCAGGGTCTTGAACCTGATGCATGTAGTCTTGCTGATGAACTGCTACGCAATGGTTTCATAACGAAGACAAGCCGCATTTGAGCGCCTTGTACCGATCATTTCGGGTCGGTCAGCTTCATCAATCTGCCTTGTGGGCAGTGCACATCCGGAAAAAACAGCTCGGCGGTCAGACGAGCTTGTTCAAAACGCTTGTTACCAACGCTCCCGATCCGGGAGACGTCTAGATCATGCAAGGACAAAAAGGTTACGTCAACGCTTATGTAGTGATTATTTTTGATCACTACATAATTCGTCGTGGCTATGGGGAGATACGGCAAATGCGTGACTCGAGCGTCATTTTTTGCGCTGGACGGTCGCTATGGCTGAGGAGGGGTTGACTGCAGGCGGTCTGCCAACAAGGGCAGAAGCTGTTCGCACGAGGTTTCGATCTTTACCTGCAACAACTCATCACCCCGGGTCTTGCCCAGGTTGATGGCGATCACCGGCTTGCCCTGTTCGACCATTGCCTTGCACAGGCGAAATGCGGAGTAAGCCATCAGCGATGAACCTACCACCAGCAGCCCCTCGGCATGCGCTACCGCCGCCATCGCCCTGGCCGCCGTCGCCGGTGCGACGTTCTCGCCAAAAAACACCACGTCCGGTTTCAGTCGCTCACCCTGGCAATGGGGGCAGCGGGGGACCTGGAAGCGCTCTTCAAACGCGGGGTCGAGCAAGGTGTCACCATCAGGCGCCTGTACCGCATGGACTTGCGCCAGGTACGGGTTATCGATTTCCATCTGGCGCTGGATCAGGTCGCGGGTGCTGTGCAACTGGCAATCCAGGCACAGCACCCGGTGCAGGCTGCCGTGCAATTCAATCACGTCATGGCTGCCGGCCTGGTCATGCAAGGTGTCGACGTTTTGCGTGATCAGGCCGCTGATGTGCTGGCGTTGTTGCAAGGTCGCCAGCGCCCGGTGAGCGTTGTTCGGCTGGGCGATACGTACCCTCGGCCACCCCAGCATCGCCCGTGCCCAATAGCGCCGCCGCGCCTGGGCAGTGGCGAGGAACTCCTGGTACATCATTGGCGCCTTGCCCCGGCGCACGCCTTCGCTGTCGCGGTAGTCGGGGATTCCCGACGACGTGCTGATGCCCGCACCGGTCAATACCAGGAAGCGCCGTTCGGCCATGGCGCGGTGCAGGGTGTCGAGGTGGTCCTGTTGATGTTCCAGGGTGTCGAGCATGGGGTCCCCTATTCGCCGCGGATGTACTGCTCCAACTGCTTGATCAGGTCTGCCTGTTCGGCGATGGCTTCCTTGACCAGGTCACCGATGGAGAGCAGGCCCAGCAGTTTGCCGTCTTCGACCACCGGCAGGTGGCGCAGGTGACTGTCGGTCATGATGTTCATGCACGCTTCGACACTTTTATGAGTATCGACGGTGATCACCGGCGAGCTCATGACCTCATGGACCTTTGTAGTGACCGACGATAGGCCCTTGAGCATTATTTTGCGTGCGTAATCGCGTTCGCTGATGATCCCCACCACCGTGCCTTCCTTGACCACCGGCAAGGCGCCGACGTTTTTCTCCGACATCCGCACCAGCGCCTCAAACACAGTGTGGTCCCATTGGATGGTGTGGACGTCCTGGTTTTTCTGGTCCTTGGCTTTGAGCAATTGTGCGACGGTTTTCATGGCGGCCACTCCGGTGTTGTTGTTATCCCCTACAGAATCCTAGACGGCACTCGCCGGGGCAAGGTCCAATGCGGCGTTAAACCCGTCGAAAAACGTCATTCGCCGGTTTTTTTCGCCTTTCACCCGGTTTTTTTCGGTTTCCTGGCGCGCTCTGGGCCAGTGGCGGTCTTGCGAGGGGCCGACTTGCGCTTCTTTTTCCACGGCGCAGCACCTCGGCCCGGCGGGCTGGCCGGCCCGCTGATGGTCATGCGCATGCCGTTGCAACGGGCCACTTGCTTGCTCATCCACGCCGCCTGCTTGGCGACGAATTCTTCCAGGCTCATCTCACCGCTTTGCACCATGTCCAGCGCTTGCTCCCAGATCGCGGTGGTGCCGGGGTCGGCAATGGCGCGGGGCACCGCGTCGATCAGGCTGAAGGCTGCCGGGGTGGCCGACAGCGCCTTGCCGTTCTTCACCAGGTAACCGCGGTCGAGCAACCCCTGGATAATCCCCGCACGGGTGGCTTCGGTGCCGATGCCGGTGGTGTCCTTGAGCTTTTGCTTGAGCAGCGGGTCTTCCACCAGCTTGGCGACGTTTTTCATCGCCTTGATCAGGTCGCCCTCGGTGAAGGGCTTGGGTGGCTGGGTCCACAGGTCCTTGAGGTTGACCTTGACCACGGCGTAATCCTGGCCCTGCACCAGTGTCGGCAAGGCCTGGGGCGCCGGTGCTTCTCGGCCCTTCGCCGGTGCCAGGGCTTCGGGCAAGGCACGTTTCCAGCCCGGCTCGATCACCACTTTGCCCACCGCACGCAACGCCTGGCCCGCACAGTCGAAATCCGCCTGGGTGCGATCGTATTCATGGTTGGGCAGGAACTGCGCCAGGTAACGCGCGCGAATCAAGGTGTAGACCGCACGGTGCTTGCCGTTGAGTTGGCCGACGTCCTTGCCGGCGCCGGTGGGAATGATGCCGTGGTGCGCGCTGACCTTGGCATCGTTCCAGGCCCGTGAGCGGCGTTGGGGATCGATATGCGGCATCAGCTCATGGACTGCCGCATCCCCACGGCCCAATGCGGCGAGAATCTTCGGCGCCTCGCTGTGCTGGCTCAATGGCAGGTAACCACAGTCACTGCGGGGGTAGGTGATGACCTTGTGGGTTTCGTAGAGGGATTGGGCGATATCCAGGGTTTCCTGGGCGCCGAGGCCGAGTTTCTTCGAGCAGATCTCCTGCAGGGTGCCGAGGTCGAAGGGCAGGGGCGCCACCTCGCGCATGCGTTCGGTGCGCAGCTTGATCAGGCGTGCGCCGGCGGCGTTGGTCATGGCGTCGGCAGCGTCCCGGGCCAGCTGCGGGTTAAGGCAGCGGCCCTGGTCGTCACAGGCATCTTCAGTCGCGCGCCATTGTGCGGTAAACGTCATGGATTGGTGGCGCAGGTCCACATCGATGGCCCAGTACGCCACGGGCACGAAGTCGGCGATGCTGCGGTCGCGGTCCACCACCAGGCGCAAGGTCGGTGTTTGCACCCGGCCCACCGGCAGCACGCCCTGATAGCCGGATTGACGCCCCAGCAGGGTAAACAGGCGACTCATGTTCATGCCGATCAGCCAGTCGGCGCGGGAGCGGCCCAGGGCCGAGTGGTACAGGCTGAAGGTTTCGGCGCCGGGCTTGAGCGCCGCCAGGGCCTTGCGGATGGAGGCATCGTCCAGCGCCGACAGCCACAGCCGCTGGATCGGCCCGCGATAGCGGCAATGCTCGACCAGTTCGCGGGCGATCATCTCGCCTTCACGGTCGGCGTCGGTGGCGATCACCAGTTCCTGGGCTTCCCCCAACAGGCGCTTGACGGCCTTGAACTGGCTGGCGGTCTTGGGCTTGACCAGCATCTTCCATTTTTCCGGGACGATCGGCAGGTCGGCCAGCACCCAGCGTTTGTATTTGGCGTCGTAGGCGTCGGGTGGGGCGGTTTCCAGCAGGTGGCCGATGCACCAGGTGACGGTGACCCCATTGCCCAACCAGCAACCGTCGCCACGGCGACCGGCGCCGAGCACGGCCGCAATGTCCTTGGCCTGGGAGGGTTTTTCACAGAGGTACAGCCGCATGGTCATCACATCAGATCGGGTTGATGCTTTGCAGGATGCTCAGTCAGAGGAATTTGAGCAACTATTATCTGTATGGATGTACAGCAATTCGTGTAAGCGTTGCGGAAATAAATGTGGGAGGGGGCTTGCTCCCGATAGCGCCATATCAGTCAACGCAACTGTGACTGAACCACCGCTATCGGGAGCAAGCCCCCTCCCACAAGGGATCTCCTGTGTTCAGGCGATCGGTTTAATTGTTGTCGAGATCCACATGCCGCGTTTCTTTAAGGCAAAACAATCCGACAATCAGGCTCACCCCCGTCACCACCACCGGGTACCACAAGCCATAGAAGATATCCCCGGTGTACACCACCAGCGCAAACGACACGGTCGGCAGGAACCCGCCAAACCAGCCGTTACCGATGTGGTAGGGCAGGGACATCGAGG
Organism: Pseudomonas sp. NFX5; assembly: GCF_049132125.1. Classification (NCBI taxonomy): domain Bacteria; kingdom Pseudomonadati; phylum Pseudomonadota; class Gammaproteobacteria; order Pseudomonadales; family Pseudomonadaceae; genus Pseudomonas; species Pseudomonas sp. NFX5. Next base: position 46,688 of record NZ_JAFMZG010000035.1, read on the forward strand.
TGTAGCGGATACGCGTTGGAAACAGTTCCACCATCAGCGCCGCCAGCGGGCCGTAGCACATGGCGGCGATCAGGATCAGCACCACGATCAGCACCACCACCATGACCTTGTTGACCTGGGCCACATCCGCAGAAGTCGGGTAGCCGGCCAGGGCCACTGCACCGCGCAGCGCTGCCTCGTCGAAGCCGTCGATGCGCACTTCACCCACGCTGACCTGCACCGGGCTGCCGGCCGGGGCGGCGGCACTGCTGTAAGGCAGGCCTTGCTTGACCAGGAAGGTCTTGACCTTGTCGCACGGGCTGTCAAATTTTGCCTTGCCTACCGGATCGAACTGGAAAGTACAGGTGGCCGGGTCGGCCAGCACGGTGATCGGTGCCTGGCGGCTGGCCTGGTCCATCGCCGGGTTGGTGTAGTGTGCCAGGCCTTTGAAGATCGGGAAGTACAGCGCAGTGGCCAGCAGCAAGCCAAGCATCAGCACCGGCTTGCGACCCACCTTGTCGGACAGCCAGCCAAAGAAGATAAAGAACGGCGCGCCGATCACCACGCTGATAATCAGCAGCATGTTGGCCAGGGCAGGGTCCATCCGCAGGAACTGCGTGAGGAAGAACAACACGTAAAACTGCGCCGCGTAGAAGGTCACCGCCTGGCCGCCGTTGATGCTGAACAAGGCGATCAACACGACCTTGAGGTTTTCCCACTTGCCGAAGGATTCACGGATGGGCGCCTTGCTGGCCTTGCCTTCCTCTTTCATCTTCAGGAACGCCGGCGATTCATGCAGGCTCATGCGGATCCACGTCGAGATGCCCAGCAGCACGATGGAGAACAGGAACGGTATACGCCAGCCCCAGACTTCGAACTGATCGCCGGTGAAGTACCGGCATGCCAGCACCACCAGCAACGACAGCAGCAAACCGAGGGTCGCGGTGGATTGAATCCAGCTGGTGTTGAGGCCGCGTTTGCCGGCCGGCGCATGCTCGGCCACATAGGTGGCCGCACCGCCGTACTCGCCGCCCAATGCCAGGCCTTGCAGCATGCGCAGCACGATCAGGATGATCGGCGCCGCGATGCCGATGCTGGCGTAGGTTGGCAGCAGGCCGACGCAGAAGGTCGCCACGCCCATCAGGATGATGGTCACCAGGAACGTGTACTTGCGCCCGATCATGTCGCCCAGGCGGCCGAACACCAGCGCGCCGAACGGGCGCACCACAAAGCCGGCCGCGAAGGCCATCAAGGCAAAGATAAACGCCGTGGTGTCGTTGACCCCGGCAAAGAACTGCTTGCTGATTACCGCCGCCAGGGCGCCGTAGAGGAAAAAGTCATACCACTCGAACACCGTCCCCAGGGACGAGGCGAAGATGACTTTTCTTGATTCGTTACCGGTGCTCGCGTTGGTGGCCGAGCCCAGGGTTTGAGCATGTTCTGACATCGGGAAGCCCTCACAGTGATTATTTATTGTTGTTCCACTGTCGGCGCCAGGTTTGGCGCCGCTATTCAGATTGCATGAACCAGTTCTTTCTCCGGGGCGAGACTCCTTGTGTTCGGCGAAAGGATCAGCTGCGCGGCTTTTTCCGCGATCATCAGCGTCGGTGAACAGGTATTGCCGGAGGTAATGCGCGGCATGACCGAGGCATCGGCGATACGCAGGCCGGGCACGCCATGCACGCGCAACTGGGCGTCGACCACCGCGTCTTTATCGCTGCCCATGCGACAGGTGCCGACCGGATGGAAGATCGTCGTGCCGATACGCGCGGCGGCTTCGTGCAGTTGTTCTTCGGTTTGCAGCGAATCACCCGGCAGGTATTCCACCGGCTTGAACTGGCTCAGGGCCGGTGCGGCGACGATGCGTCGGGTCAGGCGAATCGCGTCGGCGGCCACCCGCAGGTCCTCCGGGTGGCTGAGGTAGTTGGGCCGGATCAGCGGCGCATCCGCCGGGTTGGCCGAGCGGATATCGATGCGGCCACGGCTTTGCGGGCGCAGGTCGCAGACCGAGGCGGTAAACGCCGGGAACCCATGCAGCGGTTCGCCAAAGCGCTCCAGGGACAGCGGCTGCACGTGGTATTCGAGGTTGGCCGAGGTCTGTTCCAGGCCCGAGCGGGCAAACGCGCCGAGCTGGCTGGGCGCCATCGACAGCGGTCCGCTGCGGTCGTACAGGTAGCGCAGGCCCATGCCCATCTTGCCCCATACGGTACCGGCGATCTGGTTCAGGGTGCGGGCGTTTTCCAGCTTGTAGATCAGCCGCAATTGCAGATGATCCTGCAAGTTGCCGCCGACCCCTGGCAGTTCATGCAGCACATCGATGCCCAACGGCTTGAGCACGCTGGACGGGCCGATGCCCGAGCGTTGCAGGATGCCCGGCGAGCCCACGGAGCCGGCGCACAGTACGATTTCCTTGCGCGCCTTCCAGCTCACTGGCTGGCCGTTTTGACGCCCGATCACGGCCGAGGCGCGGCCGTTTTCCAGGACCACGCGGTCTACCTCGACCTCGGTCAGCACGGTGAGATTGGGACGCTGGCGAATCGGCTTGAGAAACGCCTTGGCCGCGTTCCAGCGCACCCCGGCCTTCTGGTTGACCTGGAAGTAGCCGCAGCCTTCGTTATCGCCTTGATTGAAGTCGCTGATACTGGAGATGCCGCTTTGCGCTGCCGCCTCACGAAACGCATCGAGGATCGGCCAGGACAGCCGTTGCTGCTCAACCCGCCATTCGCCGCCATCGCTGTGGAATTCCGAGCTGCCGGCAAAGTGGTTTTCGCTCTGCTTGAACAGCGGCAGCACGTCTTTCCAGGCCCAGCCATCGTTGCCTGCCGCCGCCCAGCCATCGTAGTCCTGGGCCTGGCCGCGCATGTAGATCATGCCATTGATGGACGAGCAGCCGCCGAGCACCTTGCCCCGAGGGTAGCTCAGCGCACGGCCTTGCAGGCCTTCCTGGGCTTCGGTCTTGAAGCACCAGTCGGTGCGCGGGTTGCCGATGCAGAACAGGTAGCCGACGGGGATATGGATCCAGGGGTAGTTGTCGCGGCCACCGGCTTCAAGCAGCAGCACGCGGTGGGCGGGGTTGGCGGACAGTCGATTGGCGAGCAGGCAGCCTGCGGGGCCGGCGCCTACTACCACATAATCGTATTCAGCAGCTGCAATGGGCATCTGAGGTCTCGCTTGTTTTTCTTATTGGCTCCATCCTAGTTGTTAGTTTTCGTCTTAAAAATGTTAGTTTTTACCCAGCTGCTGTGCGTTTTTAAACAGCGCTATCCGGGCCATGCAATGGAGGCGACATGTTCGACTGGAATGACCTGCGGTATTTTCTGGAGTTGCAGCGCAGCGGCCGCCTGCTCACCGCCGCGCAGCGCCTGAAAACCACGCACGCCACGGTGGCCCGGCATATCGAAGCCATCGAGAAGAGCCTCGGCACCGCGCTGTTCGTGCAGCACGCCCAGGGCTACGAACTGACCCCCGCCGGCGAAGCCCTGCTCAAACACGCCGAGGCCATGGAAAACGTCGCGCTGCTGGCCGAGGACGAATTGACCCACGCCGCTGCGCCCCTGGGCAAGATCCGCCTCGGGGTGGCCGAAGGGTTGGGGGTGATGTTCCTTGCCGGCCGCATGGGCGGGCTGTTCGAACGTTATCCCGGCCTGGAAGTGGAACTGCTTGCCGTGCCGCGTTTCGTCAGCATCCTCAACCGCGAGGCGGAAATCAGCATCCACCTCGAACGCCCCAGCGTCGATCAACTGGTCACGCGCAAACTCACCGATTACCGCCTGGCGCTCTACGCCAGCCGTGCCTACCTGGCGCGCACCCCTCCGATAGAAAAACGCGAAGATCTCGCGGCCCATTCATGGATCGATTATGTCGACGACCTGCTGTTCAGCCAGGAGCTGAAGTTCCTCAGCAGTTTCTGCCGTAACCCCAAGGTGGTGTTCCACAGCACCAGCGTCATCGCCCAACACCAGGCCGCACGCTCCGGATTGGGGATTGCGGTGTTGCCGTGCTTTATGGCGTCGGGCGACCCGCAGTTGGTGCCGTTGCTGCCGGGGGAGGGGATCCAGCGCAGCTACTGGATCAGCTCGCGCCGGGAGTTGCACAAGTCGGTGCGGTTGCGGGTGCTGTGGGACTACGTGGTGGAATTGTGCGCGCGGGAGCAGCCACTGTTGCTGGGCGAATCCAACGGATGAAACCCTTCCATAGTGATCTGCGGTGTTGGTTGAATCGGGTTAATCCCTCAATTCGAATTCGGCACTGCCCAATCGCTCTCCATTTACCAGCACATGCACCGCATGCCTGCCGGGATAGTGCTTGCGTGTGGTCAACGCGCGAATATGCTGCTCGCGGCGGAGGTTCTGTCGTTCACCCGCGCCCAGCGTAAACGCCTTGAGCTTGAACACCTTGGCCGCGCTGTGACCGGCGCTTTTGACGTAATCGATGGCGTAGTCGACCACCAGTTTTTGCGCCGTGGCGGCGGTGGATTCCAGGCTGAATGACAGGGTGATCCGCTCGCCCAGGGTGATCACCGCCGGCGTCACGCTCAGGTGATGGAGCTTCACCTCGGCCTTGGCGCCTGCGCCCATGATCGTCAGCGCGCGGGTGTTGCCCTGCTTGATCAGGCTGCGCAGCGCATGGCGGGCGATCCAGGCGGTGTGCGGGTTATCCAGGTTCCAGCCTTCGATCAGGCTGAGCACCCAATCCGGGTGGTCCTTGGTGATGTCGTTGAGGTGGTTGGCCACGGATTTGCGTACGTAGAGGCTGCTGTCGGCCTTGAGGTTGTCGAGGATCGGCGCACACAGTTCGGGGTTGGCCTGCACCTTGGCCAGGCGAAACGACCACGGCAAGCGCGGACGCGAGCCTTCGCTGGCGAGGCGGCGTACGTGATCGTTTTCATCCAGCGACCAGGTTTGCATGACCGCCAGGGTGCGTTCGAAGTCGTGGAGCAAGAAGGGTCTTATGGCGAACTCAGCCGAGCCGAAGGGGGTGAAGTATTTGAGCGCGGCCATGGAGCGCGTGAAGTCAGCCAGGCCGTAGCTCGCCACGTAGTGCGGCAGGCACAGGCTGACAAACCCGCTGTTCAGGCGCGGCGCCAGGGCGTAGAGCAGCTTGAGGGTCTGGGCATAGTCCAGCGGGATCACCGCGTGCAGGCTTTCGCTGACCCGCGCCACACGCTGCATTACCGATAATTCGGCGAGCCCGGCCTTGGCGTGCTGGAGAAACCCCTTGGCGTCGAACGCCGGGTACACCGCTGTCATCTCGCTGGCGATGTGTTGCAGGCGTTCGAGGTTGAAGATGTCCTTGAGGGCCGGGGCGCTTTGGTCGGTCATCGGTTATTCCGTCGTTAGAGAAACCAGCGGTATTCCCGCGCATGGATCTCTTGTTGAAAGGCCAGGTGATCCTGGCGTTTGTTCTCGCAGTACACGTCGACAAATTCGGCGCCCAGCTTATCGCGCACTACCGGCTGATGCTGCATGGCGCGCACGGCATCGAGCATTTCCACAGGGAAATCGGTGCCGCTGCTGCGGTCCTCGTTCAGTGGCGCGATAGGTTCTTGCCTGGCTTCAAGACCATGTTCAAGGCCGACCAGGATCGCCGCCAGCACCAGATACGGATTGGCGTCGGCACTGGCCAAGCGATGCTCGATCCTCAGGTTGCGCGGGTCTGACTCGGGGATGCGCACGCACGCATCGCGGTCTTCAAACCCCCAGCAGGCGCGGGTGGCCGCGTTGACCGTACCCCCCAGGCGGCGGAAGGCATTGTGGTTGGGCGAGAAGATCGGCATGCAGTGGGGCAGCAATTCCAGGCAACCGGCCACGGCGTGGCGCAGGGGTTGCTGCTGGTGCGCCGCGAGCAGGTTGTTACCCGCGCCGTCATACAGGCTGACATGCACATGCATGCCGCTGCCGGGAAATTGCAGGTAAGGCTTGGCCATGAAGCTGGCGCGGTAGCCGTGCTTGAGCGCCACGCCGCGGGTGCTGCGGCAGAACAGGGCCGCCCAGTCGGCGGCGCGCAGGCCGTCGTCGAGGTGGCCGAAATTGATCTCGAACTGGCCGGGGCCGAGTTCGGCGGTGATCACTGTGATGTCGATGCCCTGGTCCTTGGCGGTCTGCGCCATGTCGTCCAGCACCTCGCTGAAGCGCGACAGCCGTTCGATATGCAGGTTGGGCTGGTCGTCGGAGTCATCGCTGAGCGGGTCGCGGGCGAATTGCGGCAGGCCGTTGTCGAGTTTTTTGTCGAACAGGTAGAACTCCAGTTCGAAGGCCACCACCGGGTGAATGCCTTTGTGGTGCAGGCGCTCCAGCACCTTGGCCAGGACTTCGCGAGGTTCGAATTCGATCGGCGCCTCGGTGCCGTCCGAGGTGATCAACATCTGTCCCAGCGGCTGCGACTCCCAGCTCACCGGCTTGAGCGTGCCCGGTACCAGGCGGCGGTTGGCGTCCGGGTCGCCATCGTGGAAGCAGTAGTCGCCGATCTTGAACAGCCCGCCCTGAACCCCCAGCAGCACGGCGTTCTGCGGCAGCTTCAAGGGGCTGCCGGCGGCGACCTTTTCCAGCATCTCGATGGGGTAGCGCTTGCCGTAGAAATGCCCGGGGATGTCCAGGGCGATCAGGTCGACATAGCGCACGTCGGGATGGTTCTGGCGAAAGGTCCGTACTTCGGCCAGTAACGTGGAGGCTTGGCTTTTCACGGGTGTTGCTCCTAGTTGTAAACCCACAGCACGCGGGCGGGCAGGTCGGTGAGGTTGGCGTAGCGGCAGTGGGCGAAACTGGCCAGGTGGAAGCTGTCACCGGGGCCGAGGGTGACCGAATCGGCCTCGCCCTCTACCCACAGCGTCAATTCGCCTTCCAGTACAAATCCGGCCTGCTCGGCGCGGTCGCTCATGGTCTGTTCACCGCTGTTGGCGCCGGGTGCCAGCAGGCTGTCGAGCATCGAGAAGGCGCCATTCATGCTGGGGGACACCAGGATGTCGGTGATGCCGTTGGCGTAGTACACCGTACGACGTTCGTTGGGGCGGGTGACCCAGCTCACGGCCTTGGGTTTGGACAGGCTGTAGAAATAGGTGGTGGGCACATCGAGGGCATGGCTGATGGCGGTGAGATCCGCCACGGTCGGACGCGACAAACCCCTTTCCACCTGGGACAGGAAGCCCACCGAACGCTCGATCTTCTGTGCGAGTTGGGCGAGGGTAAGCTTCTTGTACTTGCGCAGGTCGTGGATCAGGATCGCCAGGGCGTCGAGTTCTTCTTGCTGGTTCATGAAATTTATATCTAATAATTTCATGAAAAATTACAGGATTAATTTCATAAGGGCAATGGGGGCACGCGTAAGTCCGCTCACCACAGGGAGATTTGTCAGGGTCTGAAAAGTTGTGTAGATACCTATGCTCATCACAGGGGATCAAGGTTCAACAGGCTGAATGATTTCATGCGCCTGCGGTCGGAACCTGGGTACGCATCATTCATTGAAGGAGCACCCATGAAGTCCAAAACCCTCGCTGCCTGTGTCCTGGTCGCCGCCAGCCTGTCCACCGCCAGCTTTGTCGTGCAGGCCGGCGATACCCCCCAGGAAACCGTGCAGCCTTCGAACATCAATACCCGTGATTTGAAAGAAGGCGACCGTGCCCCGGACATCCTGATGCGCAAGGAGTCGGCGGTCAGCGACTGGAAGAAACGCGGTCTCAAGCAGCCTGAAGCCGACAGCCAGTGGGCCCGTGTGGGCGACAGGTTCGTGCTGCTCAAAACCACCAACGGCACCATCCTGGAGATCACGCCCGTCAAGAAATGACCCGCGTTTTTTTTCGGCTCTTGCGGTAAGGTAACCGGCCATCAAGACCGTGTTACCTTCAAAGAAAGAGAGCAGGATGCTTGCCACAATAAGAAACTACCCCCGCGCCGTGAACCTGCTGTTGTCCGCCACGTTGCTGCTGACGCTGGCCAAGGCGATTACCTTTCCCTACCTGGTGATCTACCTCACCCGCCAATTTGCCCTCGACATCACCCAGGTCGGGCTGGTGATCGGCAGCTCGTTGATCCTTGGCTCGCTGCTCAGCGTATATGGCGGTTTTCTGGTCGACCGCATCAACAGTTATCGGCTGTTGCTGGGGTTGAGCGTGCTGTTTGGGCTGGGGTTTATCGGTACGGTGCTGGCGCAGAACATCTGGGCGTTCTACAGCTGCCTGATCCTGATCAACCTGGCCTACGCGGTCATCGATATTGCGGTAAAGGCCGGTTTTGCCAGCTTGCTGCCGGAAGATGCACGCAGCGAAGTTTTTTCCATCAAGTACACCCTGACCAATATCGGCTATGCCGCGGGGCCGTTCTTTGGGGCGATGGTGGCCAAGCTGGACATCAGCCTGCCGTTCATCCTGTCGGCGTTGTTGGGGGCGGGGTTTTTCCTGCTGTACTGGCGCTGGGGCGATCGCACCCTGGCGACCATCGATGTGACGCAAAAGCCGGTGCCGTTCCTGGCCGTCGGCCGCGTGCTGCTGCGTGACCATCGCCTGGTGTGCTTCACCCTTGGGGGTGTGCTCAGCGCCGTGGTGTTCGGCCAGTTCACCGCTTACCTCTCGCAGTACCTGGTCACCACCACCAGTGCTGAATACACCTACACCGTCATCAGCGCCGTGCTCACCACCAACGCCGTGCTGGTGATCGCCTTGCAGTACGTGATTGGTCGACGTATTTCCCACCGTTACCTCAGCCAATGGCTGATCGCCGGCCTGGGCATGTTCATGCTGGGCTTGATTGGTTTTGCGCTGTCCACCAGCGTGCTGTGGTGGGTGCTGGCGATGGCGGTATTTACCGTGGGGGAAATCATCGTGTTTCCGGCCGAATACATGTTTATCGACCGGATCGCCCCGGACCACCTGCGGGGCATGTACTACGGGGCGCAGAACCTGTCCAACCTGGGGGCGGCGTTGGGGCCGGTGTTGTGCGGGCTGGTGCTGGCCAGCCTGCCGGCCCATTACATGTTCTACATGCTGGGGGCGTTCATCGTCGCGGGCGGGGTGTTCTACTTCATTGGTTCGTCGTTGAAGGCGCGTCTTCCAGCGTGACCTTGCCCATGTTGTTGCTTTGCAGTTCGTAGCGCAGTTCTTCCACCATCTTTTCCACGTCTTGCGGGGTCTGCAGCCGGTTGGTGCTGATCCCCGTCACCACCAGGTCCACCCGGCCGGTGTCGGCGTCGTAGACCTTGAGGGTCAGCGACGCATCCCGGCACAGGGTGAACTCGCATGTCAGCGGCGCGAGGCCTTCTTCGATGCAATTTCGCAGTTGAGAGAGCGTAAACATGTGGGTTCCTTCAGGGTGTCGTTTTACGACGGCACAGGTTGAAAGCCCTGTACTCACACCCTGAAGGTTAGGGATTGGGACTGCGTGGGATAAGGCGAATTCGCACTAGCCGCACTAGTGCATTTGCACTTTTATCGGGTTTTCTTAACCCGCAATTCACCGGCAAACAGCCCGCGTTCACGGGCCCAGACAATCGCTGCACTACGGCTATGCACCCCCAGTTTCGAGTACACCGTGGCCACATGGTTACGCACCGTGTTGGGCGCCAATTTCAGGCGTGAGGCGATCTCCTTGTCGGCCAGGCCCTCGCAGATCAGGCCGAGTACATCGCGCTCGCGGGCGGTCAGGTCGGTGAAGGCCACGTTCGGCAGGTTGGGGCTGTTGACGCTCTTGGCATTGGCCAGTTTCTCGATCAGGGTCTGGCTGAACCAGGACGCGTCCTGCATCACTTCCTCGATGGCCGCCACCAACTCCAGCTCCGAGCGCTTGCGTTCGGTGATGTTCATCATCACCAGCAGATAGCAGGGCACATCCTCAATGATCACCGTGTCTGCCGAGACCACGCAGTCGATGACCTCGTTGCCTTTCTTGCGCACCTTGAGGTCCTGGCCATCGAGGTTGCCGGCTTTCTCCAGGGTGGCGAACAACTGCGCGGCCGCCTCCTGGTTGTCGATGAAGTTGATGTCTTCGATGGATTTACCGATCAGCTCTTCGCTGGTGTACCCGGTAATGGTCATGAACGCTTCGTTGACATCCACCACCTGCCGGTTGGCGGCGCTGCACACCAAGGTGGGCACCGGCGTCAGGCGAAACGACTTGGCGAAGCGCTCTTCACTCTGGCGCAGGGCAATCTCGGCCTTGCGGCGTGGCTCCAGGTCGGTGAAGGAAAACAGCATGCAGTCTTCCTCGTTCATGTCCAGCGGCTGGCCGGCGACGATCACCAGTTTGCTGCCGCCTCCGGGCAGTTTCAGCTCGGCCTGCATCTGCGGGATGGTCGCGCCTTCCCCCAGGCGCTGAATGGCCAGCTCCCTGCGTTCGGCATGCTCCAGCACGTCCAGTTCATACACGGACCGGCCGATTACCTGGTCACGGTTGTAGCCGGTCATCTCCAGGAAGCCCTGGTTCACTTTGATATAGCGCAGGTCGCTCAGGCGGCAGATCACCGCCGGCGCCGGGTTGGCGTTGAAGGTTTTCTCGAAGCGCTGTTCGGCGCTGGCCCATTCGGTGGCGTCGCTGAGGATCAGCACCAGTAATTCAGGCGTGCCATGGGAATCGCTGATGACCAGGCTGCGCAGGCGGTGCACCCAGGTTTTTTCTGCATCGGCGGTGGGCATGACCTCCACTACCACATCACTGAATTCATCGCCTGCCGCCACGCGGGCGAGGGGGTAATTCTCCAAGGGCAAGGGATGATTATTGCGATAGCGCAGGCTAAAGCGTTTGGCGTATTCCTGGGTATTGGCACCCAGTGCCGTGACGTCCTCCACACCGTGCATGGCCAGCGCGGCTTCATTGGCCCAGAGAATGGTCTGGTCGACTTCGGCCAGGATGATCCCGTCGGACAGCCCGGAGATAATCTGCTGCAGCTGGCGGCGGTTGGTTTCTTTGGCGAGGACATCCTGGGTCATGGTTTCTCCGGGTTTTAGACGCATGAAAGTACGACAGCCCGGTGTCAGGATAGTGCAGGGTAATTGCGCGGCGTGGGGTGCGAATGCACCAGATGGCCTGGTGCCTTTGCGCGAGGATGAGGAGTTGAAGCAACAGGCCGAGTATAAAACCCGTGAAGTGGCGCCCAAGCAGCTGTCGCGTGCGGCGTTGAGTTTCTTTGTGGGGCGAATGGCACTGACGGTGCGTCGGGTGCAATTGGGTTGATCGATTATTGTTGTGTTCAAAAGTGGTTAGGGGGGGGCCTAACCACACCTTTCAAGTTGCCAGCCAACCTACGATCGGCACAATCATCAACGTACTCAACGCCATTGAAACTACATTGCCAATGTACGGATGAAAATGGGCAGGCAGTCTCGCCGCAATTGCACAGGCCAACGGCGGTGCGATCAGTGCACCCAGCAATGCACTTGAAGTCACCACCATCCAACTGCCACCGTGGGTCAACACTGCTGCCGGTACCACAGATACCAACGGTACATAGGTGGGATACCAACCCCGTTTTATCCATTGATGGCGCCAGATCACTACGCCAAAAGCCGACGTCAGTGCCTGTGCTCCTACCATGTGCAAAAGCAGGCCGGAGCCATAAGCCGGGCTCATGGGGTTGAGGGCATAGGCAAGCAACACGCCTGCCAACAGTCCGAGACTGGCCAGCTCATTTCCAAAAAAGGGTGCTTCGGAAAAGTCCGCCAGCACTCGGCGCAGGCTCCAGAACACTCCGTAACTGGGCGGGGTAACAGGTATCGGTCGGTCTGGAGCGATAGAGTCCGAACGCACCAGCGAGGGCACCCGACGACACAGTGCAAATGCAATGACGCTTCCGATAGCCATGCCCAGCACATTACCGACCACGGCTGGTAAACCCAGTGGCACACACACCAGATTGACGATCAACAAGCACAGTGGAGTAACCAGTAAAGCTCCCAGCACTGCACCATTGAGGGCGACCTTCCAACCGCTGCCAAACATGAGCACCATCGCTGCTGGCAATGAAACAAACGCCGCAAACGTAGGCTGCCAGGTTTCGGCGGTAACGCTCCAACCCCACAGGAGGTTGCTCAGCAACAGCCCGATCAACGAACTGCTCACCACCCAAGGCCACAATCCGGTGCCATAGCAAATGGAAAAGCCCTGCCAGGCTTTGCCACGTTTGTTTGCCCACCATGCCAGATAGGCACCACTCAATAGGCCCAGTGACGCGAGTTCATGCTTGTAAAAGGCAACTTCGCTTATATCCCCCACTACCCACCGCACCCACGCTACGGGTTGGGGGAGGGCCGTCACCATCTCGTTGTATCCTGGCCATGAACCTTGATGACTGGATACAACCCATACCGCGAGCAAGGTAGCGACGAGTCCCAGTACAATAACTGTGATATCCGCTCGTGAGCGGGTTGGCGTTTTCCTGGCAAACAACGTTTCCATAGATTGCCCTCCTCTCAGCGAGGCAGGGCAGGGTGCTGGGAATACCCGAGCATCTGATCATAAAGATCATTGCGACGGTCCCGTTGCAGATCATTGAGGCTGTTCCAGATCGGCGCGCTGCGGGCGCTGGTGATGTCAATGTCGGCGAACAGGATCTCCTGGCGATTGGCCGAAGCCACAGCGCCGATTGGCCAGCCATTTGTCCCTGCAATCAAGGAGCATCCGAGATAACGGGCATCCCGCTCTTCACCAATGCGGCTCGCGGCCGCGATAAATACGTTGTTCACATGTGCAGCGGTCATCGTCAGGTACGACGCCATGCACTTTCCTGCCTCATCGAACAACGGCGGGGGTGTCCATACCCAATTGTTCAAGCTGCAAATGATATCGGCGCCTTGCTGGCTCAAAATGCGCGGTACCTCCGGAAACCAGATGTCCCAGCAGATCAGCAGGCCTATACGACCGATCGGCGTTTCAAACACTGGAAAGCCAGAATTCCCCGGGGTGAACCAAAGCTTTTCCAGGTTCCATAAATGGGCTTTTCGGTATTTGCCTATGAACCCGTCGGGCCCCAGCAATACGGCTGTGTTGAACAGCTGCATACCATCGATTTCGCTAAGACCGGCGACCAGATACACCTGGTGCTTGCAGGCAAAATCGATCCATTCCCGCACACTCGGTCCGTTCGGCACTGCCTCTGCATGATCAAACGCGTCCTGGCGGCTGCTGAAGAAATAGCCGCAGTTGGAAAGCTCCGGCAGCACGATCAGATTGGCGCCGCCGTTTACTGCTTCAGTCGCCAGTAGAAGACTTTGACGCAGGTTGTCGCTTCGGTTGGCTATACCGACCTGTGGGTTGAACTGAACGACGGCGACGCGGGCTCGGCTTGTTGGTTCACTCATGGGGATGACCTCTTATTGTTATGCAACCGGGTTTTGGTTGGATGTTTATAAGAGGTGAAGAAATGTTTAAAGAAAAGTCAGATAATTCCTGTTGTGACGTAGCCGGATTCTCTTGATGTAGTTTAAGTCTCTGTCTTGTACTCTGGATAATCTTGCATGCAAAAATCTCCATTGAATTTTGCTTGGGTCTTGTTGCAGATATTGATCACAGTATCAATGGCGCCTCTGAAGCAAGGTTCTGTCCAGCCAGCATCCACAGAAAAAGATTCACCACAAAGATAAAGCCCGGATGTGAGAGAGAAGTCCCTGTTGTATTTCATCAGGCCTACGGCGTCGTAGTAGGTGCCAGGGCGATAGAGTTTTGCACAGCCAAGGGCGTGTTTATCGTTCATCCAGCGCTGAACGATTGCTTGGTCACGTCCTATATAGGGAGAAATGCGTTTTTTAATATTTGTTGACTTCAAAAGTATCCTGTCCAGCTCTTCTATGCATTTGTCGACCAGTTCTCCGTCGCTGAACAGCGAAAGCTTTGTTGCATCATCCTCCCACGTGTAGCTTAAGAGGATACAGTCGTAAGTGTGGTTTTCATTGTAGCGATAGGTGTAGATATCATGTATGAAGCTATCGGTTACAATGGCTTGAGGTATGTTTTTATTGAGTGAGAGGAAAGATTTTTTGAGGGGCGCGTACACCTTGCAGCTGGTTTCCCAATGAGCCGTTTTGTAGGCTGCGATTGTTTCGAAGGGAAGCATGTCTTGGCTGAAATCCTCGATAAGAATTTGTGTTTCTATCAGCCATGATGGAAGGGTGATTACAAGTGAATCGACATCGATAAATTCACTTTTTGTTTTACTCGGCTGTGTAGTGTTCCAGTCGTAGTAAACCCTTGTTTTTCCATTCTCAAGTTTTTTTATTTTCGTTGCAGTACTGTTGGTCAGCAAACCGTATGGGCTTTTCAGTAAGTGTTCATATAATGATTCGGTGGTCTCTTGCGCTTTTATAAAAAGCAGGGATTCGGCCAGTGAGCCAAGACCAATGTAATTTGGTTTATTAAATTTTAGGCCTCTCGAGTCAACTGTCTCTGTGACGTCAAGATAAGGTGACGCCAGGGGGGCACCTTCTGAGTTCACACGGCCGTGGATCAGTTGCAAATGACTGCTGAAACCAAATATCGCCGTGCGTATTGGATAAATCGAGCAGACATCATAGAACGCTCCCCAACTGCCATCACCAATGCCGATTGAGTAAAAAACAGCCGACTCCTGTGCGGTCATTCCCATTCCGCCAAAGTTGCCAGGATCACTTTGCCGCCAGTGATCGATGGTTGGCATCTTCACCAAGTCACGAAATGACGTGCCCTCATATTTTTTTACTATGGCATCCCACATGTATTCCCAAGCGTCAGAGCCGAAATGCTCGGAAACGTGCAGGGCCATCCGTTCAGCAAATGCCTTCCACTTCGCAAAAACGGACCCTAAGATTTCACCGGGTGGTGATGTTTTTCCGTTTGGGTTTTTCCAGATAAGCATTGTGGGTTCACTGTCTCCTTCCAGGCTTCCTTCTCTCAGGTAGATTCCAGTTGAGTGGACGCTGGGGCTGCCGGGGTTTGGGAAGTCGGAGCAGACCAATTCAAATTCATTTGCGTAATAAGCCATGAGCGAACGACCATCTTTGGGCTGCTCATTTGATCTATTGAAGAACGGCATTCTCATTGCGCCCATCTCAAAAGGAGGGCGGCCAACAGTATTCGTATTATTACTACCAAGAGCTGTCAGGTGTCGACCGCCTATACGCTTTGACTTTTCTATTAGTGTGATATTTTTGAAGCCGCACCTATGCAGCTCGCGTGCAGTTGTTAAACCTGTAATTCCCGCACCAATAATGCAAATTTTGTGAGCAGTGTCGGTCGCTTGAGCAACGCCGTTTTCTTGCTCTACCAATGCTCGGTAATCGAAACACAAATCTGGCGGGCTAGGGAATCGTGCCCTCCATTTATTCTTTACAGTGCGCTTTTTACGATGACTTTGTTGGACTATATCTGCTGGATAATTAAAGTTTGAACCGATGGTCATTTTTGATGTTTCTCGTTCAGAATTGATTTTCTACTTATAGGTTGAATATAGGTTCTGGAAGAGACAATAAGCAGGATGTGATTTTTGGCTAGGGTATGTCGTGTTCTGTTGTAGGTGAAGGGGAACTGGCCCGAGTATTTGATTGTTCCACGCTCCGCGTGAAAGCGATCCAGAGCACAAAGATTGATATTACTTCACTGGCGTAAGGGGTTTACCCGCCGTCATCAAGTCGCAAGATTTTTTATCCGTGTGTCTCGTGTGTGCAAAAAACGCATTACTATTTAGTGGGGTGTATATACACACCCAAGGGTGAGGCGATGAGAAGTCGAGCAGATGATTGACCTGCTGGTTGCGGATGGTTGGTTTGAGGTGGCGGTGAAGGGCAGTCATCATCAGTTCAAGCACCCCGTGAAGCGGGGAAGAGTCACCGTCCCTCATCCCAAGTCAGAGATTGCCAAGGGCACTCTGCACAGTATTCTCAAATCAGCCGGTCTCAAATAATTGCCTGCTGGATGAATTGGGCGAGCTCCCACGGGCTCGGTCAGAGGAGGAGCAATGAAATTCCCTGTGGTAGTACACAAAGATGCTGATTCGGATTACAGCGTGACCGTCCCTGATGTGCCGGGGTGTTTCTCGGCGGGCGGGTCTTTTTCCGAAGCGCTGGACAATGTACATGAGGCATTGGCTCTGCATCTCGAAGGCCTGGTTGCCGATCAGGAACAGCTTCCTCAGGCGCTGGAGGTTGATGCCCATTTGGGTAATCCGGATTTTGCCGGTGGTGTCTGGGCGATAGTCGACTTTGACCTCACGCCTTATCTGGGGAAATCAGTGCGGTTCAATGCCTCTCTGCCGGAACACCTCTTGCAGCGGATTGACGAGCGTGTGCAAAAGGATCATCGCTATGCATCGCGGTCAGGTTTTTTGGCGACGGCAGCGCTGCGTGAGCTCTCTGCGTAAGTAAGCACAAGCGAGCACTCTGTATCGGCTTATGGCGTGTTCAAGTCGGGCCGACGCTATATCTACGGGATTTTTGTGGGGGGCAGTACTAAAGCAACGGGGTCGCTGCGCAGCCCAACGGAAGCAAGCTCCCTCGCTTGAGCGACGCAAGCGCTTGGGATTCTCTCGGAAACGTCCTGCAAGTTAAAGGGAAATGTCACGGCTGCGACTGTTCCTGCACTTGCCAAACCCCACCGATTCTGGGAAAACCCCAGCCTTTACGCCTTCAACGAGAACCCCATGAGCCCCGACGAACTCCAAATCACCGACATCCGCCCAGGCACCGGCAAAGCCGTGGTCAAGGGCGCACTGATCACCACCCAGTACACCGGCACCCTGGAAGACGGTACGGTCTTCGATTCGTCCCGGGAGCGGGGCAAGCCGTTCCAGTGTGTGATCGGCACCGGGCGGGTGATCAAGGGCTGGGACCAAGGGTTGATGGGCATGCAGGTCGGCGGGGTGCGCAGGTTGTTTGTGCCGGCGCACCTGGCCTATGGCGAGCGGTCGATGGGCGCGCATATCAAGCCCAACAGCAATCTGCGCTTTGAGATTGAGTTGCTGGAAGTGCTGACGCGGGACGATTAATTTCGCAAAAACCTGGCCCACCACCTCGTACGCAGCTGCCACCTCACATTCAAGCATCGGCGGCTTCAGGATGGGGGTTCCTGAACCCTCCCTGAAGAATCCTCTTATTCACCATATGGAAACTTTCCTACGGTTTACTCTCCTTAAATCGGGGCGTAAGCTTCGCGCGTTTTCATCAATAGCGGAGACCCTCTGTGGGTACTTGTTCGAGTGACAGTTGTCGGCCGGTCTCGGTAACCGGCACATACTTGGCAAGATAACGCGCATTTTTTTCGATGCCGTTGTCTCGCCACCTAGCGAGAAGCGGCATCCCGACAGCGGCCAGTCCTGGCCCCTGTGCGATCCCTCTCATCGACGCTGACCAGCACCCGGTTAACCTCGGGATGCTACGGACGCGCCTGCTTTTTACGGCGGGCGGGCCGGGCTGACTGTGCCTACGAAGCGGGCGCGGTGGGGCAGGCAGTACCTGCACGACGGTTTTTTTCCTCGCGCAGGAGTAACACACCATGAACCTCACTCTGTTGAAAGAGTTCTTCGCCGGCTTCCTGCGGACCCGGCATATCGCCCGGCATTTCCGCCGCCTGGCGATGCTCGAAACCGTCACCGATGCCAGCGTCAGCCGCGAAGTGCCGCCCACCCTGGCGCAAACCCTGGTGGTCGCGGCCAATAGCAGTGCCGTGCAATTGCTCGGTACGTTGGGCAGCCATACCGAGGGCTTGAGCGGCCTGGAAGCCGACGCCCTGCGCGTGCAATACGGCCTCAATGAAGTCGAGCACGAGCAGCCGCTGCCGTGGTGGGTGCACCTGTGGCATTGCTACAAGAACCCGTTCAACCTGCTGCTGACCTTGCTGGCGGTGATCTCCTGGCTGACCGAAGACATGAAGGCCGCCACGGTGATTTTCTCCATGGTGGTGCTCTCGACCCTGCTGCGCTTCTGGCAGGAGGCCAAGTCCAACAAGGCCGCCGATGCCTTGAAAGCCATGGTGAGCAACACCGCCACGGTGCTGCGCCGGGAGGATGCCAAGCGCATTGAATTGCCCATCAAGCAGTTGGTGCCAGGCGACCTGATCGTGCTCTCGGCCGGGGACATGATCCCCGCCGACTGCCGCGTGCTCAGCGCCAAGGACCTGTTCGTCAGCCAGGCGGCGATGACCGGTGAATCGATGCCGGTGGAGAAGTTCGCCCAGCAGCACGACACCAACACCCGCAACCCGCTGGACCTGGAGAACATCCTGTTCATGGGCACCAACGTGGTGTCCGGCGCCGCGACGGCGGTGATTCTGACCACCGGCAACAGCACCTATTTCGGTGCGCTGGCCCAACGCGTGACCGCCACCGACCGTGCGACCACCTCGTTCCAGCAGGGCGTCAACAAGGTCAGCTGGCTGTTGATCCGCTTTATGTTCGTGATGGCGCCGCTGGTGTTGTTCATCAACGGTTTCACCAAGGGCGACTGGACCGAAGCGCTGCTGTTCGCACTGTCGATTGCCGTGGGCCTGACCCCGGAAATGCTGCCGATGATCGTCACGTCCACCCTGGCCAAGGGCGCGGTGTTCCTGTCGCGCAAGAAGGTCATCGTCAAGCGCCTGGATGCGATCCAGAACTTTGGCGCGATGGATGTGCTGTGCACCGACAAGACCGGCACCCTGACCCAGGACCGGATTTTCCTGGCGCGTCATGTGGACGTGTGGGGCGAGGAGTCCGACGACGTGCTGGAGATGGCTTACCTCAACAGCTACTACCAGACCGGCCTGAAAAACCTGCTGGACGTGGCGGTGCTCGAGCACGTGGAGGTGCATCGCGAACTGAAGGTCGGCACCGCGTTCCAGAAGGTGGATGAAATCCCGTTCGACTTCAACCGCCGCCGCATGTCGGTGGTGGTGGCCGAACAGGGCCGGCCGCATCTGCTGATCTGCAAAGGTGCGGTGGAAGAGATCCTCTCGGTGTGCAACAGCGTGCGCCATGGCGAGGTCAACGAAGCGCTGACCGACGAGCTGCTGGCGCGCATTCGCCAGGTCACTGCCGCGTTCAACGAAGAAGGCCTGCGGGTGGTGGCCGTGGCTGCGCAACCGATGGCCCCGGGGCGCGACACTTACAGCCTGGCGGATGAAAACAACCTCACGCTGATCGGCTACGTCGCGTTCCTCGACCCGCCCAAGGAAAGCACTGCGCCCGCTCTCAAGGCGCTGAAAGCCCATGGTGTGGCGGTCAAAGTGCTGACCGGCGACAACGAGCTGGTCACCGCCAAGATCTGCCGCGAAGTGGGCCTGGAGCAGCAGGGCCTGTTGATGGGCAACGACATCGAGGACATGACTGACGCCCAGCTGGCCAAGGCCGTGGAAACCACCAATGTGTTCGCCCGCCTGACGCCCAGCCACAAGGAACGCATCGTGCGCCTGCTCAAGGCGAACGGGCATGTGGTGGGCTTTATGGGGGACGGCATCAATGACGCACCGGCGCTGCGGACGGCGGATATCGGGATTTCGGTGGACAGCGCGGTGGATATCGCCAAGGAAGCCGCCGACATCATCCTGCTGGAAAAGAGCCTGATGATCCTGGAGGAGGGCGTGCTGGAGGGCCGGCGCACCTTCGCCAATATGCTCAAGTACATCAAGATGACCGCCAGCTCCAACTTCGGCAACGTGTTCTCGGTGCTGGTGGCCAGCGCGTTTATCCCGTTCCTGCCGATGCTGCCGATGCACCTGCTGGTGCAAAACCTGCTGTATGACATCTCGCAGATCGCGATCCCGTTCGATAACGTCGACGAGGACATGCTCGCCAAACCCCAACGCTGGCAGCCGGGGGACGTGGGGCGGTTCATGCTGTTTTTCGGGCCGATCAGTTCGATTTTCGACATCACCACGTTCGCACTCATGTGGTACGTCTTCGATGCCAATACGCCTGACCACCAGACGCTGTTCCAGTCCGGCTGGTTCGTGGTGGGGCTGCTGACCCAGACGCTGATCGTGCACATGATCCGCACCCCGAAAATCCCGTTCCTGCAAAGCCGCGCGGCGATGCCGTTGATGGTGATGACCGGCGTGATCATGGCCGTGGGGATCTTCCTGCCGATGGGGCCGCTGGCGCATTACTTCAAATTGCAGGCGCTGCCGTCGCTGTACTTTGTGTTCCTGCCGGTGATCCTGCTGGCGTACATGGCGCTGACCCAGGCGGTGAAGGGCTACTACATCCGTAAGTTTGGCTGGCAGTGAACAGGGACGGTTTCCCATGCAAGCAATCGACAATATCAACCTCAACTCTCTGGTCGATACCCTGGTCAGCCTCACCGCCGCGTTTATCCTCGGTGGCCTGATCGGCTTCGAGCGCCAGTACCGCCAACGCACGGCGGGCCTGCGCACCAACGTACTGGTGGCGGTGGGGGCGGCGATTTTCGTTGACATGGCCAACCGCCTCGGCGGTGCGGAAGGCTCCGTGCGGGTGGTGGCGTATGTGGTGTCGGGCATCGGCTTTCTGGGGGCCGGTGTGATCATGCGCGAAGAAGGCAATGTGCGCGGTCTCAACACCGCCGCCACGCTCTGGGCGTCGGCGGCGGTGGGGGCGTGCGCCGGTGCCGACCTGGTCCTCGAGGCGTTGTTGGGCACGCTGTTTGTGCTGGCGGCCAATACGCTGCTGCGGCCCATCGTCAATAACATCAACCGCCAACCGCTGGATGTGGTGTCGGCGGAGGTCACCAACGTCCTCTATGTGATTGCCCGGCGCACCCAGCAAACCGCGGTATTGGCGTTGCTGGAAGCCGAACTGGCGCGCTGTAACTACCCGGCCAGCGATGTCGATGTGCGGCCGTTCGGCACTGAGGAAGTTGAAATCGAAGCCACCCTGGCGGTGACCTCGGTAGACGGTGACGAGTTGGACGCCCTGGTGGCGCGAATTTCCAGGTCGACCCTGGTGGTTCAGGCCTTCTGGAGCCCCAGCACCACCGAGTAGCTTTGGAGAGTTCCGAGGAAAAGTCCTACATTTAGTCGAGATTATCCCTTCATTGGCAAAAACACGCGGTTGCTAAGGTTGCGCGCTTGCGCCTGTTCAGGAATCAAGGCGTGGCTTCACATGTTTACTGTGTTTTTCAAAAGGAGGGGCCTGTACTGCCTGAGGTGTTTGACTGAGTAATCAGTGCCGCTTGTCGGAACTGTTACTTTTCACAGGTAGTGGGGTCTCGAGTGATATGTAAGCGTACTGATCTTCCCAGGGGAGTCTTATGAGCAACAAAGCTTTAATCGTGGATGATCACCCTTTTATACGCGCTACCGTGAAGTATCTATTGAGGCAGGAAGGTTTCGATACTATCTACGAAGCGGGTAATGGCGCTGATGCCATGCAGATTGCTCGCGAAGAACGTCCGGACCTGGTCATTCTCGACCTGGCGATGCCCAAGCTCGGTGGGTTGGAGGTGATCAGCCGGATCAAGGCGCTGGAGTTGCCCTGCCGGATCCTGGTGCTGACCTCGTATCTGGCGGTGTTTTTTTCCACTCGCTGCATGCGCGCCGGGGCGATGGGTTTTGTTGCCAAGACCGGTGAACTGGATGAGCTGCAAAAGGCGATCAGGGCGATCAGGTCCGGCTACAGTTGCTTCCCCAGCCTGCCCACCAGTTCGGTGCGTCGCGACGACCTGCAATCGACCGAGCAGGAGTTGGTGGAGGCGTTATCCGATCGCGAATTGACCGTGCTGCAGAAGCTGGCCCTGGGCCTGGGCAACAAGGATATTGCCGAGGACATGCTGTTGAGCCACAAGACTATCAGTACCTACAAGACGCGGCTCAAGGAGAAGTTGCGTATGTCGTCGGTGGTGCATCTGTCCAAGTTCGCCCAGCGCAATCATCTGATCTGAAATGCTCACCTCCCGGCGGGTGAAACGCGCGGCCATCCTGCTGATGGGGCTGTTGCCCTGGGCGGTGATGGCCTTGGAGGAATCCCACGATCTGAAACTGCTGGGTCACTCCACTCTTGAAAATCCCTCGGTGGTGTTGGACGAAGCCGACTGGCGCTGGCTACGCGAGCGCCGCACGCTCCTGATGGGGGTGTCGGCCCCCGACTACGCGCCCTTTGACTTGAGCAACAATGACGAGCTCGAGGGCATCACGGCCGATTTTGCGGCACTGGTTGCCGAGGCGCTGAATATCACCATCGACGTGAAGCGCTACGACACCCGTGATGAGGTGATCGAAGCCCTGAAGACCGGCGCCGTGGATTTTGTGGGATCGGCCAATGGGTTCGAGGCGGCCGACCCGGAGCTGGTGCTGTCCCGATCCTACGCCAATGACCAACCCGCGCTGGTGACACGCGCGGGGGAGAATCAGGTGCTGAAGGCTGACCTTGCCGGCAAGCGCCTGGCGATGCTCTACCACTACATGCAGCCCGAGGCCGTCCAGGCCTTTTACCCCGATGCGCAATTGCTCTTGTTTGCCTCGACCTTCGAAGCCATTGGTGCCGTTGCGTTCGGCCAGGCGGATGTGTACCTGGGTGACGCCATCAGCACCCGCTACCTGATCAACAAGAACCACCTTAATAACGTGCGCATGGCGGACTTCTCCGCATTGGAGGTCAACCCGTTCGGGTTCGCATTCGCCAAGGACAATACCCGCCTGTTGGGCATCATCAATAGCGCACTGGCCGCCGTTCCGGCCAACCAGCAGATGGAAATCCTGCGCCGTTGGAGTGCTGGCGGCAGCGGGTTCCTGGAGGCGGAGCAACTGCGCTTGAGCGCAAGTGAACAGCGCTGGCTGGAGAAGCACCCGCGGGTGAAAGTGGCGGTGCTCGATAAATTCGTGCCGTTGTCTTTTTTCAACGAACAAGAGCAATTCGAGGGATTGAGCTCCGAGGTTCTCTCGCGTATCAGTCTGCGTACAGGCTTGCGGTTTGATGTGGAACGGGGCAGTTCGCTGCCGCGGCAAATTGAACAGGCCAGTGCCGGTCGCGTGGACATGCTGGCGGTCGTCACGCCCAGTGTCGAGCGGTCCGAAAAGATCCGCTTTACTCGCCCTTATCTGTCCAGTCCCTATGTATTGGTGGTGCGCACCCACGACGAGCATCTGGTGACCCTGGAAGATATGCCTGGCAAACGCATGGCGCTTATTCGCGGCAACAGCCTGGCCGGGCAAATCAGCCGGGACTACCCGGGCATCGGGTTTGTCGACGTGGAGAACCCGGAGCAGGCCATGGAATTGGTGGTCAACGGCATCGTCGATGCGACTGCGGTTTCACTGATGAGCGCGCGCTACATGATCGCCCGCAATTACCGCAAGCGGCTGCGCATCACCAGCACTGTCGGGAGTGAGCCTGCACGCATTGCCTTTGGGGTCAACCGCAGCCAACTGGAGCTGTACTCGATCCTCGACAAGGCGTTATTGAGCATTACTCCAGAAGAAATGGACGAGCTGACCAATCATTGGCGCAGCGAGATCATCATCGAAGACAACTACTGGATACGTCACCGCAACATCATCCTCCAGGGGTTTGGCTTGGCCGCGCTGCTGCTGCTGGTCACCCTGGGATGGGTGTTCTACCTGCGCAGCCTGATTCGCAAGCGCACCCAGGCCGAGCGTGCGTTGAGCGACCAGATGCGGTTCATGAGTGTGTTGATCGACGGCACGCCGCACCCGATCTATGTGCGCGATCGCCTGGGGCGCCTGATGGCCTGCAACAATGCCTACCTCGATGTGTTCGGCTTCAAGTTGGAAGACGTCATCGGTAAGACCGTGGTGGAAACCGACACGGGGAACCCGCCCCAGGCCCAGTCGTTCCACGCCGACTATTTGCGTTTGATGGCGTTGGGCGAGCCGCAGGTTCATGACCGCGTGCTCAAGGTGCCCGGCGGCGAGGTGTTGACCATCTACCAATGGATGCTCCCGTACCGTGACAGCAATGGCAGCGTGGTGGGCATGATCGCCGGCTGGGTGGATGTCAGCGAGCGCCAGCGCTTGCTGGGGCAGTTGCAGGAAGCCAAGGAGGAGGCCGACGCCGCCAACCGTGCCAAGACCACCTTCCTGGCGACCATGAGCCATGAGATCCGTACCCCCATGAATGCCGTGATCGGCATGATCGAACTGGCCCTGAAAAACGCCGAGCAGGGCGTGGCTGACCGCGATGCGCTGGAGGTTGCGTCGGTGGCGTCCCGGAGCATGCTGGAGTTGATCGGCGATATTCTCGACATTGCGCGAATCGAATCCGGCCACCTGTCCCTGAGCCTGGAACCGGCCAATCTGCACGAACTGCTGGCCTCAGTGGCGCGGGTGTTCGAGGGGCTGGCGCGGGACAAGGGCCTGGTGCTGCAGGTGGAACTCGACCCGTTGATCGACCGGCCGGTGCTGGTTGACCCGCTGCGCTTCAAGCAGGTGGTGTCCAATGTGTTGGGTAACGCGATCAAGTTCACCGCCTCCGGCCATGTGCGCCTGGGCGCCCAGGGTGCACCGGTATTGACCGACGACCAGTTGCACCTGCGGTTGTGGGTGGAGGACACGGGTATTGGCATCAGTGCCGAAGATCAGCAGCGTTTGTTCAACCCCTTTATCCAGGGCAGCAATAACGAACAGCCGGCGCGAAGCGGATCGGGCCTGGGGTTGGTGATCAGTCGCAACCTGTGCGAGATGATGGGCGGTCAATTGCACTTGAGCAGTGTGCTGGGCAAGGGCACGCGGGTGGATGTGACGTTGACGCTGGCGCTGACCACGGCCATGCCTGCCAATGTACCGGTCCCCCACGTTCCGCCAGCGCGCGGGTTGAATATCCTGGTGGTGGATGACTACCCGGCCAACCGCTTGTTGCTGGCTCGACAGCTGAGTTTCCTGGGACATCGCATCACCTTGGCCGAGGACGGCGCCCAAGGATTGTCACTGTGGCAGGCCGGGCATTTTGACGGCGTGATCACCGATTGCAATATGCCCTTCAAGGACGGTTACGCATTGGCGCGTGATATTCGCGCACAGGAACGCCAGCGTGGGCTGGCGCCGTGCCTGGTCCTCGGGTTCACCGCCAATGCCTTGCCGCAGGAAGCCGAACGCTGCCGGCAAGCAGGCATGGACGGTTGCCTGTTCAAGCCGACCGGGCTTGAGGACTTGCGCCTGGCCTTGGCGTCACGCACCGCCGACGTTTCAACGACTGAGGCTGGGCTTACGTTTGACTTAAGCTCGCTGATCACGCTGACGGAGGGTGATAACGATGCTCTCGACGAGCTGCTGACGCCGTTGCTCGGCAGCCTCAACGAGGACTGTGCGCTGTTGCAGCCGCTGAAATCCCAGGCTGATTTCGCCAGGCTCCATGACCTGGCTCATCGGGTCAAAGGGGGCGCGCGTATGGTCAGGGCAAAGGCGTTGATCAACTGTTGCGAGATCCTGGAAAGCGTCTGTGAACGACGTGACAGCGGGGAACTGGGCGCTGCGGTAGCGGCGCTGGAAGAGGCCATCGAAGAGTTGCATCACAGCCTGGGCCGTTACCGCAATCAGGCTTGACCGCGGAATGTGGTCATTCGGTTGATTTGGGAGAACTCCTACAAGAAGGGGGAACATGCCTGATTTTGTCTTCGGGATATGTCTGGAAAATGGGCCTCGCTCACTGACGAGCGCTGCCTGCCCAGGGGTTTGCCATGCCGAACAAAGCACTGACCATCCTGATTGCCGATGAACAACACCTGCAACGGTTGTATATCGAAAAAATGCTCAATCAGTTGGGGTACCACCGGATCGTGCCGGTACAAACCTTCGAGGAAGTCCAGATACTCACGGCCATCCCGGCCGAACCCTTCGACGTGCTGATCATCAATGCGGGGCTGACGGCCCAGGCCCGTGGGCCCCAGCCCCAGGTGCGCCATGTATTGGTCTACGATCACCTGGATGTGGGCGCACACCCCGGCGTAACGCCGGCGGTGCTGGTGCGGCTGCCCGGCGTGCCGGACAACGTCAATCTCGAACACTTCATGGACATCATCGATCCCCCCGAGGCCACTGCCGGCCTGCGGGTGTTGCCATGGCTGCGCGAGTTATCCCGCACACCGGTGGCGGGGGTTTAATCCCACTTCGGCGCGATGCCCTTGGGGCTGGTCAAGCGCTGGCCCCGTTCCAGCCCGGCAATGTGCGCCATGTCAGCTGCGCTCAAGGTCAGTTGCAGGGCCTTGAGGTTGCTTTGCAGGTTGGCACGCTTGGTTGAGGACGGGATGACCGCATAGCCCAATTGCATGGCCCAGGCCAGGGTCACTTGCGCCGGGGTGGCCTGATGGCGCTCGGCGATCTGCTGGATCACCGGGTCCTTGAGCACTTCACCGTAGGCCAGGGTCATGTACGAGGTGATCTGGATACCGTTGGCGGTTGCGAAATCCACAACCTGCCGGTTTTGCAGATAAGGGTGCAATTCGATCTGGTGGGTGGCGATGTGCTCGGCACCCACGGCTGCGATGGCCTGCTTCATCAGGGCGATGGTGAAGTTGGAAACACCGATCTGGCGTGTCAGGCCCAGGCGTTTGGCTTCCAGCAACTGCCCCATGAATTCGGTGACGGGCACCTGGTCTTCCGGCGATGGCCA
This sequence comes from Pseudomonas sp. NFX5, assembly GCF_049132125.1. NCBI lineage: Bacteria > Pseudomonadati > Pseudomonadota > Gammaproteobacteria > Pseudomonadales > Pseudomonadaceae > Pseudomonas > Pseudomonas sp. NFX5. The sequence continues at coordinate 73,124 of NZ_JAFMZG010000035.1, forward strand.
GTGGATCAGGGTCAGGTCCAGGTAATCGGTCTCGAGCTTGCGCAGGCTTTCCTTGAGGCTTGGGATCAGCCGGCCTTCAGCAAGGTTGGCGATCCAGATCTTGCTGGTGACAAACAGCTCGTCCCGCGGGATGCCGCTGGCGGCGATGGCCCGGCCAACGTCTGCTTCATTCTCGTAGATCTGCGCGGTGTCGATGACACGGTAGCCCAGTTCCAGGCCGGTGCTGACGGAATCGATCACCACCTGGCCTTGCAGGCGAAAGGTACCGAGGCCGAAGGCAGGGACTTTTGGCGTGAGGGTAGACATCGGTAACTCCAATAGGGCCGTAGGCAATGGCGTTGAGTATCCCCTCGTCGTTGCTTCGGAAACACCGTCGACGCCGAAAAGGACTCTTGCCTGCACGTCACGAATGGCCTGTGTGCCGCAGGTTCTCATGAGGCGCTGTACCTGCGGCAGCAGCGCCTCGATCCATCAGCCTTAAGCGCGCAGGCGCTCGGCAGCCGCACGCAGCAACTGCTCGGTGGCGGTCCAGCCCAGGCAGCCATCGGTCACCGACACCCCGTATTTCATCGACGGGCTCAATGGCTGGCAGCCTTCGAACAAATGGCTTTCGAGCATCATGCCGATCAGCGAGGTATCACCCTGCAAGCGCTGCTCCAGCACATCGTTGAACACGGCCGGTTGGCGCAACGGGTCCTTGTTGCTGTTGGCATGGCTGCAGTCGACCATGATCCGCGGGGTGACCTTGGACTTGGCCAGGTCGTGTCTTACCCGCGCCACGCTCTGCACATCGTAGTTCGGCCCGTGATGCCCGCCGCGCAGCACCAGGTGGGTGTCGGGGTTGCCCGGGGTCTGGATGATCGCCGGATGGCCTTGGCTGTCGACGCCGAAGTGGCGGTGCGGGTGAGACGCCGAGCGCATGGCGTCACAGGCAATCGCGACGCCGCCATCGGTGCCGTTCTTGAAGCCCACGGGCATGCCCAGGCCGCTGGCCATCTCGCGGTGGATCTGCGACTCGGTGGTACGCGCGCCAATCGCCACCCAACTGAGCAGGTCATCGAAGTAGCCGGCGGCCATGGGTTGCAGCAACTCGGTGGCGACCGGCAGGCCCAGGCGCAGCATTTCGCGCATCAGCTCGCGGGACAGGGTCAGGCCGGCGGCCATGTCATCGCTGCCATCCAGGCGAGGGTCGTAGGCCAGGCCTTTCCAGCCGATCGTCGTGCGGGGTTTTTCGACATAGGCGCGGATCACCAGCAGCATCTGGTCGCCGACGTCGAGGGCCAGCTTCTTCAGGTTACGGGCGTATTCCATGGCCGATTCCGGGTCATGGATCGAGCACGGACCGACAATGACCAGCAAGCGTGAATCTTCGCCATTGAGGATGGCGCGCACGGCTTGGCGGTGGGCGTGGATCTGTTCGTTGAGGAACGGGCTGAGGGGCAACTGGTGCTTGAGCTCAAGCGAGCTGGGCAGGCGCTGGGTCAGGGCTTCATTGGCACTGTTCAAGGCAGAGAGGGGCAGAGCGGCGACGGAGGAGTTCATATTCAAGGTTTCCTGGGCAAGCGGCGGGCTATTCCCGCGCGCTCGGCCTACTGGGGTGTTCGACAATTCGCCGTATCGGCGACGTGTGTTGGTTTGCCACCGATAGGTGACCGATCGGAGGCGGCAGGCTGTCCCGAGCGGAGCTGGCTAAATCGCCATGCAGTGCACATGTCGTAGCGGTAATAGGTGGCGTAGTTCATGTCGTGATTCCTCTAAGTGTTCTTGATCAAGTTGAAAAGTTTATGGAGACCTGAAAAACAAAACCCCCGGTCGGGGAGCCGACCGGGGGTTAGATTTCTCTGGTAGGCGACCCCTTGGTAAGTGGGCGCCGATTTCAGGTATCAGGCGCGCCAGTGGCTAAACCAATACCCAAAATAAAAGCTGACCAGTGCGCTCGAACCGTTCACACGGGTAGCCGACACCGAGCGCTGGGCGCTGGCAGCAGGGCAAACCTGAGTGTGGGTGAGTTGCAACATGGTGTGTCTCCAAATGTATGGGGGAGCTTACTCGAGGCACGCAGGCAGATTCAATCAGTAATTTCTATTGCGGTGGGGGACTTACGGCTATGGGGGGAGTGCCGATATGCTGTTTGCACTTTGATACTGATTGCTTGGACGCGACCATGACTGCCTTCACCCTTGCTGCTGCTCAATCCATTTCCATCGCGGGCGATGTCCCAGCCAATATTGAACGGCACCTCGTATTTATGCGCACGGCGGCGGAACAGGGTGTGCAATTACTGGTGTTCCCCGAGTTGTCGTTGACAGGGTATGAGCCGTCGCTGGCCGCTGAATTGGCGATTGCGCCGTGGGACAAGGTGCTGGCACCCCTGCGCGAGATGGCACGTGAGCTGCGATTGACGGCGGTGGTGGGAATGCCGATCCGACTGACGCCAGAGGCGGGCGTGCTGATCGGTGCGTTGGTGCTGGGAGCGGATGGCTCCCTGGCGGTCTACACCAAGCAGCATCTGCATGCCGGCGAAGAGGCTGTGTTTGTCCCAGGGCAGGGCGGTGCGGTCCTTGAGCGTGGGGATGAACGGATTGCGCTGGCGGTGTGCGCAGATTTTTCCCAGGCCAGCCATCCCCGTGCCGCGGCGCGAGCGGGCGCCACGGTGTATGCCGCCGGGGTGTTGATCAGTGAAGGCGGCTACGCCACGGACAGTGCGCTGCTCCAAGCCTATGCCGCTGAACATGGCCTGCTGGTGTTGATGGCCAATCATGGCGGCCCGTCGGGTGGCTGGGCCTGCGCCGGTCGCAGTGCGATCTGGGCCGCCAATGGCCGTTTGCTTGCTGCTGTACCTGGCGTGGGGGATGCGTTGCTGATTGCCCGTCGCGATGGCGGGGGTTGGGTCAGCCACGTGATGGCTGTCTAATGGCTTTTCACCTGCGCGCTGCAACGGACCAGGACCTGCCCTTTGCGCGGAAGTTGACCCACGAGGCCATGGCCCGCTACTACGTGCAGTACGGGTTGTGGTGGTCCAACGACGGCTTTGATACGGCCTGGGCCGATCGGGAAAACTGGCTGATTTGCCGGGACGACAGTGTCTTGGGCTTTATCAGCCTGAGCCGCGACAGCCGGGCCCTCTATATTCGCGAGTTGCATCTGCTCGAGGCGTATCGCGGGTTGGGTGCGGGTGGCTGGGTGTTGGAGCAGATGGCGCTCAAGGCGCAAACGTTGGGACTGTTGCGTTTGACCGTATTCAAGACCAACCCGGCCAGGAGGCTCTATCAGCGCATGGGGCTCAGCATCGTAGGTGAAGAAGACTGCTTCTGGCGTATGGAGCGTGTTTGTCGCTCAAGCTAAAACGTGCACCCACTCCTTATAAGCGCATACTGGCCTCAGGCGCCGACTTCCTGATCGTTGTTCAGGTCTCCCGTCTCAGCAAGGATGATCCCTTCTTTCATGCCCAAAAGGACCGCTACCTTATGGGCTTCCCCACGCCGTCCCTTTTTGCGCCCAGCGAGCACTTGATAGGTGGTTGCCGGATCTACGCCATGTTCACGGGCGAACGCTTGAACTGACTTTCCTTGATGTTCCAGCCAGGCCTTGGCTTGTGCAGCGGTACGGATTCCGGGCATAGTTCAAAACCGTTCAAGTTTGTTTAATAAGAGATGAATGTGTCACCTCTTGGGGTGTGCCAAATAGGATCATACATCCAAATGAGTGGAATCGGTTCGCGTTTACGGCAAGAAAGGGAGCGACTTGGCCTGTCGCAAAAAGTGTTTGGTGAAATCGGAGGCGTTGAAGCCAACGCACAAGGTAAATATGAAAGTGGAGGGCGCGCGCCTAAAGCGGATTACCTGTCTCGTGTCGCCGAAAGAGGCGTGGATGTACTTTACGTGTTGACCGGCGCAGCCACGCCGATTCAATTGGAGAATCTGAGCCAGATTGAAGAAAAAGTCCTCGGGGATTATCGCGCAATGTTCAAGGAAGACCAGGCTGCGATCCGTCGCCTGACCTCGACGTTGGCCGAGCACTCGATTGCGATGAATGGAAAACCCAAGCCACAGCCCCAGGATTCCTGACCCTTCGCCCAGCAAATTGAGCCATCTGCCGCCCGGCGGATGGCTGTCGCTCAATCAATCTCTCTCTATATGACGCGTGCTATTAGGTCTGTGCCTTGGTTTTTTGCTAAGGTGTTCAGCAACCTATAAGACCATTTCGCGAGGTGTCTGCTTGATTAGGGTGCTAGTAGTCGATGACCATGATCTCGTTCGTACAGGCATTACACGAATGCTGGCTGACATCGATGGCCTGCAAGTAGTCGGTCAGGCCGAGTCAGGCGAGGAATCCCTGATCAAGGCCCGGGAGTTGAAACCCGATGTGGTGTTGATGGACGTCAAGATGCCTGGTATCGGCGGTCTTGGCGCGACGACCAAATTGCTGCGCAGCCATCCGGACATCAAGGTCGTGGTGGTGACTGTGTGCGAGGAAGACCCGTTTCCGACACGCCTGCTGCAGGCTGGCGCTGCCGGTTACCTCACCAAAGGTGCGGGCCTGGCGGAAATGGTCCAGGCCATTCGGCTGGTGTTTGCCGGCCAGCGCTATATCAGCCCGCAGATCGCCCAGCAATTGGCTATCAAGTCCTTCCAGCCCACCAGCGACTCGCCGTTTGATGCGCTGTCGGAGCGGGAAATCCAGATTGCCCTGATGATCGTCGGTTGCCAGAAGGTACAGACGATCTCCGACAAGCTGTGCCTGTCGCCCAAGACCGTCAACACCTACCGCTATCGCATCTTCGAGAAGCTCGCCATCAGCAGTGATGTTGAATTGACCCTGCTCGCGGTGCGCCACGGCATGGTGGACGCCAGCGCCTGACATGACCACACCGTTTGATCCGAGTGCCTTTCTCTCAACCTGCAGTGGCCGCCCTGGCGTGTACCGCATGTTCGACAGCGAGGCACGCCTGCTGTATGTCGGTAAGGCCAAAAACCTCAAGAGTCGTCTGGCGAGCTACTTTCGCAAGACCGGTCTCGCGCCGAAAACCGCCGCCCTGGTGGCGCGTATCGCCCAGGTCGAAACCACCATCACTGCCAACGAAACCGAAGCGCTGCTGCTTGAGCAGACGCTGATCAAGGAATGGCGACCGCCCTACAACATTCTGCTGCGTGACGATAAATCCTATCCCTATGTGTTTTTATCCGACGGCAACTTCCCGCGCCTGAGCATTCACCGTGGGGCGAAGAAGGCGAAGGGCAAGTACTTCGGGCCTTATCCCAGCGCCGGGGCCATTCGGGAAAGCCTGAGCTTGCTGCAAAAAACCTTTTTTGTACGCCAGTGCGAAGACAGCTTCTATAAGAACCGCACCCGGCCCTGTCTCCAGTACCAGATCAAGCGCTGCAAGGCGCCCTGTGTGGGGTTGGTTGAGCCGGCCGAATACGCCGAGGATGTGCGCCATTCGGTGATGTTCCTCGAAGGGCGCAGCAATGCCCTCACCGATGAGCTTTCCACCGCCATGGAGCAGGCGGCCAGCACCCTGGATTTTGAGCGGGCCGCCGAGCTGCGCGACCAGATTTCGCTGCTGCGCCGTGTCCAGGACCAGCAAAGCATGGAAGGCGGCACCGGCGACGTCGACGTGATCGCGGCCTTCGTCAATCCGGGCGGTGCCTGTGTGCACCTGATCAGCGTGCGCGGTGGGCGAGTGCTGGGCAGCAAGAACTTCTTTCCGCAGACCGGTATTGACGAGGAGGTCGCCGAAGTCATGGCCGCTTTCCTGGGCCAATACTACGTGAGCAGCCCCGAGCGCGACCTGCCGTCGGAGTTGATCGTCAATGTGGTGCACGAAGACTTCCCCGCGTTGATCGAAGCCATCCACGAATTGCGCGGCCGCGAGCTGGATATCAGCCACCGCGTGCGTGGCACCCGCGCACGCTGGCAGCAACTGGCGGTGACCAACGCCGAGCAAGCCCTGAGCGCGCGCCTGGCCAACCGACAGCACGTCGCCGCACGCTTTGACGCCCTGGCTGAAGTCCTTAACCTGGAGGAGCCGCCCCAGCGCCTGGAGTGCTACGACATCAGCCACTCCAGTGGCGAGGCCACGGTGGCATCCTGCGTGGTGTTCGGGCCGGAAGGGCCGATCAAGTCCGATTACCGGCGCTACAACATCGAAGGCGTCACTGCCGGCGATGACTACGCCGCCATGCACCAGGCCCTCACGCGCCGCTTCAGTAAGTTGAAGGACGGCGAGGGCAAGTTGCCGGATATCCTCCTGGTCGACGGCGGCAAGGGCCAGCTGTCCATGGCCCGTGACGTGCTCAATGAGCTGGCGGTGCCTGACCTGATCCTGCTGGGCGTGGCCAAGGGCACGACGCGCAAGGCGGGTTTCGAGACGTTGTACTTGAATGATGCCGCCCATGAGTTCACTTTGAAGGGCGACTCACCCGCGTTGCATTTGATCCAGCAGATTCGTGACGAAGCCCACCGTTTCGCCATTACCGGCCACCGCGCCCGCCGTGGCAAAACCCGACGAACCTCAACCCTGGAAGGGGTGGCAGGGGTTGGCCCGACGCGACGTCGCGACTTGCTTAAACATTTTGGTGGCTTGCAGGAGCTGTCCCGTGCCAGCATTGACGAGATAGCCAAAGCACCCGGTATCAGTAAAAAGCTCGCTGAGTTGATTTATGCGAATCTGCATAGCGAATAGAATGCCTTTCCACCTCGTAGCCAGTTGTGCCGATGAATATCCCTAATCTGATCACCGTTCTACGCGTCCTGCTCATCCCTATTTTCATTTTGTTGTTCTATTTGCCGTACGAATGGAGTTATCTGGCGTCCAGTTCAGTGTTTGCCTTTGCCGCCGCCACCGACTGGCTCGACGGCTACCTGGCGCGCCGCCTGGAACAGAGCACGCCCTTCGGCGCGTTCCTCGACCCGGTGGCCGACAAGCTCATGGTGGCCGTCGCTTTGGTCCTGCTGGTGCAGGAACACGGCAACCTGTGGCTGACCCTGCCGGCAGCGGTCATCATCGGCCGCGAGATCGTCGTCTCGGCCCTGCGCGAATGGATGGCCGAAATCGGCGCCCGCGCCCACGTGGCCGTGTCCAACATGGGCAAATGGAAAACCGCCGCGCAAATGCTCGCGCTGGTTATCCTGCTGGCCAACCCATCGGACTTCTCGTTCTGGGTCCTCACGGGTTATGCCTTGCTGCTGATCGCCGCGGGCCTGACCCTGTGGTCGATGCTCCAATATCTGCGCGCCGCCTGGCCGCATCTGCGCACCACCGTTGAAAAGAAATAAAACTTTTTTGAATCAAGGGGTTGACGGGTGCTGAGGATTCTATAGAATGCGCATCACCAAGCGGGAATAGCTCAGTTGGTAGAGCACGACCTTGCCAAGGTCGGGGTCGCGAGTTCGAGTCTCGTTTCCCGCTCCAAATATTGCGCTGCAGAGTTCCACTGAATTCTGCAAGCGATTGAAATAAGGACCTTCGGGTCCTTTTTTCGTTCCGGCGGGAACCCCTTAAATCCAGCACCATCCAGTGTTTTTAAGTCCTGAATGAGAGTCTTGAGTTCGGACGCACACTGAATCGGTTTACGTCGCTCTGTGCGTAATGCGGTAGAGCACACGGACTTTGATCGGCAACGCGATCATAACCTCTACCGCATCTGGAACCGGTTGTGTTCAGTGTCGTATTTCCCGCCACCTCTACGGGAAAGCGCATTCCAAAAGACAACGGCAAGGAGCGAACAGGACTACTCGGTTCGCAGATGCGGCCCGCGAGGCTCTGCCGAAGCATCTGACCACTGGGCTAAAGGCTCTCTCCCGGACACCAAAAGCTCGTAAATGCCCGGCCTAAGATGATTTCGTCAATACGTGTCTACCGCACGGTTACCCATACGCTCTCTGCCTTGGTACCTGCTGCCTAACTCGCGAGGCCCACTGTGAAGCATGCGCACGGCCATGATAGCCATGAGCTATCATGGCCGTGCGTATTACTAACTAGATGACCATTCTGCGTCTACGTATCGTAGAGGCATTAAGCGTGATGGGCCGGTAGCACCGTTCGCGTCTTCCAAATCAACACAGGCCTGTACAGGTCATGTTTCCGAGATTTCCATGAAGAAAACGCTTTCGTTGGCCACACGCATAGGGCTTAGTTTCGCGGCCATCCTGGCGCTGCTCATATTGATAACCACCATCGGCATTCACCGCGTTGCGTTCATTGACTCCACCTTGGGCGACGTAAGCGAAAATGCCGCAAAGGTGCAGCGCTACGCAATCAATTTCCGAGGCAGTGTCCATAACCGTGCCATCGCTATTCGGGATGCCGTGCTGGTAACGACTGATTTGGATTTGGCAAAACACTTATCGGAAGTCTCAGCCTTGGAAAAGGCCTACTCTGACTCGGCAGCTCCAATGGATCAGTTGTTCAAGGGCGCAAGCGTAACTGGCGAGGAGGTTCGATTACTGAGCGCTATCAAGGACATCGAACAACAAACCCTTAACTCCACCAGGGCGGTAATCTCCCTGCGCCAGGCGGGTGACATACCAGGGGCTCAGGCGCTGCTGATGCGTCAAACGTCTTTGGATTACAGTGAGTGGCTCAAGCGCGTCAATGCATTGATCGACTACGAGGAAGTATCAATCAAGGCGAAGTTGGGCGCAGTGCAGGCAACCGCCAGCCAGTTCAGTACGCTGATGCTTATCGCGACAGGTATTGCCCTGCTGCTGAGCATCACGTTGTCGGCCGTACTTATTCGCTTTGTTAAATCCACGCTGGGTGCTGAGCCCACAGACGTTGCATTGGCCATCGAGCGACTGGCAGCTGGTGATCTGAATCAAACGATTTCCACAGAGTATCCCGGCAGTGTCATGGGCGTCCTGAAAGACACGCTGGGCCATCTCGCAGAGACCATTCGTCAAGTACGCAAGGCGGCCCAAGAAGTCAATTACTCGGCCACCCAGTTGTCTGCCGCATCATCGGCTAATAATGAGCAGACCAGCTTGCAAACCCGCGAAGCCGAGCAGGTAGCCGCAGCCATCATGCAAATGGCGGCGACGGTTAATGAAGTATCCGGGTATGCCGCGCAGGCAGCTGATGCCTCCCGGTTGGCTGATACTGACGTGGGAAGTGGGAACAAATTGGTTGCAAGCACCACGGTTGCTATCGAACAGCTGGCATTAACCCTCGAGCAAACGACTGCTACCGTGAACCAGGTCTCCAAACATAGTGAAAATATTGCGTCAGTGATCGACGTAATCAACTCCATCGCCTCGCAAACCAATTTGCTTGCTTTGAACGCAGCTATCGAGGCTGCTAGAGCTGGCGAGCACGGACGTGGATTTGCGGTGGTAGCGGACGAAGTACGTTCCTTGGCCAACCGGACACAGCAGTCGACCGAAGAAATTCGAGAGATGATCAGTACGTTGCAATCGGGTACCGAAACAGCATCTCAAACCATGCGCGATAGTTGTGAGCTGGCGAGCCAAACGGTCACTCAAACGCGCAGTGCGCAGGAGGCGTTGGCGAGGATCAGTGAGCAGGTGGCCGCTATCAGTCATATGAACGCCCAGATCGCGAGTGCCTCCGTGCAGCAGAGTAGCGTGACCGACGAGGTCGCTGAAAACATCAACCGCATTCATGGCTCGACGGTTGAGTCGGCCAATGGCGCGCGCCAAGTGGCAGCAGCCAGCATCGAGCTATCAGATTTAGCGGATCGTCTTACCGCTAAAGTGGCGTTCTTCTCTGCGGCTTAGTGGATTCAGGACAGCTTTTCACAGCCGGACTGACGTTTATGCGCGACCGCTGGGCTACTCAGCAGGATGCTTCGACAAGAAGTGATAAATATCAACTGCACTGGACTTGTCAGCGACGTGTTGACGTCTCAGTGAGTTCCCGGGTACCGAGTCTCCATCACAATCGACAACGCATCCGGGCGCCAGAATTCCTGGTCGAATTCCACCGGCCGGTTGTCCTCACCGAAATTCAAACGCTCCAGGTACACACTGGTGGAACCCGGCGACAGTTGTAGCAGCTCGGCCTGTTCTTCATTCACCGTGCCGATGTGCATCTCCAGCTCGCAACGGGATTGCACCCGTGCAAACCGCTCGCGCAGCAGTTGGGTCAGCGAGGTATTGAGGTCGGCTTCCAGCAGGCCTGGGCACCAGCTGGCCAGCAGCGCGTTGAATTCCAGCAGCACCGGGCGACGATCGATCCAGCGGCGGCGTTGCAGGAAAAACACCGGTTCATCCACCGAAGCCAAACCCATGCGCTTGGCCAGCCACGGGCCAGCCGGGCGCAGTTCGGCGTGCAGGCACTCGGTGCGCGGTGTGCGACCCTGGGCACTGACGTAATCCATAAAACCGCTGATGCGCGTCGGGTCGTAGCGGATGCGCTGCGGGCTGACAAACCAGCCCCGGCGATTTTCCCGATACACCAGGCCCTCTGCTTCCAGTTGCTGCAGGGCCTGGCGCAAGGTGACGCGGGTGCAGCCGAAGCGTTCGATCATGTCCCGCTCGGAGGGGAATTTCTCGTCGGCCTGGGGCCTGCCTGCGGCGATGTCGTTGGCGATCTGTTCGCGGATACGCTGGTAGTGCGGGGAAATAGGGTCGAAAGGCATCCTGGGGTTCCGTGTGCAGGCATGGCGTGGGGGTGACTCTACCGTTCCTGTTGGCGCAGGTCACCTGGTCCCACGCAGGCTTCAGGCAAAGCGGAACGAAGCGCCATGGGCCGAGCTTGGCAGGCGATCGCTGCCATCGACGCTGAGGCGCGAGCGCAGTGTGCCGCTTTGCGCGTTGGTGCGGTACAGCCCGCGTTTTTGCAGGGCCGGGATCACCAGTTCGACGAAGTCATTCAACGAACCTGGGCTGATCAGCGGGTTGAGCATGTAGCCGCTGGTGCCGGAGATGCGTGCGTGCTCCTCGATCTTTTCTGCGATCTGCTCCGGGGTGCCCACCAGGATCAGGTCGCTGCCACGGGTGACATTGGCAAAGCGTTGGCGCACCTCGCCTGCGGTCAACGGTTTGCCGCTGCCATCGGGTCGCATCACGTAGGAGGTCATGCCTTCGGTGTGGGTCGACAGCGCTTCGTTGTCGGCGTAGCGGTTGATGTCGATGCCGGTGTCGCCGGCATAGCTCACCAACTGTGCTTGCAGGTGATAGTTGCTTTGCAGGGTGTCGTATTTTTTCTGTGCCTCGATGGCGGTGGGAGCGGTGACGATGCGCAGCACGGTCAGCGACTTCACATCGGCGGCCTGACGGCCACGGGCTTCGGCCTGGCGCCAGATATCTTCAAGGCCCTCGCGGATATCCAGCGGGTTGGACTTGGCGATAAACACCAGTTCCGCGTGCTTGGCCGCGAACTCCCGGCCCCGTGCCGACCAGCCGGCCTGGATCAGCAACGGCGTGCGCTGTGGCGACGGCGAGCTGAGGTGCGGGCCGGCGACGCGGTAATGTTCACCCGCGTGCTGGATCGGGCGCACCCGCGCGCCATTGGCGTAGGTCTGCGAACGTTTGTCGGCAACCACGGCGTCATCCGCCCAGCTGCCTTCCCAGAGCTTGTAGACCACCTCCAGGAATTCTTCGGCGCGCTCATAGCGGTCATCGTGCTTGATCATCTGCTCCAGGCCGAAATTGCGCGCGGCGCTGGACAGATACGAGGTGACGATGTTCCAGCCGATGCGCCCATCGGACAAATGATCAAGCGTACTGAAGCGTCGGGCGTGGGTGAACGGGTGCTCGTAGCTGGTGGTGACGGTGACGCCAAACGCGAGTTTGTCGGTGAGGGCCACCAGCGCCGGAATGATCGTCAGCGGGTCGTTGGCGGGGGCTTCGACGGCCCATTTCAATGCCATCGCTTCAGAGCCGCCAAATACGTCGTAAAAGCCCAGCACATCGCCGAAGAACATCAGGTCCAGGTTAGCTTCATCCGCCGTGCGGGCCAGGTTCGACCAGTATTTGAGGGTGTTGATGTTCAGCCGTTCATCCGCCGGGTGGGTCCACAGGCTGGGCGCGCCGCCGCAGCCGACACTGGCTTGTTCATAAAGGCCGAATAACAGCGGGGTGGGATCGGACATGGTGCTTCCTGCGGGAAAAAAGGTTGGGGGACACGCGGGGGCAGGTCTGCTGCCTAAGAACAGCCGGGCGTTTGTTTATATTTAAACGTGATAAATGCTTTGTGTTTAATGATATTAAACGCTGTTAGCCGACACTTTGGTTATATGCTCCTGCTGCTGCAGGTCACGTTGCCAGGCACGCAAACCGTAGGCGGCCAGCAGCACAAAACCGGCATACAGCGCAGCGGTCAGTTGCAGGTCCTTGTACAGGAACAAGCCCACATAGGCCGCGTCCAGCACGATCCACAGCCACCAACTGACCACGTACTTGCGCGCCGCCCATAGGCTGGCGACCAGGCTGAAGGCCGTGAGCAGCGAATCCAGCCAGGGCAGGGCGGCGTCGGTGAAGTGGTGCATCACCGCACCCAGGGCCACGGCTCCGATCACGCCCGCGAGCACGTGCCGCCACGCTTCCTGAAGCGGCAGGCGTTCCACCCGCACCTTGCCGGCATTAACGCGGCCGGTGCTCCAGCGCCACCATCCATAGCCTTGCAGCACGGCAAAGACCAGTTGCAGGAGCATGTCCGAATACAGCTTCACATCGAAGAAGATCCAGGCATACAACAACACCGCGACCACGCTGACGGGCCAGCACCAGCGCACCCGTTGTGCGGTGAGCCAGACCCCGGCGATGTTGAAGAGTACGGCGACGATTTCGAGTGGCGACATAGGGTTCTCTCAAAAACCAATTTTCCAGGTGCAACGCCTGTTGCTTGAGCTGGTCGGCCAGGGTAACGCTCGGCCTTAAAAATTGACGGTGGCGGACAATCGCGCCGTGCGCGGCGCACCCAGGAACAGGTAGCCGTCGCCTGCGGATTCACCCACATCGCGCCAGTAGCGTTTGTCGAACAGGTTGTCGACAGTCAGGCGCAGCACAGTGGCGTAATCGCCCACCTTGGTGCTGTAGCGACCGCCCACATCGAACACCGCGTAGTCGTCGACCTTCACCGTAGCTTCGCGGTTGGCGTATTTGCTCGCGCTGTATTGCACCCCGCCGAGCAAGGCCAGGCCAGGGACGCCGGGAATGCTGTAGTCGCCGTGCAGGCTGGCGCGCAGCTTGGGCACGTTGATTGCCTGGTGGCCGTCGTAGTCGTCGGTGCCGCTGCCACTGACCCGGGCGCGGATCGCTGCAACGCTGGCCGACACTTGCAGGTCGGAAGTCAGGTGGCCGTTGGCGGACAATTCGAGGCCCACATTTTTCTGCTTGCCTTGCTGCACGAAGGTGATGGTGCCGTCGTCGTTCGGTCGGTTGTATTGCAAATCCTGGGTGATCTGGAACAGCGCCGCGGTCAGGCTCAGGCGCTGGAAGTCACGCTTGACCCCCACCTCCAGCTGGCGCGAGGTGGTCGGCGGCAGCACCTCCTCGGCGTTGCTGCTGAACCACGCGGCCTCGCCACCCAGGGACAGGCCCTTGCTGTAGCTGGCGTACAACGAGGTGTCCGGGCGCGGTTTATAGATCAGCGCCACCTGGGGCAGGAACACGCTGCGCTGGGTGTGCCGAGTGGTGGCGCCGGCCTGGTTGTAAGTCTCTTCATCGAGGCGTACCTGGCGCCCGCCGAGGATGGTTTGCCACTGCTCGTTGAAGCTGATGCGGTCGCTGGCGAACAGGCCGTACTGGCGGCTGTCGAGGCGCCGGTAGGTGTGGCCAAGCGGGCCGTCGTAGGGTTCCAGTACCGGTGACGGCTGGTAGATATTGCCCTCGCCGATGTACGCGTTGACCGACGTGCGCCGGTCCACCAGGCGACGGAACGCGGTGGTGCCGAAGGTCAGGTCATGCTTGAGGAAACCGGTGTCGAACTGGCCATTGAGTGCAGCCTGTGCTTCTTCGTTGCGGCGGGTGTCGTCGGGGCTGCGGTAGTCGGAGATGTCATAATCGCCCTCGGCGCTGAAGTGGTTGGGCACAGCGGTATTGGCGCAACTGGCGGCACCGTAGCAACCCCAGGCGAAGGTGCTGTAGTCGTCGATCACCACGCGGCTGCGGGAGGCGCTGAAGCTGGCCTTCCAGGCGTCGTTGAAGCGGTATTCGAACAACCCGTCGAGGTTCAGGGAACGGATCCCCACCGGGTTCGACCAGCTCTGGTACGCCAGCAGGTCCTTGGGCGAAACGTGATGCGGCACCTCGGTGCCGCCGAGCAATTGATAGCCCGGCACCGAGCGCTGCTCGCGGTCCTGGTACTCGGCGTTGAGTTGCAGCAGGGCGTTGGGGCTGATGTTCCAATCCAGCGCCAACGAGGCGAAGTCGCGCTTGCCGTCGGCGTGCTCGACATAGGAGCGGATGTCTTCGTGGGCCAGGTTGATGCGTACGCCCACTTGCTGTTCGGTGCCGAGCCAGCCGCCGACATCGGTGGCCAGGTAGCGCTCGCCCTGTTCGTTGGTGGACACCGTCACCGAGCGCACATTTTCCGGGCGCTTGCTCACGTAGTTGACCAGCCCACCGGGCTCGGAGACGCCACTTTGCAAACCGGCCAGGCCCTTGAGCACTTCCACTTGTTGCTTGTTTTCCAGCGCCACGTTCTGCTCGCCGGTGATGGTGCGACCGTTGATCTTGTAGCTGCTGGCCGGGTTGAGGGCGAAGCCACGGATCACGAAATTCTCGTAGTAGCCGACCGGCGCATAGCTGTCGCCCACCGAGGCGTCATTCTTCAACACCTCACTGAGCAGGCGTGCCTGCTGGTCTTTCAGGCGCGCTTCGGTGATCACGGCGACGGACGCCGGGGTGTCCAGCAACGGCGCGTTATCGAAGCCGGCCACGGCGGCTTTTTTTGCCTGATAGTCGGTGGTTTCCTGGCCGACGACGGTAACGGTGTCCAGCGTCGCATCCTGTGCATGGGCCGCCGCAGCGGCGAGGGTGATGCTCAGGGCGAGCAGCGTGTGACGGTAAGGTGTAGCCATATAAAGAGCGCTCCAAAGGTCTGCCGGCCATTGCCGTACGCTTTTATCGGGCGCAAAGGGGCCCAGCGCTGCGCAACGGACGGGTTGCCAGTTCGTGATGAAAAAGCCGAATTCGCCGAAAGTGGCGTCAGGCCGGAGCTGCTCCGGTAGTCATTGGTAAACGTGCGTCGGCGGCCCATTCCTGCAAGGAGCCGTCGTAGATCGCGATGTCCTGGCGACCCAGCAGGGTCAGGGCCAGCGCGTTGGCAGCCGCGGAGATACCGCCGCCGCAATACAGGATCAAAGGGCCTTCGCTGTGCAGCAGCGTGGGGCCAATCGCCAGGGCCAGGGCATCCTTGGGCAGGTAGCGGCCGTGGGCGTCGAACAGCAGGCGGGCCGGCAGGTTAAGGCTGCCGGGGATATGCCCGCGTCGGGCGTAGCGGGTGGCAGCGGTACCTTCAAAAAGGGCCGCGCCGAGGGCGCAGATCAGTTGTCCCCGTGCGTTGCCAGCGACGATTGCTTCTACGCCGCTGCGGTCAATCCATAGCTCTGGGCGTGGGTTGATTGACCAAGGGGACACAGGCGTTATCGGCTTGGCAGAGCCGCTGTGTTCGGGCAGACCGGCTTCACGCCAGGCGTTGAAACCGCCATCCAGCACCCTGGCGTCGATACCTGCTCCACGCAGCATCCACCACAACCGTGCGGCCCAGAAGCCGTCGGCACGGTCATAGATGACCACGGCTTTTTCTTCGCCTGCGCCAAGGTTTGCCAGGGCGTTCACCAGTGCCTCGGGGCGCGGCAAGGCAAAGCTGAAGCTGGCCTGGGTGTCCGCCAGTTCAGTCAAGAGGTCGGCATGCCGCGAGCCTGGGATATGTGCCTGCAACCAGCCGTCGTAACCGCTATCGACGCGGTAATCGCCATCGAACTCGGGTGAGGGCAGCACGACGGTGGCATCCAGCACCACTACTCCAGGGTCGTCCAGATGCGCCTGCAGCCATTGGCTATCGACCAGAATACTCATACGGTTTTCCGTCGGATATGGCCGAGCAGACGTTGCCCTTGCAGCCCGGCAAACCAGCGCAAATGGCCCAGCAGATACCTGTAGTACGCCACATCTGCACTGGCCGTGGAGCCCACCACATCCTGGTAATACGCCACTTCGGACAGCGCGAAATCTACATGCACCAACGGCAGCAAGGCGCTGAGGGTATGTAGATCCTTCGCGCCCAGCGGGCGCACCTGGTGATAACCGGCAAGCAGCGCATCGACGCTGTCGAGATCGGCGCGAGCCGCACCGCCAGTGTCCAGTTCCAGCCAGGGTATGGCGTTGCGTTCGATGGCCGTGGCCAGGTCGAAGAGGGCGAAAGTGCGGTCGGCCAGGCCGAAATCCAGCACGCTCGAAACGCTGCCATCAGCATTCCATAACAGGTTGGAGGCGTGCCAGTCGTTGTGAGTCCACAACGGTGGTTGTTCACGTAGCAACGGGTGCAACGCGTTGTGCCACGGCAACAACAGTTCGCTGAGTTGGGCTCGCCAATCCTTGCCTGCCAGGTAAGGGCTGGCGATGTTGGCGACGGCTTCCAGGGGCGCAGACTGTTCGATCAGCCGTGCGTTGGCCAGAAGCACATGGGTCCGGCGTCGGGGCGCGTCGTGGTGTTCGGCGGCCTGATGCAAACGCGCCAACGCCTGGCCGGCGGCGAAGGCATGCTGAAGATTCTGGAACGGCGACCACGACAGCGCATCGCGGTACAGGTCCAGGCCCTTGGCAACGTGGTGCACTTCATAGGTCCACTCACCTTGCACCGTGGCCGTCGCGCCATGTCGATTCGGCACTACCGCCGCCACCGGCGCGCCCCGGCGATGCAGGTGGGCGATCAGTTGGTGTTCTTCTTGCAGCCACGCGGCTTGGCGCACCCGTTGGTGATGTCGTTTGACGAACAGCGTCGCGTTACCGGTGGTGATCAATCCGGCGGCGGAAAACGGCCGTGGGCTATGCCAATGCAGGCTATGCAGCGGACCCAGTTGCGGGTACTCCCGCAGCAGGTGTGCGATGTCGGTTTCGTGCAGGGCCGGCCAATCGGCGGCAACCGGCTCCAGCCCCAGGCCGTGAGCGGTGCGTTGGGGATTCATGCGCTCACCTCGGGCAGATAAGCGTTGCTGGTTGCGCCTTGCCACACCTGCGGATCGTCGAGCACCGCATGCTCGTGCAGCCATTCGGCGTAGGGTGCCAGCAGCGCCTGGCGTTGCTCACCCCAGCGGCCTTCATGCAGCCAGGTCGGGGCGATTTTATGCAGCGAGGCACTTAGCAATTCGGCCGGGAAATACGGCGTGGTGTGTTCGTAGGCGGCGAGGGCAATCGCCGGATCCTGCGCCACGGCCAGGTAACCGCGGGCGGTGGCCGCGAGGAAGTCACGCACCACTTCAGGTTTGTCGGCGAGGGTGCGTTCGTGGGTGCCGAGCAGGTAGCTGTGATAGGCCGGAGCGCCGATGTCGTCCACCGGCAACACCACGCGGCGCGCCGCTTCGATAGGACTGTGCATCAACGCTTCCCAGGCCCAGTAACCGCCAAAACTGGCGTCGGCGATACCTTCGGCGAGCTGCTCGGGGCGCAGTTCGCGCACACCGCTGTCCACCAGGATCACCGCGTCGAAGTCACCTCCGTCGCGGCTCACCAAGTGGCGCACCATGGCCAGGCCACGTGGTGTCGGGTTGAGGGCCAGGCGCTTGCCGACCAGGTCTCGCGGGCGACGGATGCCGGAATCGGTGAGGGTCTGGATCGACTCCAGGCCCGCATGGTTGATCGCCGCGATGCCTTGCAACGGTTGGCCCAGGGCACGGCGCACCAGCAGGCGGTTGCTGGGAAATACGCCAAAATCCGCCGCACCGGCCAGCAGGTGCTGCAGGGTGTCGCCACGGTAGGGGTCGTGCACCACCAATTCCACATCCAGGCCAAGCTCTTCATACCAGCCGCGCTCCCGCGCCAGGTACAAACCCGCCGAATTCGGCCAGGGATGGAAGTACTCGAGCATTACCTTTACCGACACCATCGCTTGCCACTCCAGTCCAACGTGTTTTGATGGAAGCGATTTATAAGGGAGTGATCTGGTATATACCAATATCCTTTATTGCTATGGATATAACCGCAGCGCGGTCTGAATTCACCGTTCCGGACCCTAGGGCGACAACCGAGGAGCGTCAATCATGTAGCTCAACGTCATCCGACTCAGTGCCCGGATCCCCACCGCCAGGCTCGGGTCATCCACCTGGAAGCCCGGCGAATGGGTAGGCCACACGTTTTTGCCCTCCAGCGCAGGCGGTGTCACGCCCATACGCATGAAAATCCCCGGAATCTGGCGGGCGTATTCAGCGAAGTCATCGGCACCGTAAGTGCCGTTGTCGATCCGTACTGGCGTGGTCGACACCTGTTGCAGCACCGGCATCAACTGGTCGACCAACGCAGTGTTGTTGTAGCCGGCGCGGTAATTCCCCGGCAGGTAGTCCACCTTGGCGGTGGCCCCCGAGGCTTCGGCGATGTGCTCGGCGGTGCGGGTCATGCGCTGCAACACGTCCTCGCGCTGTTCATCGCTGACGGTGCGAATCGAACCTTCCAGGCGCACTTCGGCGGGGATGATGTTGTGGCGGTCCCCGGCTTCGATACGGCCCACGGAAATCACCGGTGCTGGCAACAGGCTGAGGTTGGATTGGCGACTGGGAATGGTCTGCCAGGCCAGGATCACCTGGGCGGCGACGGGCACAGGGTCGATGCCGGTCCACGGGAAGGCCGCATGGGTCTGGCGGCCGATGATGCGCGCGACAAAGGTGTCGGCTGCCGCCGTGGTGCGTTGCCGGCTGAGCGTGAAAGTCCCCGCCGTACCCGCAGTTACGTGGATGCCGAAGATCACCGCTGGCGCGGGATTTTGCAGCGCGCCGTCCTTGATCATCAATTGCGCGCCGCCTTGTTCACCGAGCGGCGGCCCTTCTTCGGCCGGTTGGAAGATCAGCTTGAGGGTGCCCGGCAACTGCTCGCGATGGGCCGCCAACACCTCGGCAACCCCTAGCGCCATCGCCATATGCGCATCGTGACCGCAAGCGTGCATCACCCCGACGTCCTTGCCACGGCTGCGAAAGTCAGCGCCTTCATCTTTGCTGCGCACTGTCGACGCGAACGGCAGGCCGGTTTCCTCGGTGAGCGGCAGCGCGTCCAGTTCGGCGCGAATCGCGACCACCGGGCCAGGTTTGCCACCACGCAAAATGCCAATGACACCGGTATGCGCGATGCCGGTCTGCACCTCCAGCCCCAGTTCCCGTAGGCGTTGGGCGATGCGCTCGGCGGTGTGGAACTCGCGATTGCCCAGCTCGGGTTGTTGGTGAATCGCGTGGCGCAGCTCTATCACGCCGGGCAATGCCTGGCTGATCTGCGCGTCCAGGTCGTCCCAAGGCTCGGCGGCCGACACGGAGCCAGACAGAAGCAGCAGGGAAATCGGTAGCTTCAACATATCCAGGGCTCAATAAGTAAACGCAATCGGCGGTGCTTTCGCGTTCAGCAAATAATCGCCAATTGCCTTGTACTTGTACGCCAGGGCGTCATGGGTGGTGTGGGTGCGTGCGTTGCGCCAGTGACGGTCGAAGTTGTAGCGCGACTGGGTGGTGGCTGCGCCGCCGACTTCATACAGGCGCTCGCACACGAAGAGGGCGGCGCGGGTTGAGGCGATCTTGGCTTCGGCCACGGCAATCGAGGACTTCACCAAAATAGCTTCCAATTCCTCACCCTGCGCCAGCCCCTGCAACTGCGTGCGTGCGGCCAGGTCGACCGCCCCGGCGGCTTTCTCCACCAGCGCTTCGGCGCCATGGATGCGCGCGGCCAGATCGCCGAGGGTGTGCAGGATGTACGGGTCGTGGCGCGCCTGGTCCACGCCACTTTCGCGCACCGGTCGCGAGCCAGTGCGCGCCCATGCTACCGCGTCATCCAAGGCTGCCAGGCCGATGCCGACATCCAGGGCACAGTGGATCAGTTGCGCACTGGCGCCGACATAGTTGCGGCGTTGATACCACTGCGCCAACGGGATCACTTGCTCGGGGCGCACCGGCACATTGTCCAGCAGGGTACTGCCGCTGGCGGTGACGCGCTGGCCCA
Organism: Pseudomonas sp. NFX5; assembly: GCF_049132125.1. Lineage (NCBI taxonomy): Bacteria > Pseudomonadati > Pseudomonadota > Gammaproteobacteria > Pseudomonadales > Pseudomonadaceae > Pseudomonas > Pseudomonas sp. NFX5. The sequence goes on from NZ_JAFMZG010000035.1 coordinate 93,224, forward strand.
TGCCGTCCCAATCATCCAGCAGGGTGATCCCGGCGGTATCGACGGGCAGCATCACGTAGACCGCGTTGCCGGCCTCGTCCACGGCCTGGATCTTCAGCAGGTCGGCAAACAGGCAACCGGTGCTGTAGAACTTGCTGCCATTGAGCACCAGTTGATCGCCGCGACGCTCCAGGCGCGTGTGGATTTCACCGCGAAAGGTGCCGCTGCGTTCGGCAATCGCGCCCGATGACAACTGGCGCTCGGCAAAGGCACCGAGGTACTCGCGCTGCTGCTCGGGGTTGGCGATCAGGCGCAGGTGCTCTACCGTGGCGAAATGCGGAAACAGCGCTTGGGCCACACTCGGATCGGCCTTGGCCAGGGTGATGAAAATCTGTGCCACCTGCAGTTGGCTGACGTCGCCGCCGCCCAGCTCAGTGGGGACCCGGGCGGCGCCCAGGCCGGATTCGCGGATCAGGTCGAGCTGCGCATAAGGCAGGATTCTGCCGGCGTCGCGTTCGGCGGCACCGGGTTGGATCTGCGCGGCGAGTTGGTGGGCGAGGGCAAGGTAATCGGTCATGGAAAGGTCCATCAAAGAGGTCAGGAAGCGTCGCGCAGAGCGCTGCGCGGGACGCCGAGCAACAGGATCAAGGTGCCGCAGGCCACCAGCGCCGCCACGATATAAAGCGCCAGGCTGATGCTGCCGGTGGAGGTCTTGATCGCACCGATCATGATGGGTGTCAGCAGGCTGCTGATCTGCCCGCAGCAATTGACCAGCGCCAGGCCTGCGGCCTTGGCGTGGTCCGACAGGTAATACGTGGGGATGGTCCAGAAAATCGCCGTGGCCACCAGGTAGCCGCTGGTCATCAGGGTCAGTACGGCGATTGCCGAGTACGGGCTGAACAGAAAGTTGGGCAGCACCAGCATTGCCAGCGCCGCCGTGAGGCCGCCCAGCGCGAAGTGCCAGCGCCGCTCCTGATTCACATCCGAATGGCGGCACGCCCACAGCATCACGCACACGCCGATCACATAGGGCAAAGCCGAGAGCAAGCCCAGTTGCCCGAGGTTGCTGACCCCGGAATCGCGAATGATCGACGGCGCCCAGATGTTGGTGACATTGCCGGTGCACATGATGGTCAGGCAGTAGGCCAGGGTGATAAACCACACCTTGCGATCCTTCAGCGCCTCTACAAAACGCGAGTGCCCACCGGGTTTGCGCTGCTGGCGTTCTTGGGCCAGGGCCTGTTCGATGGCGCGTTTTTCATCCGCACTCAACCACTTGGCCGACGCCGGTTTGTCGTCCAGCCAGTACCAGGCGAACAACCCCGCGAGCACCGGCGGAATGCCGGTGATCACGAACAGCCATTGCCAGCCGGTAAAGCCGCCGATACCGGCGAAGTGCGCCATGATGCTGGTCGACAGCGGCCCGCCGATAATTCCGCACACCGCAATCGCCATGATGAAGCGCGAGGTAATGCGCGCGCGGTGGCTGGCCGGGAACCAGTAGGTGAGGTACAGGATTACCCCTGGGAAGAATCCGGCTTCGGCGGCGCCCAGCAACACCCGCAGCACATAGAACTGCGCCGGGGTCTGGGCAAACGCGGTGGCGATGGTCACCAGTCCCCACAGCACCATGATGCGCATCATGGTTTTTTTCGCGCCGATCTTTTCCAGCAGCAGGTTGCTGGGAATCTCGAACAGCAGGTAACCGATGGAGAACACCCCGACGATGATGCCGAACGTGGCGTCGCTGATGTTCAGGTCGGTCTTGAACTGCAAATGCGCAAAGCTGATGTTGACCCGGTCCAGCCAGTTGAGCACGAAGCACAGGAACAGGAACGGCATGATCCGCCACGCCAGTTTGCGATACAGGCGTTGGTCGAAGGTCGCCTGCGGGCGTTCGAAGTTCGTCATCACCAGCTCACGTCGACTTTAGCGAAGTAGTAGGCGCCTTCCAGGCCATAGGGCGAGTACCAGCTGTAGGTGGGGTTGTCGGTGGGGAAGAAGTAGAAGCGCTTGGCCTCATCATTCAGTTGCTGCGGGCGCCGGTCGAAGATGTTTTCGCCGCCGACGGTGACTTTCACCGCGTCGCTCAACCAGTAACCCACGCTCAGATCGGTGATGAATGCCGGGCGAATTTTTTCATCGCGACTGGCCGAAATCTGGTTACGCCCGGTGACCTTGGAATAGCGGGTTTCCTTGAGATTCACCTCAAAATCCCCCAGTTGCCAGGCGGCATTCAGCGACGTGGTGTTTTTCGGGTAGGCCGAGGTCAGGTTGCCCTGGCGGTCACGGCCCATCACGCTGACGCCGGTGCCGGCCAGTGCTGCGGGCTCCTTGATCTTCTCGATGGTCTGCAGGCTCTGATTGCTGAGCAAGGTCCATTTGGTCTTGCCGTAGCGGCCCAGGTCATAGCGGTAGTCGGCCACCAGGTCGATGCCACGGGTGCGGGTATCGGCCAGGTTGCCGAAGTACGAGACGATCTGGTTCGGGTTCAGGCCCTGGGCGGCCAGCACGTTGGAGACCGCCGTGCCTTGCAGGTTACTGGTCTGCAGGATGCGATCCTTGATGTCGATCTGGTACAGGTCGACCGTAATGTCCAGGTTCTCGGTCGGTGTGGCGACAAAGCCGAGGCTGTAGTTCATCGAGCGTTCAGGCTTGAGCTCCTTGGCGCCCAGGGCCTGGCCGGCGGCGTCGTTGACAGTGACGTAGCGCGTGGTGGCCTGCTCCAGTTGCCCGGTGAGCGGGCTGGTGCGCCAGGCGGTCAGCGACGACGAATAGAACTGCTGTTGCAGGGACGGCGCGCGGAAGCCGTTGTTCACGGTGCCGCGCACGGCGAATTGCGGGGTGAACGCGTAACGCGTGGAGAACTTGCCACTGCCGGTGTCGCCGAAATCACTGTAGTGCTCGAAACGCCCGGCCAGGCTCACGTCCCATTGGTCGGTCAGGCTTTGGCTGAAGTCGACGTAGCCTGCGGTGTTGGTGCGTGAGTAGTTGTGCGCGTCGGCCGGGGTGAAACCCACCAGCCCAGGCGCGCCAGGGTTGGGGCGTTGGCCGGCGAGTGGGCTGCCGGCAGGGAACACGTAGCCGCCATCGGCATAAGAGGCGTATTCGCCGGCCTGGATCTCGAACCCATCGCGGCGGAACTCAAGGCCGGTCGAGACGTTCAGCGGCTTGGCAAACAGCCCGGTATCGAACGCACGGGTCAGGTCGAGGTTATTGGTCCATTGGCTGGCGATCAGGTTGCCGCCGTCCATATCCTGAGGGCTGTTTGGTCCCAGGGACGGGTTCAGCGAACGCTCGTTGCGGGTGTTGGCGTTGTTGTAGCCGTAGCTGCTGCTCAGGTCCCAAGCCCAGCCCAGCAGGTCGTCGTTGCGCACGCCGAACACGCTTTGGAAGTCGTCTTCTTCCACCACGAAACGCGGCGAGAAACCGTCCGGGTACACCGAGACAATGTTCTGCGGCGAGTTGGCGGTGCGGTAGGTGCCCCAACTGGTGGAGTTGCGGTGGCTGAGGGTGGAGAACGAGTACAGCGTGTAGTCCTCGTTCAGCGGCAGTTCGGCGTTGTAGCCGAAGTTATAGGTTTGCGAACGGGGCTGGCCCAGTTGCTGGCGGTAACGGCTTTCACTGGTTTCGCGCGGGTCGGGCTGGCCGTTCTGGCGGAAATAGATGCTGGTGCGGTCCGGCACGGCGCCGGCCACGTTGGAGCTTTCCTGGAGGCCGATATCGGCGCTGAGGCTGAAAAAGCCGTCATTGGGCAGCTCAAAGCCCTGGTTGATCTGGCCCTGGCCCCGCGCGCCGAAATTGCCCTTGCCGCCCACACGGTTGGCGTACTGCCCATATAGGGCGCTGCCGCTGCCGCCGGAGCGGTTGGTCTTGAGGATGATGTTGATCACCCCGGCAATCGCGTCCGAACCGTATTGCGCCGCCGCGCCGTCGCGCAGCACTTCCACGTGGTCCACCGCGGCGATGGGGATCAGGTCGAGGTCGGCGGGCGACTGGCCGCTTGAGGTGGCGGCGGTCTGGACAAAGATCAGCGACGTATTGTGGCGGCGCTTGCCGTTGACCAGCACCAGCACATGGTTACCGCCCAGGCCGCGCAAAGTCGCGGACTTGACCGACAACCCGGTGCCGCCGGTAAACCCTGCAGCATTGGTATAGGACGGTACGCTGGCGGCCAGGGCGTCGCGCAGGTTCTGTTTACCGGAGCGGGCGAGGTCGTCGGCGCTGATCACATCGATCGGCGCCAGGCTCTTGGCCACGGTGCGACCGCTGTCCCGGGCACCGGTGACCACCACGGTTTGCAGGGCCGTGTCACTGGCCGCCGACGGTCGTGACGGGTTCTCTTCAGCGTGGGCTGTCGGTTGGGCGCACAGCCCGAGGATGCCGACAGTCAGCAGGCTGAGCCTGGGACGAAAGCGGGTGTAAGGGCGAGACATGGTGAGGCTCCAATGGTTAGGTGCCGCTTTCCATTCCTGATGGTGGGAGTTCCTGACAGTACTGGGGAGGCTTATGTGTTGGCTGTTTCTAGTTATAGGGGTGGGGGCTACACCTTCGCATCGCGCCCTAGCATCACGTCCTGGCGAGCCTGGTCGACCAGTGCCATCTGCCGCGTCAGTCGGGCTTTGCGTTCGGCCAGCAGCAAGGTCTTGGTCCATTCCACGGCCTTAGAGGAATGGTTGGCCAGGCGTGCGGCCAGTTCCAGCGCGCTGGCGTAGGCGTCGTCCACCACCTGATTGACCAGGCCGATGGCCAGCGCCTCCTGGGCGTTGAACTTGCGCGCGCTGAGCATGATGTCCAGGGCTGCTGCTTCGCCGATCAGGCTGGGCAGGGTGATCGCACTGAAACCCGACAACATGCCGTGCTGCACTTCCGGAAAGTGGAACCGCGTGTCATGCCGCGCAATACGGAAATCGCAATGAATCGCCAGGCTGATGCCCAGGCCCAAGGTGTGGCCGTGCAACGCGGCAACCACCGGTTTACTCAGGTCGTTGCCGACGCCGGGCAGGGCGCGAGCCAAGACGTCACTGCTGACCGTCTCGCCGGTGGCGTCGATTTCCTTGAGGTCGGAGCCGGCGCAAAACGCCCGCTCGCCGGCACCGCGCAGCACGATGGCGCGCACCGCGTGGTCGTGTTGAGCGCGTTGCCAAACCTCGGCCAACTCGTGCTTGGCCTGGCTGTCCAGTGCGTTCAGGCGCTCCTGGCGGTTGAGGGTGACGACCAGAATTCCTTCGCCAATAGCTTGGTACTCGACTGTCATGGTGTGCTTTTCATTGAGAGAGAAAGAAAGACGCGATTGCCCCTTGAGGTCTGCGTCAAAGTGAGGAAAACTTAATCGATGTGCACAATGCAAACAATATGTTTGTTATATGAACATATTCTTATCGGGTCAAAAACGGTTATAAAAAATGAAAGCCATAGTTCTAAAAGCCTTCGGCGGGCCGGAGCAATTGCAGGTCGAGGAGGTGCCGACCCCGCAGGTTGGTGCGGGTGAAGTGTTGGTCCAGGTCGCGGCAGCAGGGGTTTGCCATCACGACCTGTTGCATCGTGCCGGGCGGTTACCGGGAGCCCATACCGGCGTGGTACTGGGCCATGAGGTGGCGGGTGAAGTGGTTGAGGTGGGCGCGGGTGTGCACCACTTGACGGTCGGCGCCCGGGTGGTGGTTTACCAGCGACGCTTTTGCGGTCAGTGTCGTGACTGCCTGCGCGGTCGCCAGGATCTGTGCCGGGCCCTGGGCCTGCCATCGGTGGATACTGAAGGCGCCTATGCCGAATACCTGCGAGTACCGGCGATCTCCGCCATCGAACTGCCCGACGGTCTGGACTACATCCAGGCCGCCTTGGCGTCCTGCCCGATCGGCACCAGCGTGCGCGCTTTGCACGGCGAGGCCGCGCTCAAACCCGGCGAAAGCGTGTTGATCAATGGCGCCAGCGGTGGCCTGGGCGCCCATCAGATTCAATTGGCCAAGGCAGCGGGCGCGCGGGTCATTGCCGTCACGGGCAGTGCGGACAAGCGTGACTTTCTCCACAGCCTGGGCGCCGATGACGTGATTGTGAGCAGCGGCAGCTACAGCGCCGAGGTCTGGAAACTCACCGGCAAACGCGGCGTGGACGTTGCCATGGAAAACCTCGGCAGCACCCTCGAAGACACCCTGCGTAGCATGACCCTCGGAGGGCGCGTGGTGGTGTTGGGCAATGTGACGCCCGCCAGTGTGCCGATCAACCCGGGGCTGTTGATCGGCCGACGCCTGCGGGTGCAGGGTTCGGGCAGCGCGACGCTGGAAGAGGTGCGCCTGGCACTGGCGTTGATCAAGGGCGGGCAGGTCAAGCCGCTGATCGACCGGGTGCTGGCGTTTCACCAAGTGGCTGAGGCCCATGCGCTGCTGGAGTCGCGTCAGGTCAATGGGCGTATTGTGTTGAGCGGGTGGTAAGCATGGACATCAGTACGCTGCTCAGCCAGGCGGCCTTTAAATGGCCGGACCACATCGCACTGCACGAACCGGCCAGTGCTCGCACCCTCACGTTTGACGAATTGGACCGCGCCCTCAGCGGCGTCGGCCAAGCGTTGGAGCGGTTGCAAATCCCGGTCGGTGCGCGGGTGGCCTTACTGGCCGACGCCAGCATCGACTACCTGCTGGCCGACTATGGCTGCATGGCCAGCGGCCGCGTGCGCGTGCCGTTGGACCCGGCCCTGGTGCTTGACGAATTGCTTGCTCAGCTACAGGACGCGGGCGCTGCCTTGCTGCTGTTTTCCGAGCAGTACACCGGTGTGGCGCAAGGCTTGGGCATCCGTTGCCTGCCGCTGCACACCGTCACCGAATCCAACCCCGTCGACATCCTCCCACGCCCGGCGCAATCCCCTCAGGCACTCGCCTCGCTCAACTACACCGGCGGCACCACCGGCACGCCCAAGGCGGTGATGCATCGGCATGCCAGCTTGTGCGCGGTGTTGCAGAACATCGTCATGGGCCGGGGCGCGGTGGTTGGCGATGTACTGCTCAACGTCCGTCCGCTATGGCCGATTGCAGCGGTGGCGGTGCTGGCCCATTTGCTCAGCGGCGGCCGAGTGGTGTTGGGTGGTCGCTTCGACGGCAAGGCCTTCATCGCTCAGCTTACTGAGTACCGGGTGGCGTTCAGTTCCCTGGTGCCGACGCAATTACTGCGCCTGTTGCGCGAAACCGGCCCTGCAGCGGCGGATCTTCCGGTATTCAAGAGCCTCGATGTCGGCGCTGCCGCGTTGACCGGCGAAGTGCTGGAAGGCTCATGCAGCCTGTTCAGTGAACGCATCGGCGTGCTCTACGGCATGACCGAAGCGCCCTGGAGTTGCTACCTCTCGCCCGCGCAAATGGCGACGGTGCGCGCGGCCGGCGACAGTGGTGAAGGCGTGGTGGGCCGACCGTTGTTCAGCGCCGCGATCCGCATCGATCAACCGGACGCAAACGGTGTGGGCGAGATTCTGCTCGGCGGGCCGCAATTGATGAGTGGTTACTGGCAGCTCGAGGGCCTCAGTGCCAAGACCCTGGACAACGGCTGGCTGCGCAGCGGTGACCTCGGGCGCATTGGTGCCGATGGGCTGCTGCGCGTGCTGGGGCGTTGCAAGGACATCATCCGCAGCGGCGGCAAATCCGTGCAGCCCGGTGAAGTCGAACAGAACCTGCTGAGCCATCCCGGCGTGCAGGACGCCCACGTGTTTGGCCTGGCGGACCTGGAATGGGGCGAGCAAGTGTGCGCAGCCGTGGTATTAGAGGGTTCGCAAGACCTGTCGGCGCAGCAGTTGATGGACCACTGCCGCGCCGGCTTGTCGCGCTACAAGGTGCCGCGCCGCATTTACTTCATCGACGAACTACCGCGCTCCCACTACGGCAAGGTGCAGAAAAACCGCCTGCTCGCCGCCCTGGGCCTCAGGCCCTAAAGGTTGCCCAACTGCGCCGCGATACCTTCACAGGCGCGGCGCACATGGCTGGCCAGGGACGAGCCGGGGTGGGTTTCGTCTTCCATCTCAAGCCCGGCCACGACGACCGCGCCAATGGCCTGCCCGGCTTCCACGCGTATCGGAAACGCCACCGACGACAGGCCAGGCTTGAACTCGCCATGGCCAAACGCGAAGTCCTGCTGGCTGCGGATCAACTCCAACGCCGGCCGTACCTTGGCATACCGCGCTTCGCCCAGGATCGCCTGCGCGGCCGCCTCATTGTAGGTGGCGAGCACCGCACGCCCGCTGGGGCTGCCGTCGATGGGGAACTGGTCGGCGAGGTCGACAATCACGTTGAGCGGCGTGGTCGGCGTCCACATCCGCTCGATCAACACCACCTGGTCACCTACCGGCACCGACAGCGACACAATCGCCTGGCGCTCGCCGATCACCCGTTGCAACTCGATGGCGTAGGGCAGGGCGATCTTGCGCAGGTTCAGGCGGTTCAGGTACGCCGCCGAATAGATCAGGCATTCCGGGCCGATGCGATAGGTGCCGCCCTGGGACTCGATCAGGCTCCAGTGGGTCAGGGTCTTGAGCAGGCGATGAATGGTGGTGCGGTCTATACCGGTCAGCCGCGCCAGGTCCAGAGCGCTGGCGCCATGCTTGAGCCCCGAGAGGGTGCGCAGCAGTACAATCGAGCGGTCGATGACCTGTACGCGCCCACCGGTATTTTCCTTGTTACTGGCAGGCGGAGAAGGCGTCGAAGAAATATCCATGGTGGCAGCAGCTTCCGAAATCATTATGTTCGGCAAGCGCGGATCGCAGGCTTGGCCGGTGGCCAAGGTTAGCCGCGATCCGTTGCTGGGTGAAGCCTTGATTTACGTGTCGAAGAACACCTGACCCGTCGCAATCGTCTGTATGTGTTCAAGTCCCTACTGCAAAACGCCCAATGGCCCGACGCCGATGCCCTGGCTGCGTATGCACCACTGATCATGGCTGGGTCTCCTTATTATTATGGTGAAAAACGGCGAAAGCGCTGACCGGTTCCCGGGCTGTTACCAGAGTGTTTTCAACGGCCTTGGGGTCGGCATAGCCAAGGCTCATGCCACACACCAGCATCTGGTCGGCGGGAATGCTCAACATCTCTGAAATGACGTTGTGGTATTTGAGGAAGGCGGCCTGCGGGCAGGTGTGCAACCCCCGCCCGCGTGCCGCCAGCATGATGTTTTGCAAAAACATGCCGTAGTCCAGAAGGCTGCCTTGCTCCAACACGTTGTCCACGGTAAACAGCAAGCCAACCGGCGCGTCGAAGAACCGGTAATTGCGCCCGTGCTGTCGGTGCATGCGTTGTTTTTCACCTTTGGCAATCCCAAGCAGCCCGTAGAGATCCCAACCCACCTTGCGCCGGCGATCGATGTAAGGCGTGATCCATTCGTTCGGGTAGTAGGCGTAGGGCTCCTGCATATCGCTGCTGAGCCGTGGGTCGTTGTCGATCGCGCTGATGGCCATTGACAGGCGCTCTTTCGCTTCACCGGTTACAACGTGCACTTGCCAGGGCTGCATGTTCACACCCGAGGCACTGAAGCGTGCGACATCCAGAATCGCTTCGACTTCCTCATGGGGCACGGCTGTCGGCAAAAAGGCCCTGATGCTGCGCCGTGACATGATTGCCCAATCGACAGTGCGCTGGGTTTCTAGCGCAGACAGCGGTGGTGGTGATAAGCGATTCAAGATACGCATCCTTTTAGCGGGTTCCGTTCAGGGGGAGTCGTCGGCCGGCGACTGCGCGATTTTCATGTCGAGGGATTTTTCGTCGAAACTGACCATGGTCATGGGCGCGTCATACTCGATCTCGTCTAACCATACAACCGCTGTTCAATCTCTTCGAGCGTGCTGCCTCGTGTCTCCGGTACCCACACAGCGACAAAGGTCAGTGACAGAAGTCCCGCTCCCACGAATACAAAGAAGGTTTGGCCGATCCCGATTGTCGCAACCAGAGTTGGAAAGAACATGCCGATCATCACGTTGGTCAACCAGAAGGCTGCGATAGCCATACCCATGCATCCGCCGCGGATGCGCATTGGGAAAATTTCTGCCAAAAGTACCCAGAAAGCAGGCCCGATCAGCCCTTGCATGGAGGCAAGGAACATCGCCATGGCTCCGAGAATGAGCATGGCGCGGGTAACGGAGGGGTCGACAAAAACTGAGACCAGGCCAATCAACAATAAAGACAATGTAGTGCCGGTGAAACCGAGCAGCATCATTGGGCGACGGCCCACGCGGTCCAGCAGAGCAATACCCACGAACGTTGCGCCAATCGAGATAACGCCGTTTACGACATTGGCGATCAGTGCACTACGTTGTTCCAGGCCTGCTTCTGTGAGGATCTGGGTGCCGAAGTACATGATTGAATTGACTCCGGTCAGCTGCGACGTAACAGCGATACCGATGCCAATCAAAAAGATTCGTCGCGCGCCCTTTTGAGACAGGTCGCGCCAGCCACCTTTTTTGATGAATCGTTCGTTGCTGATCTGTTGGGTAATGGCCTCCATTTCAGCCTTGGCATAGTACTCTTCCCGTACTAGTTTCAGTACTTCCAGGCCCTCTCTGAAGCGGCCTTTGGTTGCCAGCCAGCGCGGGCTTTCGGGCATGTAGAGCATTCCCAACCAGAGTGCCACTGCTGGCAGGGTTGCCAAGGCAAGCATCCATCTCCACACACCATCGAGATCGCTGAACAAATTGCCCAATGTGGCGTTAGTGGTGAAGGCCAGGAATTGCCCGGTGACGATCATCAACTCGTTACGGGTAATGATGCGACCGCGGATGCTGGACGGAGCCATCTCTGCAAGATACGCCGGCACGACGACCGATGCGCCGCCCACCGCTAACCCGAGCGTGAAGCGGGCGGCCACCATGACATCGAGGGTGGGCGCCAGCGCACAAGCCAATGCGCCAAGAAAAAACAGCACGGCGAGGAAAAGAATGATACGGCGGCGCCCCTTGAGGTCTGATAAGCGACCGCTGCACAGCGCCCCCATCATTGCGCCGATCAACAAGGCACTGGCGACCAGGCCTTCCGTAAATGGCGTCAGGCCCAGGTCATCCTTCATGTAGAGCAGGGCGCCATTGATGACGCCGGTATCGAAGCCGAACAGCAGGCCGCCAAACGTGGCGATCCAAGTCACTTTTTGCAGGTAGCGCTGTGCCTGGCGTTTTTCAGGACTTACATAGGCGGCTGAAGTGTCTGCCGTATTTCCGTAGGAATTAATTGTCATTGTGATATTCCTGACTGAAACTCATGGGGAGGCTCACTCGCCATTGCGGTGAGCGATTTAATATGGAATTACATTGGTTTTTTCTCGTGGTGCGATTCAGATGGACTGGGGTTTGAAATCGCTGGCGGCAACCGGCATGACGCTCTTTAGCAGTCTTACGGACTTTTCCAAGCCCTCGAGGCTGTTGAGTAAAACGTCCTCATGCTCAATCGATAGCCAGCCATCGTAGCCAGCCATTTTCAAGCGGTAGCAGAACTGCCTCCACCATTGCTCGCCGTGGCCGAATCCAAGTGTGATGTAGGACCAGCTACGGGATGAGATATCCATCAATGAGCCATTTTCCAGGAGTGAGTCCACGGCCTGGACTGGCGCATTAAGCAAGGTATCCTTGGCATGTACGTGGTAGATGGCAGCGCCTAGTGCCTCGGCGGCTACCAGCGGATCAGCGCCCATCCAGAACAGATGAGAGGGATCCAGGTTGGCGCCTATCACCGGTCCGATCGCATGGCGTAGTTTCAGAAGCGAACGGACGTTGTAGACGCATTGGTTACCGTGCAATTCCAACGCGATACGCTCCACACCATTTTCCTTGGCCAGGTCAGCGATCTCGCTCCAGAAGGGCAGCAGGCGTTCTTCCCATTGATAGCGCAGCATTGTCTGGGTTTCGGGAGGCCATGAGGCAACCACCCAGTTCGGCATCCTGTCGCCGGCCCGACCTTCCGGTAAGCCAGACATGGTGCAGACGGTCTTGACTCCCAGTTCACCGGCTACGCGTATCGTGTCCCGGAGGCATTGGCCTTGTTCGGGCTGTGTAGGATGCAAAGGGTTGCCGTTGGCGTTCAGGGAAATGATTTCCAGATTGTGCTCCTGGAAGCTGCGTTTGAGTGCCTTGCGGTCTTCGGCGCTGGCGAGCATCTGTGCCAAGTTAAAGTGTGGTGCGGTCGACCATCCGCCGGTGTTGATCTCCAGGCCCGACACTTCCAGGCGTTCCGCCTGCTTGAGCATCTCCCGCAATGGCAGGTGACCGAGGCTATCGGTGACGAATCCCAGCTTCATGACGTAGCTCCTTCTCTCGATCGGTAGAGGGGCGGTGCTTCCAGCGTTGGCAAAACGACCCGGCGACGCTGATTGAGCGCCTCGATGCCAGCTTGAGCGACAATGGCTGCGCAATAGCCGTCCCAGGCACTCGCGGCATCGACGGGGAACCTTCCTGTGGTGATGAACTCCACGAATGCTTTGTTCTGCAGGCGGTAGGCGTCGGCGAAACGCGGCCGCCAATCGGCAGCGTACCGTTCAAAACCCTGAAGACAGGTGTTGAAGCGAGCATGTACGGGGCTGGCCAGTTGCACGGAACCCAGCTCGCCCACCAGCTCGCCACGGACGTCGTACCCGTAATGGGCGTTGTTGTTGATTTCGATGTTCACCAGATGGCCTTCCCGGGTTTCCAGCACCATGAATACCGGGGCGCCGACGCCGTCCTTAGACGTGTGGGTGGGTTGGAACACTGAAATGGCAACGTATTCAGTGTCGAGCACGTGACGTGCCACATCGAATTCATGAGGCGCGGAGTTACTGATCGCCATTTGCCCGCTGAAGTTGGCGGGGGCTTCTACGTTGCGATGGAAATTGTGCATCATCACAGCCCGACCGATCACGCCGTCGCTCAAGGCACTTTTCATTTCCCTGTACGAAGGGTCAAACCGGCGCATGAAGCCCAGTTGCACGAATTGGCGACCCCGGGAGGCCTCTTTGTCGATGACCGCCAGGCACTGGTCCGGGCTTTGAGACAGCGGTTTCTCACACAGTGCAGGTTTCCCTGCATCGATGGCTGCCATGGTCAGGACCGCATGGGTTTCGTCCGGGCTGGCGATGATGATTGCATCGACATCGGACCTTGAAAGCGTGAACAGTGGATCAGTGGAAACGTCAGCGGCGCCATAACGGTCAGCTATCAGCTTCGCTCGCTCTGGCGACGCATCACACACCACATGCAAAGTGGCTCCCGGAAGGTCCTGGGCAATGATGCGGGCGTGATCTTCCCCCATAATCCCTGCGCCGATAACGGCGATTCGTATGCTCATATTCAACTACCTATCAATGGGCGAAAGTCATCAACGCCGCGTCGAACTCGCGAGCGTGTTGATTGAGAAAGGAGGTGCGCAATAGGGCACAAGCGGCGTAGCCGTGGCGGTCGAAATCAACCGGTGGGGACGAGTTACTCATGGGGCGATCCTGGCGGTTTGTTGTGTTTGTTATGCCTCGATTATTAGCACCGAAAAAGCAATCATCAAGCAGCGCCATAGGCGGTTTATGATGTAAAACACCTCAAATGCGAAGATGCATTGATGCCTGTCATTGCTCTTGAAAACAATCATCAGCAATGCGTATATGGTGTAAATAACATCAAAAAAGGGCTGGCTATATGACCATGCAAACATCGGCGCGCTTATGGAAGGGCCCCACTGTTCAACAGGTCGCTAAGGTGGCCAGGGTCGGGGCAGCGACCGTCGATCGTGTGCTGAATAACCGCCCCGGCGTACGGGAAAATACTCGTCTGAAAGTGCTGGCGGCGCTGGATAAGCTAAAGAAAGATTTGGCTGACGGCATGGCAACGTTGCAGATCAAGCTATTCTGCGATTCGGGCGAAACCTTCAATGCGACGCTGGCCGGCGCCGAGACAGTGGTGAACGCCTCGACACCTGGTGTCGTCGTACATGGCTACTATGTACCGACTAACCAGGTCGATCCCGCCGCGTTTGCTGATCAGGTTCAGGCTGAGGGTGCCTCAGCGGATGGAGTGATTGTCGTATCGCGCGAGCATCCGGCGATCAACCGAGCGATTCGCAAACTGTGCAGCCTGGGTATCCCCGTCGTTTGCCTGACCACCGACCTGCCTAATTCCGGACGAAGCGCTTACGTAGGCAACGATCAATATGCGGCAGGCAGTGTCGCCGGGCTACTGATAGGCAATGCGTTACCCAAGGAGCCGGCAAAAATTCTGTTAGTGACCAGTGTGCCGTTTCGCTGCCAGCAAGAGCGGGAGATGGGGTTTCGCAGGGTGCTTCGCTCGGAGTTTCCCTATCTGAAGATCGACGAGCGGGTGATTTCCGATGATCGCCCCTATACCACTACTGAGCAATTGACGCGTTATTTTTCCAAGCACTACTACCCGGCAGCCATCTACAACGTGGCCGGCGCCAATCGGGGCGTTGCTCAAGCGATAGATACCATTGCGGTTGAGGATCGGCCTATTTTTGTCGGTCATGAGCTTACGGTTCATACGCGGGCGATGCTTGAGTCCGGCGTCATGGATTATGTTATCTCTCATGATTTCGTTGGCGAGACTGCCGCAGCGGTGCGCTGGATACGAGGAGCGATTGAGGGAGCGGCGACAACGCCACCTTCAACACAGATCTTGATTCACACTCGATATAACTGTGGTACGTAAGGCCAGGTTGCGGTCGGTATCTAATTTGCATGCATCGATGCATACATAAAAGCGTATGGGACAGCCTGGTGGCAGGCCTGCAAAAGGAGGTTCCCTACGACTCAACCGTCGTTGCTTTCTTCGCTTCGTCCAGCATCCATTGAGCAAACGCTTGTATTGGCTCTCTGCTCAATGCGATGGGCTCGGGGAGGATGAGGCAGAAGGTTTTGGAAATGGTTTTCCCCTCTGGCCACGGAGCGACCAGACGTCCTAACGCCAGTTCAGTTTCAACGTAAAGACGCGGGACCAGCGCAACACCGAGGCCGGCCAATGCCGCCTCGATCAACATGCCGTGAAGATCGTAGCGCGCACCAATCGCTGGATTGGTAAGTGGGATCCCCGTTTCCAGGGAATAGCGCTGTCAGGCATCCGGGTTCTGCCGTCGGTGCAGGCGTGGAAGCATGTCCAGTGTTGCTGCTCCTGTGCTCTCTTGGAGCAATGCAGGATGACAAACAGGAACCAGCACTTCATGCAAAAGGTGGTGAGTCCGCATACCCGTCCACGCTGGGTGCTCGAAATGGATGGCAGCATCGAATCCGCTCCCGGCCAGGACGAAGGGGTCCATGCGCTCGGACAAGATTCTTATCGCGGGTATGCACCTTGGCGAGCTTGGATTTGCACATGTCGAGCGGATAGGCAAGACCTACAAAATTTCCTACGAAACTTAGCGGCTGTTCGAGATGCCTACGATGCATCGGCTGCGGCGAATGAGGTCATTGATCCCACGGCGCCTCCTGCCAGCGGTGGAACAGAAAATCGCTGAACGCCGTCAGCCGGCGTGGGCTGCAATCGTCACTCCTCATTTGCGGCGCATACGTGGTGCCACACCGGTCAGATGCTCACGTACACACGCCCAGGCTCTGTGAAGGCTGTTGCGCAGTGACACGGCATCAAGGGTCATGATGCGTAATGAAACCCCGCAGTCGTTGGGCAATGCGCTGACACCCAGGTAGCTGTCGGGGTGAGTGGGCAGGGCATTGCGCAATGCGGTTTTCAGCGCTTCGACAGGCAAGCCCTGACCCACGAGCATGAATGTCGCCAGGGTCTGGAAGGCACCACCGACGCCCGGTAATTGCCGCAGCAGGTCTTGCCCGTTCAGCGCCAGGCGATCGCCGGCCAGCAAACGGCCTGCCGGGCAGCGCACTTCCAGGTCGGCGCGGTAGACATCGAAGAGGCCGGCACTGTCCTGGGGGGTGTGCAGGCAAAACGCGTCGCACAGCATCACCCTGGCGCCCGGGTGCAGATTCACCCTTACCTGGCTGTGCAGTTTTGCCTGGGGAAACAGGATCGTCGCCATAGGCAGGTACTCCAGTAATGCTCCGCGTTCTGCAGTGAGGTTGACGGTCTGGCGTGCCGATTGCTCGAGCATGCTGTGGGCTACCGTCGCCGCGCCAGTGCTGACATGCACTTGAGTGTCCGGCCCGGCATGCAGGTGCATCCGCAAATCCTGGCCTGCGAAAATCCCGCCCGAGCACGACTGCACATACACGGCCGCCATGCCTTTCGGGTCGTCCGGCAGCTTCAGGGTGCGGCCCAGGTGAAAGGGATAGCCCACGCGCTGTTCGCTGATATAACTGGCGCCGGACGGCGCTTTGCTGAAGGCAATCCGGGCCTGCACCTGCGAGGATGCCTTGGGCGGTGCAATCAACGGGCGAAACAGTTCCTGCGGCGCGTTCATGGTCGGTCAAACAACACGGCGCGGCTGATGGCGTCGACGACCGCGTCGACCCCGTCACCCGTCGCGCAGTTGGTGAACAGCACGGGCCGGCCGTTGCGGGCTTCGGCTGATTCGCGACGCATGCGTGGCAGATCCACGCCCACATAGGGCGCCAGATCATATTTGTTGACCACCAGCAGATCACAGCTCAACACGCCGGGCCCTCGTTTGCGCGGGATGTCATCGCCGCCGGCGACATCAATGACAAAGATCCAGTAATCCACCAGATCCAACGAGAAGGTCGAGGCCAGGTTATCGCCGCCGGACTCAATCAGGATCAGGTCCAGGTTCTCGAATCGCGCTTCCAGCTCGTCGGCCATTTGCAGGTTCAGCGTCGGGTCTTCGCGGATCGCCGTATGCGGGCAGGCGCCGGTTTCCACCGCGAGCACCCGTTGTGGGTCGATCAGGCCGCTGCGCTGCACGCGTTCGGCGTCCTCGCGGGTGGCCAGGTCGTTGGTGATGATGGCCAGCTCGGTGCCGCGCGCGATGAAGCGCGGAATCAGTTGCTCCAGCAGGCGAGTCTTGCCCGAGCCGACCGGGCCGCCGATCCCGACGCGCGCGGCGCCCGGGTGGGGTTGCGGCTGCGGTGCGGCGTTGAATGCAGTGCTCATTAGCAGGTTCCTTTTATTGGCTGTGATCAGCGCAGCATGTAGCGCTGGGCCAAGGGCACTTCGCTGACCGGCTCGCAGGTCAGGCGCTCACCGTCGGCGTACACATCGAAGGTCTGGGGGTCGACGCGAATGTCCGGGCAGGCGTGGTTGTGCAGCATGTCGGACTTGCGCAGCGTGCGGGTGCCGAAGGCCGGCAACAGGGCTTTTTTCAGGCCCAGTTTCTCAGCGGTATCGGCCTCCACCGCAAGGCGATTGACGAAATTCACCGACAGTGCCTGTTTGGCCTCACCAAAGGCCCCCCATTGCGGGCGCATGATCAGGGGTTCGCAGGTGTACAGCGAGGCTGCCGAGTCGCCCATCACGCCGTGCACGATAAACCCGCCCTTGACCACCAGCTCCGGCTTGATGCCAAAAAAGGCCGGCCGCCATAGCACCAGGTCAGCGAGCTTGCCCGGCTCCAGCGAGCCGATGTAACTGTCGATGCCGAACACCCGCGCAGCGTTGATCGTGTACTTGGCGATGTAACGCTTGATGCGTTCGTTGTCGCCCAATCCGGTTTTTTCTTCCGGTAGACGGCCGCGTTGCTCTTTCATCTTCGAGGCCAGTTGCCAGGTGCGGCAGATCACCTCGTTGATGCGCCCCATGCCCTGGCTGTCGGAACCCAGGATCGAAATTGCGCCGGTGTCGTGCAGGATGTCTTCGGCGGCGATGGTCTGCGGACGCACTCTGGATTCGGCGAACGCCACGTCTTCCGGCACGTCCGGATTAAGGTGATGGCAGACCATGATCATGTCCAGGTGTTCGTCGAAGGTGTTGACGGTGTACGGATTGGTCGGGTTGGTCGAGGAGGGGATGCAGTTGGCTTTTCCCGCCACGCTGATGATGTCCGGGGCGTGGCCGCCGCCTGCGCCTTCGGTGTGGTACATGTGGATCGTGCGGTCGCCGATGGCGGCCAGGGTGTCTTCGAGAAAACCCGATTCATTCAAGGTGTCGGTGTGCAACTGCACCTGGAAGTCGTATTCATCGGCCACCTTGAGGCAGGTATCGATCACGGCGGGCATCGCGCCCCAGTCCTCGTGGATCTTCAATCCCAGGCAGCCACCGCGCAGTTGGCCGAGCAGCGATTCCGGCTTGCTGGAATTGCCCCTGCCGAGAAAGCCGAAATTGATTGGCCAGGCTTCAGAGGCCTGCAGCATCTTGCCGACGTTCCATTCGCCGCCGCAGTCGATCCCCACGGTAATCGGCCCGAGCGAGCCGCCGATCAGCGTCGTCAGGCCCGCCGCCAGCGCGTGATCGCACAGTTGCGCCGAGTCGAAATGCACGTGCACATCGATCCCGCCCGGCGTGACGATCAGGCCTTCTGCGTCGCGCACGGTGGTTGCGACGCCACAGATCAATTGCGCATGGACACCGTCCATGACCTGCGGATTACCGGCCTTGCCGATGGCCACGATCTTGCCGTCCTTGATGCCGATGTCGCCTTTGACGATGCCGATCACCGGGTCGATGATCAGCGCGTTGCAGATCAGCATGTCCAGCGCGCCGTCTGCGCTGTCATGCCCTGGCATCAGGCCCATGCCGTCACGCAGGGTCTTGCCGCCGCCGTGCAGGCATTCATCGCCGGGCACCGCGTAGTCGAATTCCACCTCGGCCAGCAGCGACGTATCCCCCAGGCGCACCGCGTCGCCAGTGGTGGGGCCGTACATCGCGGCGTATTCCTTGCGCGTCATCGTTGCCATGGGTCATGCCCCCTTGAACTGTTGTGCGCGGGCTCGATCAAGCGCGATGGCTTTGCAGGCCGGATCGTGCAGGTTGCCATTGGTCAAACCGCTGAAACCGTGGATGTCCCCCGTGCCGCCGAATTGCACCAGCTGCACTTCGCGCAGCTCCCCCGGCTCAAAACGCACGGCGGTGCCCGCAGGAATGTCCAGGTGCATGCCGAAGGCGGCGGCGCGCGGGAAATCCAGCGCCTTGTTGACTTCGAAAAAGTGGTAGTGACTGCCGATTTGCACCGGCCGGTCGCCGGTATTGATGGCCCGTACGGTGGTCGTGGGGCGACCGCTGTTGAGTTGTATATCGCCCTCGGGCGAGATGATTTCGCCAGGCGTCGGCATGACGGCCAACGGCAACCGGCCGGGTCGAATCGGCTGATGCACGGTGACCAGTTTGGTGCCATCGGGGAACGTACCTTCCACCTGCAGTACCGGCAGCTGCTCGGCCACGCCGGGCATGACGTCGTCAGTGTTGAGGAGTGTCGAGCCGAAACCGATCAGCTCGGCCACGCTGCGCCCCTCACGGGCGCCTTCGAGGATTTCATCGGCAATCAGCGCCGAGGCTTCCGGAAAGTTCAGGCGCAGCCCTTTGGCGCGGCGTTTGCGCGAGAGTTCGGCGGCGGTGTACAGCGTCAGCCGCTCAAGTTCGGTGGGCGTCAGCAGCATGTTCAAGCTCCTGTGTCGGCAGCAGGCGTTTTCGTGCCTGCCACCTCAATTGGCGAAAAGACGGAGGTCCTGGGTTTCGTGCCGCATCACGGCGATCTCGGCCATGGGCGTGAAGCCGCTGGCGTCGTCGAGGGCGAGCGGCGCCTGAGCAAGCAGTTGCAGCAGCAAGGGCTGGATGTCGGTGAGTACCCGCTGCGCATCCACATGCCCCATTACGCCCAGGCGCACAGCGGCGCTGACCAGTCCGGTGCACAGCCCATGGGCGGCGGTGAGTTGGCAGTGCTCGAGTTGCATGCCGAGTTGTTGCCACAGCAGCCCTTGCAACACCGGCAAATGCCCCGGCGTTGCCCGGGCGAGCACGTGTTGCTGGTAAGCGGCAGCGCCGGGGGTACCGAGCGCGACATGCACGCCCAGCAACGATTGGCCGACGCGACGTGAGCCTTGGCGCAGTTCCTCGGCCAGGGTCAGGGCCTCGATGTGACTGTCGAGGTCCATCAGGGTGGCGAGGTCAGCCGCTGCATGCCAGGCGGCGCATAAAAACACCCGGTCAAAACTGTTCCAGCGATGACGCAATTGACCTTCGACGAAGGCCCGTACCTGAGCGCTGCGATCATTCTGCAGGCCGCGCTGACGGCGCCTGACAGGGACTGGGTCGGTCATCGCGGCGTTCTGCCCCAGGCGTGCATCGGCCACCAGCGTTTCCAGGCCCCATGACCAGGCAACCGCACCACCAGGGAAAAAACTGTCGGCCTGTTGCAGCGCCAACAGGCTGCTGCGCAACTCGGCCGGTGCGGCGTTCATAGGCGCAGCACCCGGCCGTCCGCGAGCAGCGGCGCAAGACGCTCGAGGTAGTCGGCCTCCGGGCCATTCAGCGGGATTCGTAACGCAGTGCCTGCAAAGCGCACGGCCCAGTGCATGTTGCCGGCGAAATACCCCAGCTCCAGCGCTGCGGCAGCGTCCCGCGGTTGCAGGTCGAGAAAGTGCACGTCCTGCATGTGCACGACGATGGCGCGCTGACCGTCGAGCATCAGCACCGAGCCGTTACGCAGTTGCTGATGGCGCTCCAGTCGAATCGCACAGTCGGTGCCGCGATCACTGGCCAGGCGCAGGCGATGACGCTGAATGTCGCTGGCCGACAGGCTGAGGGTTTCGACCAGGCCTGCGTGGCTGAGGTCATGCAAACGGTCGGCGAGGGCAGGGTCGCTGGCCTGGCCCAGAATGCGGTCGAGGATCAACATGGTGTGTGCTCCCAGGTCCGGTTTCAGATGGTCAGGTAGCGCAGGATGCGCTCGCGGTCGACGGTTTCGCGGACCTCGCTGTGCACGAACTCGCCTTTCTCGATGATCAGGTAACGGTCGGCCACCGCCATCGCAAACGACAGCACCTGTTCGGAGACGATCAGCGAAAACCCCCGTTCTTTTTTCAGCAGGTTCAGGGCCCGGGCGATGTCCTTGATGATCGACGGCTGAATGCCCTCGGTCGGCTCATCCAGGATCAACACTTTGGGGTTGGAGACCAGCGCGCGGGCAATCGCCAGCTGTTGCTGCTGGCCGCCGGAGAGGTTGCCGCCCTTGCGTCGACGCATCTCGAACAGCACCGGGAAGTACTCGTAGATGTAGTCGGGAATCGGTGCGGCAGGGGCGCCCTGCATGCCGGTGAGGATGTTTTCCTCCACCGTCAGGTACGGAAAAATCATCCGCCCCTGCGGCACGAAGCCCACCCCGGCGGCGACCCGCTCATAGCTCTTGCTGGCGGTGAGTTCCCGGCCCGCCAGCGTGATGCTGCCGCTGCGCGCCGGCAGCATGCCCACCAGGCTTCTGAGCAGGGTGGTCTTGCCCATGCCGTTGCGACCCATGATCGCCAGGGACTCGGCCGGTGCGAGGGTCAGGTCGAGATTGCGCAGCACATGGCTGTCGCCGTAATACACGTTCAGGTTATTGACGGTCAGCATGCTCAGTGCCCCAGGTAGACGTCGATGACGCGAGGATCGTTTTGCACCTGATCCATCGAGCCGTAGGCCAGGGTTTTGCCCTGGTGCAGGACGGTGACTTTGTCAGCCACTGACTTCACGAACTCCATGTCGTGCTCGATGATCACCATGGCGCGGCCCTTGGCGATGCGCTTGAGCAGGCCTGCGGTCTTTTCCCGCTCGCCTGCACTCATGCCGGCCACCGGCTCGTCCAGCAGTAACAGTTCCGGGCGCTGCATCAGCAGCATGCCGATCTCCAGCCACTGCTTTTGCCCGTGGGACAACAGCCCGGCTTTGCGCCCCAGCTGGTCCTGCAGGAAAATCATCTCGGCGGTCTGCTCGATCTCTGCTTGCAGGGCCGGGTCTTTGCGGGCGAACAGGCAGTTGAAAATGCCTCGTTTGCCGGGCGACGAGATGTCGAGGTTCTCGCGCACGGTGAGGTCTTCATACACCGAAGGGTTCTGGAACTTGCGCCCAACGCCCGCGCGGGTGATCTGGTACTCGATCATGTTGGCCAGTTGCAGGTCCTTGAAACGGATGCTGCCGGCACTCGGTCGGGTTTTGCCGCAGATCATGTCAAGCAGGGTGGTCTTGCCCGCGCCGTTAGGCCCGATCACCACGTGCACCTGGTTTTCTTCGACATAGAAATTAAGGCTGTCCACTGCCTTGAAACCGTCGAACGACACCGTGAGGTCTTCGACACTCAGCAACAGGCCACTCATGACTGCACCTCCTGTTTGTTGTGGCCAAGGCGTTGCAGCAAACCGGCCAGCCCGGTCGGCAAGAACAGCACCACGCCCATGAACAGGAAACCGATGAAGTACTGCCAGAAGTTGACGAAATTTTCCGACAGGTAGGTTTTGGCCACGCCGATCAACAGCGTGCCGTACACCGCACCGACCAGCGACAGACGCCCGCCAAGGGCTGCGTAAATCACGATTTCGGTCGAAGGAATGATGCCCACCAGCGACGGCGACGCGAGGCCGACCTGCAGGGTGAACATCACCCCGCCGAGCGCGGAGATCAGTGCTGCGACGGCAAAGATGAACGCTTTGAACAGTGCCGTGTTGTAGCCGGAAAACCGTACGCGGTCCTCACGGTCACGGATCGCCACCACCACTTTGCCCAGCCGGCTGCGCAGGATGAACCCGCACAACGCCACGCAGCCCAGCAGCAACAGGGTGGTGATCAGGTACAGAATCCAGGGCGTTTGAGGCGTTTGCAGGCTCAGGCCAAAGGCGGTCTTGAAGTCGGTCAGGCCGTTGACACCGCCGGTGTAGCCTTGCTGGCCGATGATCATGATCGACATGATCGCCGCCAACGACAGGGTGATGATCGAGAAGTACACGCCGCCCACGCGCTTCTTGAAATACGCGTAGCTGAACACAAACGCGAGCAATGCCGGGAGGACGAGGATCGCGGCAAAGGTGAATGTCGCCGACTCGAAAGGCTTCCACCACCAGGGCAGCGCGTCGACGCTGTTCCAGATCATGAAGTCCGGCAACGCCGAGCCGTAGAAGGCGGCGAGCGCGCTCGCCGCTTCGTCGTTGGCGGTGGCTTCAAGTTTCAGGTACATCGCCATCATGTAGCTGCCAAGGCCAAAGAAGATGCCCTGGCCCAGGCTGAGTATCCCGCCGTAGCCCCAGATCATCACCATGCCCACGGCGCAGAACGCCAGGCTCAGGTATTTGCCGGCCAGGCCCAGGCGAAAGTCGCCCAGGCTCAGGGGCAATATCACCAGCAACAGCAGCGACAGCCAGACCAGGCTGTGGCGCTCGAGCAACGGCAGCAACCTGGTGCGCAGCCGGCGCGTGTTCGGCGTCGAGGTGTTGGGGCGGGTGAGGGGCGTCTCAGTCATATCGTTCATCTCAGCGTCTCACTTTCGCGGCGAACAAGCCGTTGGGGCGGAAGAACAGCAGCACGATCACCACCAGCAGCGTGATGGCTTTGGCCATGGACCCGGTGGTGAGGTATTCCAGCGAAATCTGCGTCTGGCCGATGGCGAAGGCCGACAGGAAGGTGCCCAGCAAACTCTCTACCCCGCCAAACACCACGACGATGAAGGTGTCGACCAGGTACTGCTGGCCGCTGACCGGGCCGGTCGAGGCCAGCATGGTGAACGAGCTGCCGGCGATCCCGGCCAGCCCGCAGCCCAGGGCAAACGTGACCGCATCGACACGGGCGGTGTTAATGCCGGCTGCCCCGGCCATGGCGCGGTTCTGGGTCACCGCGCGAATGCGCAGCCCCCAGCGGCTGCGGTACAAAAACAGAAACACGGCGCCGGCGATCACCAGTGTCAGGCCGATGATGAAAATCCGATTCAGCGGCAGTTCCAGGCCTTCGCTGATCTTCCACGCGCCTTGCAGCCATTGCACCGTGGGCACGCTGACTTCCTTGGGGCCGAAGACCTGGCGGAACACCTGCTGCAGCACCAGCGACAGGCCCCAGGTCGCCAGAAGCGTGTCGAGCGGGCGGTTGTACATGAAGCGAATAAAGCAGCGTTCGAGCAGGAAACCGAACGCGGAGGTCACGACGAAGGCCACGCCGATGCCGATCACGAAATACCAGCCCATGTAGTCGGGAAAGTAGCGCGCAAACACCACGGACGTGACGTAGGTCATGTACGACCCCATCGCCATCAACTCGCCGTGGGCCATGTTGATTACGCCCATCAGGCCGAACACGATGGTCAGCCCCAGGGCCATCAGCACCAACACCGAGAACAGCGAAAACCCGCTGAAGACCTGCATCACCAAAATATCGAAAGTCATTGCGTCGCTACCTGTCGCTGCACGTTGGCGGACCGCGTGGGCGGGAGAGGGCGCGAGTCAGATCGCGCCCGACCCTGCATCACAGTTTCGGGAAAGGGTTGGGCTCGATGGGCGCGGACTCGTAGATCACGTCAACCTGGCCCTGGGCGTTGAGGGTGCCGATGCGCGCGCGCTTCCACAGGTGATGGTTGTCCTTGTGGACCTTGACCTCGCCTTCAGGCGCGTCGAGGGTCAGCTCCGAGGACGCGGCGATCACGGCCGGGACGTCGAAACTGCCGGCTTTTTCCACGGCTTTCTTCCACAGGTACACGGCGGTGTACGCGGCCGCCATCGGGTCGCCGACTACGCGTTTGTCGCCATAGCGGGCCTTGAAGGCGGCGACGAATTTCTCGTTGACCGGGTTTTTCAGGCTCTGGAAGTAGCTCATGCAGGTGAGAAAACCGGTGAGGTTTTCGGCGCCGATGCCGGTGACTTCTTCTTCGGTGACGGCCAGCGCCATCAGTGTCTGGTTGCTGCTGTCGATGCCGGCGGCCTTGAGCTGTTTGTAGAACGCCACGTTTGAGCCACCGACGATGGTGGACAGCACGATGTCGGGCTTGGCGGCCTTTATTTTGTTGATCACCGAGGAGAACTCGATGTTGCCCAGGGGCAGGTAATCCTCACCAACGATGGATCCGCCCTGCTTGGTCACCGACGCCCGTGCCAGCTTGTTGGTGGTGCGCGGCCAGATGTAGTCCGAGCCCACGAGGTAGACGGTCTTGCCTTTGTTGGCCATCAACCAGCTGACGGCTGCCAGGGTTTGCTGCGACGCTTCGGCGCCGGTGTAGATGATGGCCGGGGATTTTTCCAGGCCTTCATAGAACGTCGGGTAATACAGCAACGCCTTGTTGCGTTCGAACACCGGCAACACCGCTTTACGCGACGCCGAGGTGAAGGCGCCGAACGTGGCGACAACGTGATCGTTTTCCAACAGCTTGCGCGCCTTCTCGGCGAAGGTCGGCCAATCGCTGGCACCGTCCTCGACGATCGGTTCGATGGTCTTGCCGAGCACGCCACCGCTGGCGTTGATTTCGTCGATGGCGAGTTTTTCCGCATCCACCACCGAGGCCTCACTGATGGCCATGGTGCCGGTCAGCGAGTGGATGATGCCGACCTTCACGGTCTCGGCTGCCTGCACCTGGCTGACCAGGGAAAACGGCAACAGGCTGAAGGCGCCCAGCAACAGGGCATGCTTGATCAAACGGCGTTTGTCGTTGTGCATTCACTTCTCTCCAGGAATAAAAAAAGCCCGACATCCCGGCTAAATCAATAGTCGGGAAATCAGGCTTCTTGTGCCGAATCTGGCGGGACAGCTGTGTCCGATCCAGTCGTACGCGAGGTGCTTCCCTACTTGCCAAGGGGGCGTAGGGCAAACAGCTGGCGCGATGTCTCTGGAGAGTTATAGCAAGGGCAGTGCCAATTGCGACCAGGGCGTTTTCCGGGCAGTCGAAGGGGCGTGCGAGTGACGCCTGCATCTATTGCCGCGTGTCACTGGCCTGCGCTGCTTTGGCGCGAATGCACCCTGAATGCACCAATACCGTGAGCGTGTGGGCGGCATGGATGGGCTCCACGGCAAGGATTGAAACCGGCCGGCGCCGCGGGTGCAGCTCGTCCATGGCGTGTGGCCCACTATCTGCATGAGCGACAGGCAACACCCTCGCAGGGTCCCTTGTCACACGCCCATCCTCGGCAGGTGTGGAAGGCCCCTCGCATGACTGGCCCTGACAGTGTTGTCGCGCCAGCCCCAGGCACAACCCGCCTGAGAGCAGCCATTTTGTTATACGGCGTCTCGCTCAATCATTATTTGCACAGGCCTCCAGACCCCCATCCACGAGCGGGTGTCTTTTCTCACGTTGAACAAGGTTGATAGGCATGGTTGACCAGTCGATCCGCATAGGCGGTCTGTTTTCCGATACCGGTGTCACGGCGGCTGCCGAGGGCTCGACGATGCGCGGCGCGCAGTTCGCAATTGCGCAGATCAATGCGGCAGGCGGGGTCGATGGTCGCCCGCTGCAGTTGATCACCCGTAACCCCGATTCAACGCCTGCGCTGTACGCCATGCACATCGAATCGCTGATCCGCGAAGAACACCTGCGGTTTTTCTTTGGTTGCTACACTTCGGCTGCACGCAAGGCGGCACTGCCGATTGTCGAGCGCTACGACGCCCTGTTGCTGTACCCGGTGTATTACGAAGGTTTCGAGTATTCGCGCAACATCATCTACACCGGCGCCACACCGAATCACAATGCCCTGCCGCTGGGCAATTACATGCTCGACAACTTCGGCAATCGCGTGTTGATGATCGGTTCCGAGTACGTCTACCCGTACGAAACCAATCGCTTGATGAGCGACCTGTTGTACGAGCGTGGCGGTACCAAGCTGGGCGAGTATTACCTGCCGCTGAAAAACGCGCGTCCGGAAGATTTTGCCAAGCTGATGCTCAAGGCCAGGGAGCTCAAGCCCTCGTTTATTTTCTCGACGGTCGTCGGCGAAACCATGGGGCATTTGTACCAGGCCTACGCCGACGCAGGCTTTGACCCCTCGGTGATGCCGATTGCCAGCCTGACGACCAGCGAAACCGACATCCAGCAAATGGGGATTCACCTGGGGGTGGGACATATTTCGGCGGCTACGTATTTTCAGTCGGTGGACACGCCGACCAACCGCCAATGCATCGCCCAATACCGCGAGTTGTTTGGTCAACACCAGGTCACTGACCGTTGCTGGGAGGCGGCGTACTTTCAGGTGCACTTGCTGGCCAAGGCGATCGTTCGAGCTGGCAGCACGCAAGTGGAGGATGTGCTGCAGGCTATGCGCGGGCTGGAATTCGAAGCGCCACAAGGACGCATTCGGGTCGATGCCAACAATCACCACACGTACCTGTTTTCGCGGATCGGCCGGGCCAACGTCGAGGGCCAATTCGACATCCTTTACGAAAGCCAGAGTGCACTCAAGCCTGACCCTTACGCCATTGCACCCAATTTCAATGAATGGTCCGGCTCGGTGGGGAGACGTCCATGACCTTGCGCGCCGCCAAGAAACGCCTGCGCAACGACAGCGCGACAGGCATCAAGGACCTGCGCGACGTCAGCGTATTGGTAATGCACCCGGATGACGAGGATGGACGCAACCTGATCGAGCAGTTGCAGCGCATCGGTTGTCAGGTGCGTGTGCAATGGCCGATCCCGGAGCGCTTGAGCGCCGAGGCGGACGTGATCGTGTTGGCGGTGTCGCCGGAAAGCCTGTCGACCAACACGCCATGGCTGCTCCACGCCAGCACGCCGCCGATCATTCCGGTGATTGCCTATGAGAACCCGATCATCGTCGAGGCATTGGTGCAGTTGAACGCTTGCTCTGTCATTCCTTCGCCCGTGAAGTCGTTCGGGTTGCTGACCGCTTTGGCGATCACGCTGAGTCAGTCACGCAAGGCCCGCGAACGGGAACGACACGTCAAGCGCCTGGAAGGGCGCATGGCGGTCATGCGCACCGTGCAGCAGGCGAAAATAATCCTTATCGAAACCAAGGGCATGTCGGAGACCGATGCCTACAACGCCTTGCGAGATCAAGCCATGGCCAAGCGCGAACCGGTGGAAAAAATCGCCGAAGCGCTGGTCAAGGCCCATGAGTTGTTCCGACAAGCCTGTTCCTGAACAGCCTTTGAGCATCAAGCTTGTGAGGGCTTGATCCTCTTCTGCGTGGACGTTTGCCATACGCCTCCCTTGGCAGGTATGGATCACCGCGTGGCGACCGGCGTGGACAATGGAGTCCTCCGGAGCGAGCCGTAACCTGTGCAGTGGGCACGGGTGGCGCGCGTCAATGATCGCCCGAGATCGGGTGGTTCTTAACGTCATTTGGAGAACACCATGTCCGTAAAACGCCCCGGCAAAGCCGACTTTCTGATTGCCGCCGAAGACCACGGTTATCACCTGACAGATAGCCAGATGGAGGCCTTCCTCAACCTGGCCGATGAAACGTTGAATTCCTACGAAGCCATCGATGCGCTCTACGCTGCCAACGTCGCGCAGCAACCGCCTGAACGCGAATACAACAAAGCCGCCGAGGCAGACAACCTGCACGGCGCCTGGTACGTGAAAACCCGAATCGTCGGCGCGGCGCAAGGCCCGTTGGCCGGCAGGACGGTGGTCATCAAGGACAATGTGTCGGTGGCTGGCGTGCCCATGGCTAACGGCTCATTGAGCCTGGACGGTTATATCCCGTCCGAAGACGCCACTGTGGTCAAACGCTTGCTGGCGGCCGGGGCCACGGTGGTGGGCAAGTCGGTGTGTGAAGACTTGTGTTTTTCCGGGGCAAGTTTTACCTCCGCAAGCGGCCCGGTTAAAAACCCCTGGGACCTGACGCGCAACGCAGGCGGCTCGTCCAGCGGCAGTGCGGTGCTGGTGGCGCTTGGCCAAGTCGACATGGCCATCGGCGGCGATCAGGGCGGTTCGATCCGGATGCCGTCGGCCTGGAGCGGCATCGTCGGGCACAAGCCGACTTACGGCCTGGTGCCTTACACCGGCGCTTTTCCGATTGAGCGGACCATCGACCATGTGGGCCCGATGGCCAATAACGTACGCGATGTGGCAGCGATGCTCGATGTCATTGCGGGGGCCGATGGGCTTGATTCCCGGCAGAAAAATCCGCCAGCGGTCAACTGCCTCGCGACGCTGGAGCAGGGCGTGGCCGGCTTGAAAATCGGCTTGCTGCGAGAAGGTTTTGCGATCCCGGGAATGTCCGAGCCGCAGGTGGACGCGCTGGTCAAGGCGGCGGTTGCCCAGCTTGAAAGCCTGGGCGCCAGCGTCGGCGAAGCGAGTGCGCCGTGGCACACGGGCGTGGCGTTGGATCTGTGGAACGTGATTGCCACTGACGGCGCGGCGTATCAGATGCTGCAGGGCAATGGCTACGGCATGAACGTCGACGGTTATTACGACCCGGACATCATGAGTTACTTCGGCGAAAAACGCCGCGAACATGCCGATGCATTGTCCAGTAGCGTGCGAGCGGTTGCGTTGACCGGTCACTACAGCCTGAAAAACCTGCATGGCGCCTACTACGCCAAGGCGCGGATGCTGGTACCGGAGTTGACGCGCCAGTACGACGAGGCATTCAAGGATTTTGACGTGTTGGTGATGCCCACCATGCCCTTCGTAGCCACGCCGTTGACCGCCGCGGACGCCCCCGTCGAGGAGTACGTGCACAGTGCACTGGACATGCTCGCCAATACCGCGCCGTTTGACCTCACGGGGCACCCCGCGACATCGATCCCGGCGGGGCTTGCGGACGGTTTGCCGGTCGCCATGATGATCGTTGCTCCGCGCTTCCAGGACGCCCTCGCACTGCGCGTTGCCCAGGCCTACGAACACGCCCGTGGCGTATTCCCTAAACCCCCGGCGCTGTAAACCGATGGCCTGCCCAGGCGCTGGCGAATACGTTCGCTGGCGACTGGGCCTGGAATGGCCATCGCGCAACGCCTGCTGTCAGAAGGCTGGCGTGTGCAGGGGCTGAGTCGCCGCGCTGCCGGTATCGACCATCCGCGCGTTCACTGGACTGAATGCGATCTGAGTGACTTGCAGGCCTTGGATCAAGCCTTGCAGCCCATCGAAACGGTGGATGCCATCGTCCACGCGGCAGGTTTCATGCGTACCGCCCCGTTGGGGCAGTTGCAGCCGCAGGATGGCCAAGCCATGTGGCAGGTTCACGTGGCGGCGGCGAGCCATTTGGTCAACACCCTGCACGCCAGGCTGCACCCCGGCGCCCGAATCGTGATGATCGGCAGCCGCACGATGCAAGGCGTCGTGAAAAGACCTGCGCGGGGTCTTTAGCCGGCTGCAAGTATTCTGTTAATCCCTGGAACCACATCACCTCGACAAAATCACCGCTGATTTTCAGATCGCCTGTACGCAAGCCCGTCAGGAATTCATCCTTGCTGTCTTTAGCCGACAGAATGGCGAAGCCTCTTTCTGTGTTTCTGAACGACAGCGTGAATGCCGGCTTTTGCGTTAAACCTGCGGCGGATTTTATCTTTCCGTTCGCAACGGTGAAGTAGCGACCCACGCCATCCTCTGTTCGAATCTGAAAGACCAACGACTTGCCATTAACAAATTTTGCGCAGCCGGGGTTTTTCTTGATGGCCCGCTGTAACAGCTTGGTCAGCGCCCACAACAAAAATTTAAACTTCAGCATGATGTGCTGGCTCCGTAAGTTGTCATTCGCTGAGGAACGCGATGGCGTGTTTCAGAAAGCGCTCAGGGCATTGGAATTGGGCGCCGTGGCCCGCATCCGGGTACAGGAATAACTGGGCGTTCGGGATGTTCTGGGCCATGTACCAGGAGTTGACTGTTGGAATCATGACGTCATTCATGCCGTTCAGGATGAACGTTGGCTGTTTGATAGCGCGCAGATGATTGAAGGGATCATTTGGGTCCAGCTTGGGCATAAAGTGCATGTGGGCTTCGATCTGTGCCTGCATCACCTGCATCGAGCTGGGTGGATCCTGGTCGACACGCTGATGACGGCGCTCCCAGAACTCGAGCCCTGCCTGCCGCGCCGCCTCGGAGCGACCGAAAAACAGAAACAGAAAATCGTCCACTGTGGGAATGGGCCGTGGTGCGGCCTCCAGCACGCCAGGGTCTGAGTCCGGATTACCGCCACGAGGCCCGGTACCCAGCAGCATCAGTTTGCGCACGAGGTCGGGATGGCGTCGTGTCAGGTCCTGGGCGATAAAACCGCCAAGCGAGAAACCCAACGCATCGACTGTTGATAGACCGAGTGCGCGGATCACTGCGGCAGCGTCGTCGGCCATCAGCTCAATTCGGTTACGCGGCTCTCCGGAAGAAGAGGCAATGCCGCGACCGTTGTAGAGGATGACCTCGCGCCCTGCCGCCAGCCCATCCGTCATGATGGGGTCCCAATGATCCATGCCGCCACGGAAATGCTGGAGGAGGAACAGCGGAGGCTGATCTGTCTTGTCATTGCCCCAGCGGCGATAGGCAAATGTCTCGCCATCGACATCGATATACAGGGTAGGGGCGGTTAAATGGCTATAGCTCATTTTGAAGTCCTCCAAGGGGTTGTCATCTGATGCAGCAAACCATGGCTGTTTGGGTACAGATTGCACCCGCGCGGGTTGGCCGCTCCGGGCTCGATGTCTGGTTGCACGGCGACGGGTGTTGACGGAGCAATGCGACTTCGCAGTGTTACTGCTGCAACATCAAGCTACGCCAGACGATTACAGGCTGAGCCGCGTCTTCAGGTACTTTGCTGGTCGGTGATTTCGCGGGTGTCGCTTGATCCTGATGTGGGCCTGTGTGTCCTGTATCGGGCGGTGCGGCTGCGGTTGATTCAACGCACTCATTGATGTCGCACTTATCGTTATTCAACTTCATCTTTCCAGCCTTTTGCGCACTCCTGCCTTACCCCTTGTGCCCCCAGTCGTGGTCGTTCTGTAATCGACGCTGGCTCGTTTGGTGCCAGAACACAGGTAACGACACCAAGCACGCCATTTATACGGAGTTACCTGGACCTTCCCGGATACAAGCTTCGGTCACTCAGTGAGAGGGGGGCACAAATAAAACCTGGCCCGGTCAGGCACTGCCTAGTTGGCGACAGCGCTGGCTTCGGCCAGTGTCAGGTAGTCGATGTAGCCCGTCGCACCGCCGCCGTAGAGGGTGGTGGGGTCGAAGGCGGACAGCGGCGCACCGGCCTTGAGCCGCTCCACCAGATCCGGGTTGCCGATAAACGGGCGGCCAAAGGCGATGAGGTCAGCCTTGTCCTGCGCAAGCCGCGAGTTGGCCAGGTTTTGGTCGTAGCCATTGTTGGCGATGTAGGTGTTCTGGAAGCGCTGGCGCAACGCATCGAAATCAAACGGCGCCACGTCGCGTGGCCCACCGGTCGCGCCTTCGACGACGTGCAGGTAAACGATGTCGAGCGCATTGAGTTGGTCGACGATGTAATCGAACTGAGCCTGCGGCTCACTGCTCGACACACCATTGGCGGGCGAGACCGGCGACAGGCGAATGCCCGTGCGGTCCGCGCCAATCTCGGCGACCACGGCAGCGGTCACTTCCAGCAACAGGCGCGCACGATTTTCGATCGAACCGCCGTAGGCATCGGTACGCTGGTTGGCGCCGTCCTTGATGAATTGATCGAGTAAATAACCGTTTGCACCGTGGAGTTCCACGCCGTCGAAGCCGGCCGCAATGGCGTTTGCCGCCGCTTGGCGGAAATCGTTGACGATGCCTGGCAGTTCGTCGAGTTCGAGCGCGCGTGGCTCGGACACGTCGGCAAAGCCGTTATTGACGAAGGTCTTGGTCTGGGCACGGATGGCCGAAGGCGCTACTGGGGCGGCACCGCCCGGTTGCAGGTCCACATGGGAAACCCGGCCAACGTGCCACAGCTGCACAAAAATCTTGCCGCCCTTGGCATGCACCGCTTCGGTGACCCGGCGCCAGCCGTCGATCTGCGCCTGGGTGTAAAGACCGGGTGTGTCTTGGTAACCCTGGGCCTGCGCCGAAATCTGGGTGGCCTCGGTGATCAGCAGCCCGGCTGAAGCGCGCTGGCTGTAGTAAGTGGGGGCGAACTCGCTGGGCACCAGTCCAGTGCCGGCGCGATTGCGCGTCAGGGGCGCGAGCACGATGCGGTTGGCGAGGGTCAGTGAGCCAAGGGTATAGGCAGTAAACAGATTTTGATCGGTCATGTGAGGTGTCTTCTGTGGCTGTGGCGGAAGAGGGATTTGGCTTGTCTTTATGATGGTGGTCATAATCAAAACTGTCAATTATTTTGATTGCAATCAACATCTATGTACTATGGGCGTAGGTTTTTTGTGCAAGTTCGAGGTATCGCAGGTGAAAGTGACCAAAGCGCAGGCGCAGGCAAATCGCGAGCACATCGTCGAGACGGCCTCCGTGTTGTTTCGTGAGCGGGGGTTTGACGGCGTAGGTTTGGTGGATCTCATGGGGGCCGCCGGGTTCACCCACGGAGGTTTCTACAAACATTTCGGCTCAAAGGCCGATTTGATGGCCGAGGCTGCAGCCAGCAGTCTTTCCCGGTCGCTCGCCGGCACCGAGGCGCTTGATATTCAGACGTTCATCGATATCTACGTGTCGAGGGATCACCGTGACCGGCGTGGCGAGGGCTGCACCATGGCGGCCCTGTGTGGAGACGCGGCGCGTCAGTCGGATGAGCTGAAGCGTGCATTCGCCGAAGGCATAGACCGCATGCTGCAAGCGCTGGTGCAAAAG
Source organism: Pseudomonas sp. NFX5 (assembly GCF_049132125.1). Classification (NCBI taxonomy): domain Bacteria; kingdom Pseudomonadati; phylum Pseudomonadota; class Gammaproteobacteria; order Pseudomonadales; family Pseudomonadaceae; genus Pseudomonas; species Pseudomonas sp. NFX5. The sequence goes on from NZ_JAFMZG010000035.1 coordinate 126,661, forward strand.
TCTCCGACCGTCGAAGACGCTGCGCCGGGCGAGACGAGAGCGAAGATGATCGACGTACTGGCTCATGCCGTTGGCGCGGTGGTGTTGTCGCGAGCGTGTCCGGATGATTCGCCGCTCGCCGATGAAATACTCGAGGTTTGCCACGCCCGGATATCGGCTTCCTTGCCGGTATCGCCAGGCAGCGAGCAATAGTCCGGGAGACCTCAAGCGCGCCTGCCGATGCGCTTCATGGGCGTGCGAGAGAGCAAGCGGTCGATCCTCGGTTGATCATCGATTTTCGCCAGCAGAGGCAGCGCCTCGGACAACAGCGTGTGGTGGCACTGGAAAACCCCGCCGCCCCGTCACGCGTTCACGTCAACGATGGTGCGCCCCTGAATTTTCCCTGCGAGCACGCGGCTGGCGATGTCAGGAACATCGCCGAGGCCAACCACCTTTGAGGTTCGGGCAAGCTTGTCCAGATCCAGGTCGCTGGCAAGGCGCGACCAAGCCTGCTGCCGTATCTGCTGAGGCGCATTGACCGAATCAATGCCAGCAAGGGTGATGTTGCGCAGGATGAAGGGGAGCACAGAGGCGGGCAGATCCGCGCCTTGTGCAAGTCCGAAGGCCGCGACCACGCCACGATACCGGGTATGCGCCAGCACGTTAGCCAACGTATGGCTGCCGACAGAGTCAATGGCGCCCGCCCAGCGCTCTTCGGAAATCGGTGCGCCCGGTGAGGACAGGGTGTGGCGGTCGATGATTTCGTTCGCGCCGAGCGCGCGCAGGTAATCGGCTTCATCAAGCCGCCCGGTCGATGCGATCACGCGATAGCCCAGTTTGGACAGCAGGGCAATCGCCACCGATCCAGAGCCGCCATTGGCGCCGGTCACCAGGATGTCGCCGCGCGCGGGCGTCAGACCGCCATGTTCCAGTGCCAGCACGGACAGCATTGCGGTGTACCCCGCTGTGCCGATGGCCATGGCATCCCGGGCCGAAAACGCTGCGGGAATCTTGACCAGCCAATCACCGCTCACCCGTGCCCTCTGGGCGAAGCCGCCGTGGTGAGTCTGGCTGAGTCCCCAGCCGTTGGCCAGCACACGGTCGCCGGCCACAATGCCGGGATAGGTCGACGACTCTACGACACCGGCAAAGTCGATCCCCGGAATCAGCGGAAACCTGCGGATGATCGGTGACCGGCCACTGAGCGCCATCGCGTCCTTGTAGTTCACCGTTGAGTATTCGACCGCGACGGTGACGTCGCCCGGCATCAAATCCTCGTCCTCAAAGTCAACCAAGCGAGTTGAAAGGGTGTCACCGGTCTTGCTGGCGAGCAGTGCCTTGAATGTCATCGTCTTCTCCTGGTCAGGTGACCACGTGCGTTGCGCTAAATCAGTTGACCCAGCTGGAAACCTTGGGTTCGCCTGCGACCCACCTGAGGGTCGTTGAAGGTGACGATGCCCTTGTCCTTGCGCGTCCCGGCGAGGTTTTCCTGGACCATGGCGGCAAACTCGAAGGCCAAGCCCGCCTCGACGAAAGCAGGTGGGCGCGGTCAGATGGGCGCGCGAATTGCCAGCACCCTTGCGAGGCAAGTACTTCAATGATGTCGATCATAATCTTCGTCGTCAAGATCTTTGATTGCGATTGACATCAATGAGGGCTGTAGGCTTCACTGCTGGTCTATCTACACAGATCTTGAAGATGAAAGTCACTAAAGCGCAGGGGAACGCTATCAAGGCGGTCATGCGCCCAGTCGATCGCGACAACAGGGCCGATTCAATTGACGGAGCACAGCATGAAGTACACATCATTTGGAAAGACCGGTTTGCAGGTTTCACAGGTGGCGCTCGGCACGGGCAACTTCGGCACAGGCTGGGGTTATGGCGCCGATCCCGACGCCAGCAAAGCTGTGTTCAACGCTTATGCCGAAGCTGGCGGCAACTTCATCGATTCGGCTGACGTCTACCAATTCGGGCAATCCGAAGAACTGCTCGGTACATTGCTGGAAGGGCGGCGTGAGGATTTTGTGCTCGCCACCAAGTTCAGCAGTGGCGCAGTGCAGAATGCGAACCGACTGGTCACCGGCAACAGCCGTAAGGCCATGGTGGCTTCCGTGGAGGCAAGCCTGAAACGGCTCAAAACCGATCGGATTGATATTTACTGGGCGCATCACCCGGATGGCACCACGCCCCTTGAGGAAATCGTCCGAGGCTTCGAGGACCTGGCGCGTGCCGGCAAGATCCTGTACGCGGGCCTGTCGAACTTCCCCGCCTGGCGCCTCGCCCGTGCGGTCACGCTGGCCGAACTGTCCCATGCCGTTCCGATTGCGGCTGCGCAGTTCGAACATAGCTTGGTGCATCGCGAGCCCGAGGCCGATTTGTTCAAGGCATCGCATGCGCTCGGTCTCGGCATCGTGACGTGGTCGCCCCTGGGGGGCGGTATGTTGACCGGAAAGTACCGGCAAGGTGAAACGGGGCGTGCTGAAGGGTTCGCAGGCCGTGTGTTCCAGCCGGAGAACTCGGCACAGCGCACGCAGACACTGGACGCGGTAGTCGCTATAGCGGGTGAACACGGCGTCAGCCCGGGCCAGGTTGCCATTGCTTGGGCAGGCACGCATGGTGCGGTTCCCATCATCGGCCCGCGCTCACTTGGTCAACTTACCGATAACCTTGGAGCGCTGACACTGCAGCTCTCTGCGGAGCAAATTGGTCGACTTGACAGCGTGAGTGACCTGGCGCCGTCGGCAGTGGCCAGGGTCCCTGTTGCTTGGGCTGACGGCGCTCCAGAGCGTGTCGTTGCCTGACCCGTGAAGGTGCATATATCGGTTTCTCGCATCAAGCTGTGGTTCGCCTTGGGTACGCGGTCAAGTTTATGCCGTCGATCAAAATATGCCGTTGTCCCCGACTGCACTGCTCGATCCGCGCCTCAACCTGGTACACCTCGCGCAGCATGCGTTCGGTGATCACCTCATGACTCGCGCCGCTGCCCTGGGCGGTGCCGTCGGCAATCACCAATACCTGGTCGGCAAAGCGCAACGCCTGGTTCAGGTCATGCAGGGCAATAAACACGATGACCTGCTGTTGGCGGGCCAGTGCGCCCATGAAGTTCAACACTTGCACCTGGCGATGCATGTCGAGGGCGCTGGTGGGTTCGTCCATCAGCAGAATTTCCGGTTCGCGCACCAAGGTCTGGGCGATGGACACCAGTTGCTGCTGGCCGCCGCTGAGTTCGCCGAGGTTGCGAAATGACAAGTCGCTGATGCCAAGAGCCTCGAGCATTTCCTCCACCAGGTTCAACTCGTCATCGTGGACGGTCCATTGCGGCGACAGTTGCTTGCGGGCCAGGAGTACCGATTCGTAGACCGTCAACCGCGCACTGGCATTCAAGCCCTGGGGCATGTAGCAGATGCCCTGCCGGCCCTTTTTCGAGTCCTGCAGGATCACCTGTCCAGGCCCGTCGATCAGCCCGGCCATGCGTTTGAACAGGGTCGACTTGCCCGCCGCATTGGGCCCCACCACCGCGACCACCTGGCCGCCGGTGAACGCGGCGGTGGTAACGCCACGGATGATCGTGCGCTGGCCATAGCGGGCACCCAGGTCTTGCAGCTGAATCTTCACCATGTGTTTTTCTTCCCGCTGAGGATCAGTGATATGAAGAACGGCACGCCGATCAGTGAAGTGACCACCCCGATCGGGAAGATGGCGCCGGGGATCAGGGTTTTGCTCACCACTGAACTGGCGGACAGAATCAGTGCGCCGGTGAGCAGCGAGGCCGGCAGGAAGAAGCGTTGGTCCTCGCCGATCAACATCCGCGCAATATGCGGGCCGACCAGCCCGATAAAGCCGATGGTGCCTACAAAGGCCACGGGGAACGAGGCGAGCAGGCTGACCATGATCAGCGTCTGAAAGCGCAGGCTGCGTACATTGATCCCGAAGCTGGCGGCCTTGTCGTCACCCAGTCGCAGTGCGGTCAGGGCCCAGGCGCGCTTGGCAAAGATCGGCAGGGTGATCACGATCACCAGGCAGATCACCCCGAGTTTGGGCCAGGTGGCTTTGGTCAGGCTGCCCATGGTCCAGAACACCACGGCTGCCACGGCTTGCTCGGTGGCGAAAAACTGCACCAGGGCCAATAACGCGTTAAACGTGAAGACCAGGGCGATGCCCAGCAGCACGATGGTTTCCGCGGTGACCCCGCGACGCATGCTCAGGAAGTGAATCAGCAACGCCGACAGCATGGCCATGATGAACGCGTTGACCGGCACCATGTACTGCGCCGCCAACGGAAACAGCGCCACACCAAACGCCAGCCCCATGGCTGCACCAAAACTGGCGGCGGCGGAAATGCCCAGGGTGAAGGGGCTGGCCAGCGGGTTATTGAGGATGGTCTGCATCTGCGCGCCGGCCAGTGACAACGCCGCACCCACGGCAACGGCCATCAGGGCGATCGGCAGGCGGATGTCCCACATCACCACGCGAACCTGTGCCGGCGCACTGTCCGGCGCAAACAGTGCACCGAGTACTTCATTGAAGCTGTAACGCGCCGGCCCCAGGGCCAGGTCAAGCAGCACACTGCACAACAGCAGCAAGAGCAGGCCACCGAGGATCAGGCGTTTGCGCAGCACCAGGGCCCGGTAGGTGTCGCGTTGGATCACGGCACTCATGGCTTGAGGCTCACGAAGTAACCCGGCTCATAGGGCACCGGCAGGAATCGCTCGTGCAATTGGCGAAACGAGTCTTCAGGGTCCAGGTCGGTAAACAGTGTCGGATGAAACCACTTGGCCAACTGCTGGATGGCCACGAACTGATAAGGGCTGTTGTAGAACTGGTGCCAGATGGCATGGAACGCCTGGTCATCCTGGGCCTTGATCCCGGCATAGGCCGGGCGCTGGGTATACCAGGCCAGTTTGCGCCGGGCTTGGGCCATGTCGGCACCGGGACCCACCCCGACCCAGTGGCCACCGGGGGCAAAGGCTTCCCAGTTGGCACTGGTGACCACCACCTGTTCCGGGTTGGCGACGATCACTTGCTCGGGATTCAGCTGGCCAAAGGTGGTGGGAATAACGTCTCTGGCGATGTTATTGCCCCCCGCCATATCGACGAACAGACCGAAGTTTTCATTGCCGAAACTCAGGCAGCAATCGTCGGTGTAGCCACCGATACGCTCGATGAACACGTTGGGGCGCGAAGGGTGTTGCGCGTTGATCACGTCGGTGACGCGGCGGATCTGCTGGTTGCGAAAGTAGATAAACGCTTCGGCACGCGCCTCTTTGCCGAACAACTGGCCGAACAGGCGCATGGTCGGTTCGGTGTTCTGCATCGGGTGGTTGCGAAAGTCGACGTACACCACTGGAATCCCCAGGGCATCGAGCTTCTCGATATAGCGGGCGTCCTCGGTCGCGTGCTGGGCCTCGATATTGAGGATGATCACGTCCGGGCGCTGGGAGATGGCCTGCTCGATATCGAAGGTGCCGTCTTCAAAGCCGCCAAAGGTGGGGATTTTGGCGATGGCGGGAAATTTACGCAGGTAAGCGCCATAGGTGTCCGGGTCGGACTGGATCAGGTCCTTGCGCCAGCCGACGATTCGCTCGATGGGGTTTTGCGTATCCAGCGCGGCAACCAGGTACAACTGGCGGCCTTCCCCCAGAATCACGCGCCGGACCGGCAGGTGCACCTTGACCTGGCGCCCGAGCAAATCGGTGACGGTGCTGCGTGGTGCCTGCGGCTCGGCGGCCGTCGACGGCAGCGCCCATCCCAGCAAACCCGCAAGCAGCAGCCCGGCGAAGGCGTGGCTGCGTCGAACAATGGTAACCATGGTTAAAGCCTTTGCAGTGGTCGGGCCGGGTGGCGGTGCAGCTAGTCGCGCCGGGCCGAAGGTTTCAGAAATCGACCGTGGTCGACAGTAGAAGGGTGCGTGGCGAGCCTTGAGAGAACGCACCATAGGAAGCGACCCCCGACCAATACTCGCGGTCGAACACGTTCTGTACCGTGGCGCGGAAGGTCGTCGGCCGCTGGGCGATGCGCGTGCTGTAGCGCACGCCCATGTCGAAGCGGGTCCAGGGGGCCAACTGCTGGGTGTTGGCCTGGTTCACATATTGGCTGCCGGTGTACAACGCCCCGCTGGTTAGCGTCAGCCCCTCGACCCAGGGCACGTCCCACTCGGCCCAGAGGTTGGCTTGCACCTTCGGCACCCCCACCGGGGTATTGCCCCGGTTGGCCGCAACCGCGCTTTTGGTCAGTTGCGCATCCAGCAGCGTCACCCCGCCGAGCAGGCGTGTGCCTTGGCCGGCTTCGCCGGATACGTTCAGCTCCAGGCCCCGGTTGCGCTGTTCGCCTTGTACCGCAAAGGTGGTGCCTGACAGCTCGCCACTGGGTTTGGTGATCTGGAACAGCGCGAGTGTGGACATGACCGTGCCGTAGTCGAGCTTGACCCCCACCTCATGCTGGCGTGAGACGTAGGGGGCAAAGATCTGGCCCGCGTTCGAGGCCGTGGCGGGGGCGATATCGCCTTTGCTCAAGCCTTCCAGGTAGTTGTAGTAGAACGACACATGCTCCCAGGGCCGGACAACTGCGCCGAACAGCGGCGTGGTCCTGCCGTCGTCGTAAGCCGTGGTCACCGTACCCGCCGCGTCGTAGTTGTTGGAGCGGATGGTCTGTTTGCGCAGGCCGGCCGTCACCTGCAGGCGCTGCTCGAGCATCGACAAGGTGTCGGCAACCGCGACGCCGGACAATTCGGTCGCCGAGACTTTCGGCGTGGCCGGCGTGGCAATGTCGGCCTCGGGTCGTGAGACCGGGTGGTAAATGTTCGACAGGATCGGCGGGCCGGAAATAATGCCGCGCGACAACTCATCGCGATAGCGCGTGACCTGCAGCGTGGTGCTGTGGCTGATCGGCCCGGTGTCGAAACGCAGTCGGGCACCGCTGTCGACCGTGTAGCGCCGTACTTTAAATTTGTAATAGCCGGGGATCGACGAGGTGTCGCCGGCGGTGTTGATGATGGTCGGGGTCTGGTCGGAAAGGCGTGCCACGTTCGACTTCCCACCGCCGGCATGGGCAAACAGGGTCAGTGCGTCGCTCACGTCATACTCGCCACCCAGCAATGCCGACTTGTCGCGGGTCTTGGACCAGCCCCACGCCTGGCTGACGTTGGTACGCCCGTTGGCGGCGTGGGGAATCGGCACGCCGGGCGCGATCAGGAAGGGCCGTGACGCCGCGTCGAATTGCTCTTGCTGGTTGATCAGGTCCAGGCTGGTGCGCAGGCGATCGCCCTGGTAATCCAGGGCGATGGCACTGACCCCGACATCCCGCGATTGCTTGTCGATGACAGTGTCACCCTGCTGCACGCGGCCGTTGACGCGCATGCCGAATCGCCGGTCCTCGCCAAACCGCCGACTCAGGTCGATATGGGTGCCCAGTTGCAGGTCCTGGGCATAGGAGGCCGTGACGCGGGTCAGGTCCTCGTCCAGGGCGCGCTTGGGGACCACGTTGATCACGCCACCGACGGCGCTGTTGGGGGACATGCCGTAGAGGAGGGCGCCAGGGCCTTTGACCACTTCGATGCGTTCGGCGTAGTCGGTGAATACCCGGTAATTGGAGGCCACGCCGTACACACCGTCGAACGCCAGTTCCCCGAGGTTGCCTTCCCCCACCGGAAAGCCGCGGATAAAGAATGAGTCGACGATCCCCCCCGTCTGGCCGGTGGAGCGGACCGAAGAGTCGCGCTCCAGCACGTCGCCCACGGTGGTCGCCTGCTGGTCTTTGATCAATGATGCGGTATAGGTGCTGATGCTGAACGGCGCGTCCATCACATCCGTATTGCCCAGCAGACCGAGACGCCCGCCCTCGGCTACCTGGCCGCCCGGGTACACCGGCGGCAGGCTATCGGTGTGTTTTTGCGCCGCCTCCACCGTGGTCGCCGACAGCGTCAGCCGGCGCAGTACCAGGGTGTAGCTGCCATCGCTGCGCAATACCATCTCCAGGCCGCTGCCTTCGAGCAAACGCGTGACGGCTTCCTGCGTGGAGTAGGTGCCGTTCAGTTCGGGGCTGATCAGGCCCTCCGTGATCGACGGCTGGAACGACAGGGCAATACCGGCGTCCACGGCAAAGCTCGAGAGCGTCGCGCCGAGCGGGCCGGGGGCGATGTGGTAGGCCTGCACAGCGACCGAATCCAATTGGGCCGGTGCCTCCGCCAATGCCACCGGGCACATGGCACCGGCCAGCAGCAGGCTGAGCACGACGCCGTGCACCATCGGTTTGAGCGGACGAGCCGGACGCAGGGGCCGTGCTACGAGCATGAAAGGATGACCCATGGACGAGAGGAAAAGGCTGTTCCTGTCTTTGCCAGTCGAGATCGAAAAAAGTATCACCCCGGCCGCCGTTTATTTTTGCGTGGGAGTCAGGCGGGCGACAGGGTGACCCAGTAACCGCGCAAATGACTGTTCGCCAGCACGGGATAAGTGTGCACCAGCATGCTCAAGGTGCGATCGGTATCACTGATCGGAAAGGCCCCGGAAATGCGCAAGTCGGCGATGGCCGGATCACAGCGCAGGAAACCTCGGCGGTAGCGCGTCAGTTCCGCGACGAAATCCGCCAGGCGCATCTTGTCGGCCATCAACATGCCCTGGGTCCATGAACCGATGTAGCGATCGGTCGGCGCCAGGTCACCAAAGGTCTGTGAGGAGAAGTCGGTGCGCTGCCCTGCATTGACGATCAGCGGCGGGGTCTGGCGGTTATCGGCCAATATCACCCTCACCGCGCCGTCGATGACCGCAAGATGGGTGCGGGGGCTGACTTCACGCACGGTAAACCGTGTGCCCAGCGCCTGCATGCTTCCCTGGCGGGTGCTGATCAGGAACGGTCGGGGCAGGGGGGCGGTGTCCACGGCGGTCTGCACCAGGATTTCGCCTTCGCGCAGGTGAATAAGGCGTTGGCGGTCGTCGAATACGACGTCGATGGCGGTAGCGGTGTTCAGGGTGATGCGCGAGCCATCGGCCAGGGTCAGTTCGCGGCGCTGGCCAACGTCGGTGCGATAGTCCGCTGACCATTGCTGCGATTGCGCCAGCTTCCAGCTCCCCCAACCCGCGGGCGCCAGCGCCAGCAGGATCGCCAGCTTGCCCAGTGCTGCACGACGTTCAGGGCTGTCTGGCCGGTCGAGCGCCGACATTGCCAGGGCGGGCGGCAGGCCGCCGAACTTGCTCTGCAGCAATTGCGCCCGCGACCAGGCGCGATCCCGCTCCGGGCTGCTGACCTTCCAACGCTCCCATTCGGCGCGCTCGTGCTCGCTCAGTTCGCGTTCGCTCAAGCGCATCAGCCACTCGGCGGCTTCTTCGAGTACCTGCGGGTCCAGCGGCGGTTCCCTGCGCAGACCGAGCATTCACTCCACCAGCATCAGGCACTGTACGAAGGCCTGTTTCATGTAGCGCTTGACGGTGATCAGCGATACACCCAGTTGCTCGGCGATGTCGTCGTACTTGAGGCCGTTGATCTGCGACAACAGGAAGGCGCGCTTGACCAGGGGCGCCAGAGTATCGAGCATGGCGTCGATTTCGTGCAGGGTTTCCAGCACCATGAAGTGCGCCTCGGGCGACGGTGCTTCGTGGGTGGGCACGTTCGCCAGCGCATCCAGGTAGGCGCGTTCCAGTGCCTTGCGCTGGTACCAGTTGACCAGGATGCCCTTGGCCACGCAGCTCAGGTACGCCCGTGGCTGGTCAATCACCGTGACCTGTGAGGCGAGGATCCGGGTGAAGGTGTCCTGCGCCAGATCCGCCGCATCCATGGCGTTACCCAGTTTTCTCTTCAGCGTGGCATACAGCCAGCCGTGATGCCCGCTGTACAGGGCCTCGATGGCGCGCAGGTGATTGAGGTGATTCGCGGAAGAGGTTTCGCTCATGGCGGCAGATTTGTTTGTAATTGAGAAGTATTCCCAATGCTAGTTGACAAACCGACGTGAGCGCAAGCGCGATCATGTCCGGTGATCAGGCGTGTGACAGGCGTATCAAGGCGCTAATCAGCGATTGGACGGCGCGGACGCCCACCAGTACCGCAACGCCACCATGGGAACCAGCGCCACGGCATAGGCCAGGCATACGAAAAGATAGGTGTATGGCAGGCCGTAGACCTGGCTCAACAAGCCACCGATGGAGATGCCGGCAATCGAGGCGAACTGCGCGGTACTTTGGGCAATACCCAGTACGTAGCCTTGTCGCGAGCTGTCGGCGGTTTTCGAGACCAGCGCCATCAGCACGGGGGTGGTCGCCCCCAGCAGGACTCCCCAAATGAAGTAGGCGAGGATAAATACCCCGGGGCTGCGCGTTATGCCCGCCACGGCAGTCAGGGCGATGCAGGCCATGACGATATACGTGATGCGTTGCAGGGTTTCTGCCTGGGAACGATGCTCGAAGTAGCGCGACCATGCCGTTGCCGACAGGATAAAGCCCAGCGCCAGCAACCCGTAGCACAGGCCCACGATTGAGTGGCTGACCTCGAAGGTCGAGCTCACGTACAGCGAGAAGGATGTCTGCGGCAGCATGCGCGCCAGCAGCAGGATCCCCATGACGCACAGCAGCGACAGCAGGGGAGAGCCGCGCCATATGCTTTCGGTGCCTGCGGCCGGCGCGCGGGTGGCCACCGCCGGTTTTTTCGGTACGGGAGGTACATCCGGCAACGTCACGGCGGCGATGACGGTACAGAGTGCACAGAGCACCGAGGCGACGATGTTGATCCAGAAAAACGTCGCGTAATCGAGGATCAGGCCGCCTGCGACCGCACCCAGCAGTGAGCCGACATTGGTCGATATCTGCAGGATCGCGAATAACCGCGCCCGTCGCGACGGCGCTTCGATACTGACCCCGTAAGCCTGCGCCGGGGCTATATAGCCGGCAAAGGCGCCCTGTAGAAAACGCAGGATCAGGATGACCCAGATGTCACTGAAAAACGCCAGTCCGAGCTGGGTCAGGGACAACCCCGCGAGTGCGCGGATCATCATCAGTTTGTGGCCGCAGCGATCGCCGATACGGCCCCAGAATGCACTGGTCAGCATGATGCCCAGCATCGGCCCGACGTACACGGCGATGCTGGCGAAGCTGAATACCGACTCCGAGGACGCCAGCCCGCGCAGGTGCACGGGCCAGAACGGCCCGCTCATTTCCATCGCACCCATGGAGACCAACTGGATCGCGAACAGAAGATAAATGAGGATTCTTACATGGGAACCCGGGATGGCACCTGCTTGGGACATGCGTACTCCTTGGTCAGCCACAGGGCCATTTCATGCCAGTGTGTGAGGAACGCGGCGTCCAGCACAACCCTGCGCACCGTGCAAAAAAAAATCACACGGGAGGGTGATACCTTTTCGCATGTCGACTGGCATTACGAGTAATTCCAATTTTCCCTCGTTGAAAGGATCCTCTCGTCATGCCTGTTGCCAGTCGGCCCTGCGGTGAACGCGCGTTAACCCTCGCCATTCGAACCGCCCTGTTGAATTTCGTCATGGTCGCAGCGGGCGCCACTGCCTGGGCTGAGACACCAACGCCTGCCGCCACGGATGACAGCACGCCCAGCCTGACCCTCGACACCACCACGATCGACGGCCGCTACAACGGCCCGACGGCGTTGCCCGAAGTCCTCCCCGGTGGACAGGTGGCGCGCGGCGCGCGGCTGGGCATGATGGGCAACAAAGACGTGATGGACACGCCGTTCAGCGTCACCAGCTACACCGCCAAAACCCTCGCCGACCTGCAAACCGTCACCGTTGCCGATGCCCTGGAACGCGACCCGTCGGTGCGCTCGACCGGCCAGACCGGCGGTATCGTCGATTCGTTTTTCATTCGCGGTTTTGCCATCGGCGAAGGCAATCTGGGTGAGCTGGCCTACGACGGTGTGTATGGCGTGGCCCCCAATTACCGGGTCTTTACCGAGTACGCCGAGCGTGTCGAAGTGCTCAAGGGGCCGGGTGCCTTGATGTATGGCATCTCGCCCAACAGTGGTGTGGGTGGGGTCATCAACATCGTTCCCAAACGGCCGCTGGAGGAAGACCTGACCCGGTTCACCGGCAGCTACGCGTCGGACTCCCAGGCGGGCGGGCACCTGGATATCAGTCGGCGTTTTGGTGAGGAAAACCAGTTCGGCGTGCGCTTTAACGGCAGCCTGCAGGGCGGCGACACGGCGGTGAACGACCAGCATCGCGACGTAGGGATCGGTGCGATTGCCCTGGATTATCGTGGCGAGCGACTGCGCCTGAACCTGGACTACATCAGCCAGAAAGAAAGCTTCGACGGTGCCTCACGCCCGTTCACCATCGCGCCGGGCGTTGACGTGCCATCCGCCCCCAATGGCCGCACCAGCCTGCCGCAAAAGTGGGGTTGGTCGGATACCAAGGAACAGTCCGCATTGCTCGGCGGTGAATATGATCTGAGCGACAACCTCACCGTTTTCGCCCATGCAGGGGGCGGCAGGTCGGATGTGAAACGCATGTCCGACCAGGTGCCGCGCATCCTCAATGACGCGGGCGACACCAGCAACGTCCCGGGCTATTACAAATTCAACGTCGACCGTTCTACCGCCGATGTGGGGATGCGCGGGCTCTTCGCCACCGGGCCGGTAACCCATACCACCACGCTGATGGCGACCCGTTACCAGGATGAGCTGTCGCGGGGCATCAACAACGGCACCACGATCCTCTCCAATATCTACCACCCGGTGGACACGCCCAAGCAATACATCAACACGCCCAAGGTGCTGCGAATCTCCGAGTCGGAGCTGTCCGGCGTGGCGTTGACCGACACCTTGGGGATGCTGGATGACCGTCTCCAACTGAGCCTGGGCGTACGCCGGCAGTTTATCGAGTCGCGTAACTACAATGCCGCCGGCACCGTCAGCTCGCGTTACAGCGCCAACGCCACCACGCCGTTGCTGGGTGTGGTGGTCAAGCCCTGGGAGGACGTCTCCCTCTACTACAACTACGTCGAAGGGCTGAGCAAAGGCGATGCGGCACCGGGCACGGCGAGCAATGCCGGGGAAACCTTTGCGCCGTATGAGTCCAAGCAGCACGAACTGGGGGTGAAGTATGAACACGGCACCTTCATGACCACACTGGCGCTGTTCCAGATCGAAAAACCTGCCGGCGAACTGGGCGCCAATGGCGTGTATTCGGTGCAGGCCGAACAGCGCAACCGTGGCCTGGAACTCAGCGTGTTCGGCGAAGTGGCCACCGGCACCCGTTTGATGGGGGGCGTGACCTTCCTCGATGGCGAGCTGACCCAGTCGGCGACTGCCGCTAACCAGGGCAACAAGCCGGTCGGCGTGCCCGATATCCAGGCCAACCTGTGGGCGGAATACGACACCCCCTGGCTGGAAGGTTTCACCCTCACGGGTGGTGCGATCTACACCGACAGCCAATACGTCAACCAGGCCAACACCCAGGAACTCGACGCCTGGACCCGCATTGACGCCGGTGCGCGTTACGCCACCAAGATAGAAGGGCGGCCGACGACATTCCGCGCCACGGTACAGAACGTGTTCGACCGTGAGTACTGGTCCGGCGTGGCCTCCTATGGTGCGTTTTCCCCGGGGTATCCGCGTACCTTGCAACTATCGGCGACCGTCGATTTTTGACGGGCGCCGGTTTGGAGCAATCATGCACCAGCAATAACCTTCAGGCTTGCTGGTCGCCCGATCGTCACTGACCCGAATTCGCCATTGCTCAACGGTGCGCAGGGGTTTACAGCCCTTGCGCTCTTTGTTGGCGTGGCTGCTCGGGTGATCGTTCTGCGAACAGGCGGCGACACGGTGTCCTGCGATCATTGCCCTTTGAGCGCGATTGCCACTGCTGCTGAAAGTGAAGTCGTGGCCCTGCCGATCAGCGTCGAAAGCTGATGGCTATCATCGAAAAGTGCGCCTTGGGATGCGTTGACATCGTAGCCAGCCAGGGCCTGTGCGAGTGGCTCCGGGAGGCCGAAATTGATTAACGCAGAGGCGTAGTCAGTTTCAGGCAAGTTCTTGTAGGGAATGTTCCTACCCGTTTGCCGAGAAACCTCGGCTGCGAGTTCCGATAACGTCCAGGCGCTGTCACCCGCCAACTCGTAGACCTTCCCCTCTTGATCGTCGCGGGTGAGCACGACGGCAGCGGCCTGGGCGAAATCTTCCCGTGTCGCCGCGGCAATCTTTCCATCACCTGCGCTGCCGATAAATTCACCGGCCGATAACGCGCCAGCGATAAAGCCGGTGTAGTTCTCGGTATACCAACCATGACGCAATATCGTGAATGCCAACCCCGATGCTGTGAGCTCGGCTTCCGTTTGCCGATGCTCCTCGGCGAGGCTCAATGAAGAGGTATCCGCGTGCAGTACACTGGTATAAACGACGCGACCCACACCAGCCTGCTTTGCTGCGTTGATGACATTTCGATGCTGTGAGAGTCGCTTACCTATTTCGCTTGAGGAAATGAGTAGAAGCGTGTCGACTCCGCTGAGCGCCGCGACCAGGGTTTGCGGATTGTCATAGTCGGCAACACGTGCCTCCACGCCTAGATCACTCGCCTTGTCAGGGCTGCGCACCAGCGCGACCAGGTTGGACGCGGGTACTTTTTGCTTGAGTTGCTGGACAACGAGGCGGCCAAGTTGGCCGGTGGCTCCGGTGACGGCGATCATGAGGGGGGCCTTTTACAAAAAGTGATAGAGCAGGCAGAGTAGGGCCTTAACTAACTTTTCGTAAGTACGTACCTAAAGGTAAGTAAGCATGCCGGATTCCGAGTCCTCTGGAGCAACCCGTCCCGCAACAGTGGCCAACCGACTGCGCAGCGGTGAATTATTCGACCCGGATTGTCCCTCGAGGGTCGTCCTCCAGCACGTCAGCAGCCGCTGGGGAGTATTAGTATTGGTGGCCTTGCTCGCGGGTACGCATCGCTTCAGCGATCTGCGTCGCAAGATTGGAGGCGTCAGCGAAAAGATGCTTGCGCAGACCCTCCAGTTTTTGGAACTCGATGGTTTCGTCCTGCGCAAATCCTATCCGGTCGTGCCACCCCACGTTGAGTACAGCCTCACCCCTATGGGAACTGAAGTAGCCCGCCATGTCGAAGGCCTGGTTGACTGGATCGAAGGCAATCTGCCAAAGATTCTGGAGGAACAACGCTCTCGCCAGATTTCATAACGGGCTTGCGAGCTACAGGTAAGGCTATGCGTGAGGACGACCCGGCCGCTTTGCCGTGATTGGCAAGCGTTGCAGTTACACGCAATGCCCAAGCGGGTCTTTATCTTCACGTCGGATGACTGAGCGACGGAGGTTTTCTGGTTCCCGCGGCAGAGTTTAACCAGAGCAGCATTGCGGCGAGAGAGGCGGCGACTATCAGCGTAAGCCACATGATGACCAGCAGGGTGAAGGTGACACTGTTGTTTAACTCACGAAAAATGCCGAAGGCAAAAGCCGTGTACCAAGACACCCCCGAAACTGCACCGGAGGCGAGAAACAAGGCCGCTCTTTTGCGGGACACGCCAAAGAGCAGGGGGCGACTCAGGTCGCGTAGGGCTTCTGGCAGCACAAGCGCGTGGATGATTATTCCATTGATAGTCAGCACGATCACCACAATGACTTTCGCCCAGAGTTTGGGGTTTTCAAACTTTTCCGGCGACTCCATCGCGTAAAGGGCAAGGAAACCAAGGCCTGAAAGCCACAGGAGGCAGAGTCCAATAGTGACCGCGTCGCTGATGAAGTGGAAGGTGCGTCCGATTTCAACCGGGAGGCTGCCCCGGCGCATCCAACGCAAGATCCAGAGGTCCAGCATCGTCGCCCCACCGAGACCGAAGCACATGCCGAGCAGGTGTATACCTATAAGGAATGTCAGCACTTTTAGCTGTGGGAGTGGAGCCGGCAATGGAACGCTCAGCGCGAGTGTGTCGGCGAGTAAGTAGCCACTGCCGGACAGCGCAAGCAGGCCGCCTAAAATCATGAAAGACGTGCGTATCTTCATTTATTGCGGCCTTGGACGAGTGTTTTTAG
This sequence comes from Pseudomonas sp. NFX5, assembly GCF_049132125.1. NCBI lineage: Bacteria > Pseudomonadati > Pseudomonadota > Gammaproteobacteria > Pseudomonadales > Pseudomonadaceae > Pseudomonas > Pseudomonas sp. NFX5. The sequence continues at coordinate 142,623 of NZ_JAFMZG010000035.1, forward strand.
TTGGACGCGTGCGCAGTTTGTTTACTGGAACAGGCGGATCAAGCGGCTGCTATCTGCAGCGTTGCTGCAACCAGGAAGATAGGTTTCGGGTTAAATGAGGCCAGCGACGCTAGCGCCACATCAGCAGGTTGCACGGGCGTAGACCCTGTTCAGGAAGGGACCGGTGCTTGGGCATCGATCAGGTTCCGGCTCTTGAGCTCCTCCCAAAAGGCTGCCGGGATACCGACCTTCATCGCCTGCACATTGGAAACGATCTGCCCCGGCGTGCGGGCACCCGGAATGATCGCTGACACTTGCGGATGTGCTGCCGCGAACTGCAGGGCGGCAGTATGAATATCGATGCCATGTCGTTTGGTAACCGCCATGATTCGCGCGCGCTTTTCCACCGCTCCGGCAGGCAGGTCCAAACTGAAGTTGTATCGGCTGCGTCCTCCCAGGAATCCATCGTTCAGTGGTGTTCCAACCACAACGCTGGTGCCCTTCCTGCTCAACGCCGGAAAGGTGTTGCGCAACGCATCGCCGTGCTCGAGCAGGGAATACTGGCAGGCAAGCAACACGATGTCGGGAGTCGGGTCATCACCGGCCATTGCCTGGACCACAGCATTTGGCGTATTGACGCCGAAGCCCCAAGCCTTGATGAGGCCCTCATCACGCATCTTTTCAAGTTCGACCATCGCCCCTGTGCGCGCAATGCGATACGCCGCTTCCCAACCGCCTTCCAGTTCGCTGTTATCGGGCGAGATGTCATGGATAAAGACGATATCGATACGCGGCAGCCCCAGCCGCTGCAGGCTGTCTTCCACGGAACGCCGTGCGCCTGCTGCGGTGTAGTCATACCGGTAGTTGAAGGGCGCGGGTGACTTCCAGATGGCATGGTCCGCGCGCGGGCCACCCGCGGCAGTCAAAACCCTTCCTACCTTGGTGGAGACCACATAGTCGTTCGGATTTTTGCCGTGCAGAAAGCGGCCTACCCGATATTCACTCAAACCAAACCCGTAGAACGGCGACGTGTCGTAAAGCCTTACACCCGCGTCCCAGGCGGCCTGTAGAACCAGGCCCGCCTGCTCGTCGCTGAGCGGCGCAAAGATATTGCCAATCTGTGTCCCGCCCATGCCAAAGCGTTGAGGCGTCATGTATCGCAGGGTAGGCGAGGGTGAATTGAGGGGCAGGCCTGTGCGCACTGGCCGGCCTTCAGTACGCATCACGCTCCCGCGCTCTGTCAGTAAAGAGGGCGCTGGGGCTGTCGAACTGGCGACACTCGAGGCTGGCAGCAAAGCGGCTGCAACAGTGCCCACTGCCGAGTAAGTAAGAAAATCTCGTCTGTCCATCCAACGTTCCTTTCGCGACCGAGGTTTCACGGGATCATCGAAGCCGGTATTCGTACTGGAAGTTAGAACAACGAGGGGTGGCCGGGTGACCCTAATACGCCATATTTTTTGCACAATCCTGCCGATGCGCTTGTGTTGGTCACGCACTCTCAGCAGACTCGAACATTCCGTAAACAGGGGCGCATGTGATGACGAGCGGTTCCTTCTCGCAGTTCGGTTCCGGCCACCTGCATTCTCTGACGTTGCGCGATCCCATACAGCCCAACGAGCGTCTCCAGGCACTGGGACGGCTGATCGAAAAAGTCACCCGGCAGATTGGTTTGAACGAGGTCTGCAAAACATCGATTCCAGGCCTGGCCTTTTATCGAATGGCTGAGCTGGGTACGCCCACTTACTGCATTTATGAGCCTTGCGTGGCCATCATTCTGCAGGGGGCGAAGGAGATCACGTTCGGCGAGGAGGCCTGTGAGTTCGGGCCGGGGGCGTTCTTCGTCACATCGGTCGACATCCCCACATTGGCCCGCGTTACCGCCGCCAGCGAGGCAACCCCCTATTTATCCGTGGTGTTGAAGCTCAACCTTTCCATGCTCAACGAGGTGATCCAGACCTTGGCCCCCCCCACGCAGGAAATAGCTACAGAAGCGCGGGGCTTCGTATCCGGTGCGGCGTCGAGTGAGATGCTCGATGCATTCGCTCGACTCGCTACGCTGATCGAACGGCCGCTTGAAGCAGGCTTGATGTCGGATCTGATCAAGCGGGAAATATGCGTTCGGCTGTTGTTAAGTGGTGCAGGGCAGTGGTTGCGCAGCGTCACCCGCGACGGTTACCGAGACAAGGGCATCGTGAGAGCCATTGAATGGCTGAAACATCACTACGACAAACCGCTGCACGTGGCCGATCTCGCCGAACGATCAGGAATGGCCAGCTCTACGCTGCATCACAGTTTTCGCAAGCTGACAGGCACCAGCCCCGTTCAGTATCAAAAGGCGTTACGGCTGCAAGCCGCACGCAGCCTGATGTTGACCGATCGTGTTGACGTGAACACCGCCGCGTTGCGCGTCGGCTATGAAAGTGTCGCTCAATTCAGCCGTGAATATGCCCGGCGTTTCGGAGCCCCGCCCTCGAGAGACATCAAGCACGTACGGGAGCAGGGCGGACTGCTCGACTAGCGACGCTTCAAAGGGGAATGTGGGTGGTCGACAAGACCTGACGCAAGCCCATGAACGATCGAATCTGGCGAACCCCAGGCAGGTAAAGCAACTGTTCCGCGTGGAGCCGGTTGAAGCTGTTGCTGTCCTTGGTTCGTATCAACATGAAGTAGTCGAACTCCCCGGTCACCACATGGCACTCCATGCAGCCGGACACTTTTTGTGCGGCTGCCTCGAATGCGGCGAAGGATTCCGGTGTGGAGCGGTCCAGCACCACGCCGATCAACACCACCATTCCCGCATCCAGCGCGACATTGTCGAGCAGCGCGACTATGCCTTTGATCAGGCCGACTTGCTTGAGCCGCTCGACGCGCCTGAGGCACGCCGGTGCACTCAATTTCACCTTCTCTGCCAGCGCCACATTGGAGATGGAGGCATCTCGTTGCAGGGCCTTGAGAATGGCGCGGTCGGTTCGATCCAGCGGCTGCGGCACCGGGGCTGATACGCTTGGCTTCTTGCGAGTGTTTGTTGCGTTCATGACTGTTTATTCGCAATTAAAGTATGTTAGATATTTATAGCGAGAAATTATAGTTCTTTAAGTGCTAGAAGTTTGCAATACATCTTTTTGGAAAACTTCTTAATATTGAACTCATCGAAGCCCGACTGAAAGAACCTGGAAGGCAACCTTTGCCTTTCGGTCTGGCGCTTTGATGTCCAGTAATCAAGGAGCAGCGTCATGAACCTGAATCGTTTTAAACGTTATCCGTTGACCTTCGGTCCTTCTCCCATCACGCCCTTGAAGCGCCTCAGTGAACACCTGGGTGGCAAGGTCGAGCTGTATGCCAAACGTGAAGACTGCAACAGTGGCCTGGCCTTCGGCGGGAACAAAACGCGCAAGCTCGAATACTTGATTCCCGAAGCGCTCGAGCAAGGCTGCGATACCTTGGTTTCCATCGGCGGTATCCAGTCGAACCAGACCCGCCAGGTGGCCGCCGTTGCCGCTCACCTGGGCATGAAGTGTGTGCTGGTGCAGGAAAACTGGGTGAACTACTCCGATGCGGTGTATGACCGCGTTGGCAATATCGAGATGTCGCGCATCATGGGCGCCGACGTACGACTGGACGCCGCCGGGTTCGACATTGGCATCCGGCCCAGTTGGCAGAAGGCCATGGACGATGTGGTGGAGCGGGGTGGCAAACCGTTTCCAATCCCTGCCGGGTGTTCCGAACACCCCTACGGCGGCCTTGGGTTCGTCGGCTTTGCCGAGGAAGTGCGAGAGCAGGAAAAACAACTGGGGTTCACGTTCGACTACATCGTGGTCTGCTCTGTGACCGGCAGTACCCAGGCCGGCATGGTCGTCGGTTTCGCCGCGGACGGCCGTTCGAAGAACGTTATCGGCATTGATGCCTCGGCCAAGCCGGAGCAAACCAAGGCGCAGATCCTGCGTATCGCCCGGCACACCGCAGAGTTGGTGGAACTGGGCCGTGAGATCACCGAAGACGACGTGGTGCTCGATACACGTTTTGCCTACCCGGAATACGGTTTGCCCAACGAAGGCACGCTGGAAGCCATTCGTTTGTGCGGGAGCCTGGAAGGCGTGCTGACCGATCCGGTGTACGAGGGCAAATCCATGCACGGGATGATTGAAATGGTCCGCCGTGGTGAGTTCCCCGAAGGCTCCAAAGTGCTGTATGCGCACTTGGGTGGGGCGCCTGCGCTGAATGCCTACAGCTTCCTGTTTCGCAACGGCTGATTAACGCCAAAAAACCAGGGAGCTCACGACGCGATGGGTGAGTCGGCATCAATATTGAATGTCACGATCCCATCGTCGAATCGCCACCCGGAGCACGTTGCTCCTATCCAACCGCCGGGAGTACCGCCATGCATGCGATAACGCAATCCGCAGTCTGGATCAAGGAGCCTTCGGCGGATGCCGGAGTGGTGATCGTTACCAGCGCCGCGTTGCCCCCGTACATGATCGACAAGCTGCATGTGGCGATAGATGAGTGGGACCAGGTGGCTTATCTAGCCGTCAAACAGTCCGAGGCGTTGAGGCTCGATTGGTTGCAGGTCGGGTCCAGCCCGGAGCCGTCCGACGGGGCCTACGCGTGCCATGCCAGCCAACTGTTGCGCGGCGTCTCCCACGGCAGCTTTTTACTGGATGTCGAAACTGGCACGAATTGCGGCATGACGTGGCTGGGGTCCGTCTTTGGTCATCCGCTGCGCGTGGTCGAGCTTGGAGAAGTAGCCTCCTCCACTGCACAGATGGATCAACAGGTGGAGGCGGTGTTAGCGGCGACCCGAAGCCTGGCGAAAAGCGTGTTGCAGGCACGCGGCGTCATTTAACCAATGACCTGGTCCATTCGCCGGTTGGAACCATAAAGGCATCGATTATGAGCCAAGCTGTCGATTGTCGTCCCAACGCCATGAAGTGGATGCGCGAGCCATCAAGTTGCACGCGCATCGTGGTCATCGTGTGCGGGCTTGATAGCGCTCATATTGACTTGATCCATCAGGGGTTCAGCTGTTTTGACAATGTTGCGCTGCTCCATGTCGATGCGGTGGACACCGTGCCTGGCAAGCGCGTTGATGTGCAAGTGACCAGAAGTGACTGTTCTTTTGTCGTGCTCGGTGAACTGGATGAGCGTGTATTGCATAGCCTTTCCATGGGTAAGCGATGCCTCTACTCCATAGCGCCAGACGGGTCGGCCGAATGCTCGGTGATTGCAGCAGTAGAACAGGTCAAAAATTTCGCCCGAGTGAGCCATTCCCGTCACCTTGAAGCGATACCCGACAGCGCCAGGAGCTGCCTGTGAACCTGTCGGATACCCTGACCTCGGCGACGCGTAGAAACCCATGACCTCAAACGCTGTCGCCGACCGCCAGAATGGTCGCCACCAGGGCCAGGGCGCGAGGTACCAGGGTGTCCAGCTCCAGGTATTCACGATCGGTGTGGACCTTGCCACCCACCGGGCCGAGCCCGCACAGGGTTGGAACGCCCAGGCTGGCGGTAAAGCCGGAGTCGGCGCAACCGCCGGTGAATTCGCCTTCGACGCTGAAACCCAATGCCCGTGCTTTTTGTTGGTAGAGATGCAGCAGTCGTTCGCTGTGGCGTGCTTCCATCGGTAGAAAGGTCGTCGCTTCCTTGAGGACGGCGCGGGTGCCGATCAGTTCTTCTTCGGCGACGATGGCCTGGATTGCACTGAAGATCCGATCCCAGTGCTTGAGTTCGATGAAGCGCACGTCCAGCCGCGCGCAGGCGCTGGGCGCGACGGTGTTGCTCGATGTACCACCGGATACCAGCCCAACGTTAGTGGTGACGCCGGCCGGGTAATCGGTCAAGGCATGCAGCTTGACGATCTTGCGTGCCAGGGCCTCGATGGCGCTGGCCCCGTCGGCATGGTTGACCCCGGCATGCGCCGCGCGGCCACTGACTTCGATGATCAGCGTGGCCCCGCCTTTGCGTGCGCTGACCACATTGCCGCTGGCCCGGCCGGGTTCGGTGTTGAGCACGGCGCGGGCGGCACGGGCGGCGTTTTCGATATGGGGCCTGGCGCTGCCGGAGCCGATTTCTTCGTCGCCGGTGTACAGGACCTGCACCGGATAGGGCAACCGGCCGGCGCGCTTGAGGGCCATGAGGGCGAAGCAATTGAGCACCAGGCCGCCTTTCATGTCGGCGACGCCGGGGCCATAGGCGAGGTTGGCGTCGCGGCTGTAGCCGCGAGTCGTGGTGGTGCCCTTGGGGAAGACCGTGTCGCGATGGCCCAGCAACAGCACCGGTTTTCCAGGATCGCCTGGCACTTCGGCGAGCAGCACGTCACCAAAACACTCGACCGGTATGCGCTTGAGCAGGATGCCGTCGGCCTCCAGTTCAGCCGCGAGCAGCGCGCCCACGGCGTCGACACCCGCCTTGTCATAGCTGTTGGAGTCGGTGTCGACGATGCGCCGCAGCAGCGCTTCCATGGCTGGGCGCTGCTCGGCAAGCCAGTCCAGGGCCTGTTGTGGCGTGGCGCTCATTGCGCCTGCTCCCGTAACTGATGTTCCCGGGTCAGGCGTGCCGCGTCGTTGCCCAGGTCCCAGAACAGCCCGGCCATGATTTGCAGGCTTTCCTTGACCACCGGCGCCAGCAAGTGCTCGTTCGGCGCATGTTGTGAACAGGCCGGGTACGAGTGCGGCACCCACAATGTCGGCAGGCCCAGCACGTCCGCGAACACATCGTTGGGCAGCGAACCACCGAGGTTTGGCAGCAGCGCAGGTTTTTTGCCGGTGGTCTGTGCCAGGGAGCCGAGCGCCCAATCGACCCAAGGGCTCTGCGGATCCAGCCGAGTGGCATGCATCACATCGATGCGGCTTTGCTTGACCTCGACATTGCTGAAGCCATGCGCATCCAGGTGGGTACGTACCGCCGGGATAAAGGTCGTGTAGTCGCTGTCGACCACGAAACGGATATGGCAGTGGGCGTTAGCCTTGCCGGGAATCGCATGCACCGGGGCGTCTGGGTTGCCGGTTTTGAAGGCGATGACGTCGAGGGTGTTCCAGCCGAACACCTTTTCGCTCAGCGAGAGCTGCGGGTTACCCCAATTGGCGTCGATGTCCGGATCGCCCGGTCCGCCACCCACGGCAATATCGGCCAGCGCCTGCCGAACCGGCTCCGGCAGTGTCTCGGGCATCAGGCCGGCCACTTTCACCCGACCGTGTTCATCGACCATGCTCGCGATGGCATTGGCCAGGATGATGCCGGGATTGGCCAGCAACCCGCCCCAGTTGCCGGAGTGATGGGCGCCTTCACGTAAATTGACCACCAGCTCGAAGTTGAATACCCCGCGCGAGCCGAGAAAAATCGTCGGGCGTGATGCCGCCAGGCGCGGGCCGTCCGAGGCGATGAAGATATCCGCCGCAAGCTCTTTGCTGTGGGCGGCACAGAATGCGTTCAAGCCCGGCGAGCCTTCCTCTTCGCCCATTTCCAGCAGCAGCTTGACGTTGAAGCCCAGCTGGCCATCGCGCGCCTTGAGCGTTTGTTCCAGGGCGGTCAGGTTGATCAGATGCTGGCCTTTGTTATCCGCCGTGCCGCGGCCGTACCAGCGATCGCCTTCGGCAATGACGTGCCACGGCGACAGGCCTTCGCGCCATTGCGCCTCATAGCCGCGCACCACATCACCGTGGCCGTAGCTGAGCACGGTCGGCAGGTCCGGGTGTTCAATGCGCGTGGCGATCATGAAGGGGCCGCGCTCGGCCACGGGGTTGTCATAGATCTTGACGCTGAAACCCATCGCCTCGACATGTGGGGTGATGAACTCATTGAGGTAGCGATACAGCTCGGGCTGGCTGTCCGCTGCCTGGCTTTCGGTGTGCAGGGCGACGCTGCGTTGGAGCAGATTGAAGAATTCGCCATTGTCGAATTGCGCTGTGGTGTTGCTGATAGCCAGTGAACGACTCATGAGTGGACAAGCTCCAGTGTTTGGGCAGAAGTGTCGTGAAGGTGGCAACGCACGTTGCCGCCGATAAGCGGACCATTGGCCGGGTAGGCCGTTTTGCAGGGGGCGAAGCAGCTCGGGCAGCGCGGGTGGAAGGCGCAGCCGGACGGCGGTGACATGGGGTTGGGGAAGGTGCCGTGCAGGCCGATCTCGGGAATGCCCAGGCGCGGATCGGGCGTGAGCACCGAATCCAGCAAGGCGCGGGTATATGGGTGACCGGGTTGAGCGAACAACGATTCGCGCGTGCGTTCTTCGACGATGCGCCCCAGGTACATCACGGCGACCCGGTCGGCGAGGTGTTCGATGACCGCCAGGTTATGGCTGATCAGCAGATAGGTCAGGCCGAATTCGCGCTTGAGGTCCTGCAGCAGGTTGAGAATCTGCGCCTGCACCGACACATCCAGCGCTGAGGTGGGCTCGTCGCAGATCAACACGTCAGGGCGCATGATCAGCGCCCGGGCAATCGCCACCCGCTGGCGTTGCCCGCCGGACAGCTGGCTCGGGTAGCTGTCGATCACCCGCTTGGGCAGGCCGACCACATCAAGCATCGCTTCGGTCTTCCTGCGGCGCTCGGCGGTACTGCCGATGTCATGCACGATCAGCGGCAGGGTAACGATTTCGCGCAGGGTCTTGCGTGGATTCAGCGAGGAATACGGGTCCTGGAAAATCGGCTGGATATGCCGGGACATTTCCTTGCGATCAGTCGTCGCCAGGTGTTTGCCATTGACCAACACGTCGCCGCTGGTGGGCGGCAACAGGCCGAGCAGCATCTTGGCCAGGGTACTTTTGCCGCAACCGGACTCGCCCACCAGACCGAGGGTCTCGCCACGCATCAGGCGCAGGGAAACACCATCCACGGCCTTCAGGGTGGCGGCGGGTTTGAAAAAGCCCTGGTTGATCCGAAACTCACGGCGGATGTCACACAGCTCCAAAGCGATGTCTTTTTTCATGACCTTGCACGCTCCTGAAGGCGAATCGGTGCCGGGGCCGGTGCGGCGAACAGGCAGCGCGCCATGTGCCCGTCCTGTTCGACTTCGGGGATGTGTTGCGCGCAGGCCGGGATCGCCTGACCGCAACGATTGCGGAACGCACACCCTTGCTGTTCGCCGACCAGGCTCGGCACCAGGCCTGGAATCGAACCCAGCGCCTCACCCGGTTTGGTCCGGCCAGGGATTGGAATACTCGCCAGCAGCCCCCGGGTGTACGGATGCTGCGGATTCTCGAACAGTTGCAGGGCAGGGGCGGTTTCGACGATTTCCCCGGCATACATCACGGCGACCCGGTCGGCGATCCGTGCCACCAGCCCAAGGTCGTGGGTGATGAAGATCACCGCCAGGCCGAGTTCTTTCTGGATGTCGCGGATCAAGCGCAGGATCTGCGCTTGAATGGTCACGTCCAGCGCCGTGGTGGGCTCATCAGCGATGATCAGGTCCGGTTCGCACATCAACGCCATGGCGATGATCACCCGCTGGCGCAGCCCGCCGGAAAGTTGATGCGGATACTGGCGCAGGCGCTCGGTGGCATTGCTGATCCCGACCTTCTCCAGCATCTGCGCGGCGCGCCCCAGGGCCTCCTTGCTTGAGACCTTGCGATGCTGGGTCAGTACCTCGCTGAGTTGATCGCCAATGCTGTAGGCCGGGTTCAGCGAGGTCATCGGCTCCTGGAAGATCATCGCCAGGCGGTTGCCGCGCAGGTCGCACATGCGCCGCTCGCTCTGGCCGAGCATGTCGATGCCGTCCAGCGTCAGCCGGGACGCGGTGCGTTTGGCCTTGCGTGGCAACAGGTCCATCAACGCCAGCGAGGTCAGGGATTTGCCGCAGCCGGATTCCCCGACGATGCACAGCATCTCACCGCGCTCGACTTCAAAACTCAGGCCGCGTACGGCATGCAGCATGTCATCCGGCGTCGGGCTGTTGCCCATGGGGATGTCCACGCGCAGGTTTTCCACATGGAGTAGTGCCATGTTCGGTTCCCTCTATCAGTTACGGCGGTCTATCAGTTACGGCCGTCGGGCAGGATCAGATCGCGCAGGCCATCGCCGACGAGGTTGATGCCCAGCACCAGAATCATCAGGGCGACGCCGGGAATGGCGATGACCCACGGGGAAAAGAACATGTAGGGCTTGCCTTCCGCGATCATCAGGCCCCAGGACGGCGTCGGTGGCTGCACGCCAACCCCGAGGAACGAGAGGGCCGACTCCAGCAGGATCGCGTGGGCCATTTCCAGCGTCGCGACAACGATCAGTGCGCCGACCAGATTGGGCAGGATTTCACTGACCAGAATGCGCAGGGTCGAGCAGCCGAGCGCCTGGGCCGACGCCACATATTCAGCATCGCGAATCTGTTGCACCGAGGCCCTGACCACCACCGCGAAGCGATCCCATAACAGGCAGCCGAGCAGCACGATCACCACTTTCAGTGAGCCGCCCATCAGCGAGGCCGAGGCCAGCGCGACCATCACCACCGGCATCGCCAGCCGGGTGGTGATCAGGTAGCTGATAAACCCATCGACCTTGCCGCCGTAGTAGCCCGCCAACAGCCCCATGAGCGTGCCGATAAAGCCGGAAATCAGCGCCGCTGCAATGCCGATGAACAGCGAAATACGTGCGCCGTAGAGCAGCCTCGACAGGTAGTCACGGCCCAGCTTGTCGGTGCCGAGCACGTATTCCCAGGTGCCGTTGGCCATCCATACCGGTGGTTTCATGCGCAGCATCACGTCTTGCGCATAAGGGTCGTAAGGTGCCAGCCACGGCGCGAACAGTGCACCTGCGAAGATAATCAGCAACAACACCGCGCCGATGGCGAAACCCCGATGCCGCAAGCTCTTGCCAAGCACTCGGCTCAGGCTGCTCGGTGATGGCAGGTAGTCATTGATCGCGAGGGTAGTGGGGGTGCTCATGTAGGCCTCCTAGCGCACGCGAATACGCGGGTCGAGCAGTGCGTTGAGCACATCGGCCAGCAACGTGAGGATGATGTAGATCACCGCAATCAACAGGACCACGGCCTGTACCACTGGAAAGTCGTCACGGGCGATGGCGTCCCAGGCAAGTTGCCCGATGCCTTGCAGGGAGAATACGGTTTCGATCACCACCGAGCCGCCGAGCATGAAGCCGAACTCCACCGCCGCCAGCGCGACGACCGGAATCAGCGCGTTGCGCAGCGCATGCTTGAACAGCACGCGGGCAGGGCGCAGGCCCTTGGCGCGGGCGGTGCGGATGTAATCGGAACTGAGCACATCAAGCATGCCGGCGCGGGTCAGGCGCATGATTGCCGGCGTCGCGTAGTAGCCCAGGGCAATGGCCGGCATGACGAAGTGCAGCAGGGTCGCGTTGCCGGACACCGGCAGCCACTTGAGCGTCACCGCGAACACCACGATCAGCATCAGCGCAAACCAGAAACTTGGCATCGCCTGACCCAGCACCGCGATGCTCAAGGCCAGCCGGTCAACCCAGGTGTCGCGTTTGACCGCGGCCAGCACGCCCAGTGGAATGGCCACCAGCAAGGCGATCCCCAGCGCCATGGCACCCAGCCCCAGGGTAATCGGCAAGCGGCTGGCGACGAGGTTGTAGACCGATTCCTGAAAGAAAAACGAGTTGCCCAGGTCCAGCCGCAGCAAATCGCCCAGCCAGTTGAAGTACTGGGTCGGCAGCGGTTTGTTCAAGCCGTACTGCACGCGAATCTGTTCGATCTGTTCGCTGGTGGCTTCCGGTCCGCCAATGGCAGTGGCGAGGTCGCCGGACAGGTGCAAAAGAGAAAAGCTGATCACCGACACGGTAATGGCAACGCAAATGGCGATGCCCAGGCGGCGCAGAAGGAATCCAAGCATGGCAAGTTTCCTCATATCCAATGAATGACAAGTGTGAGGACGTGTCCGTGGCGCACGAGAGTCCGTGCGCCCGGTTACGTATTACTTCCACGTGGACTCGACGAAACGCGGCAGCTCATCCGGGTACGGTGTGAACGCGAGTTCCGAGGTGTAGGCGTAGTTCATCGAGTAGTTGAACAGCGGCGCCCAGTAGGCCTGCTCGCTGATGCGCTGCAAGGCCTTGCGGTAGTTGTCCTTGCGCACTTGCGGGTCGAGGGCATTGTCGGCGGTCTGCAACCAGCCCTGGACTTGTGGGTCCTTGATATTGTCGTCCGGATTGCCCTTGAACCAGGTACCGGCCGACGCCGAGGTGTCGAGGATCGAGAACGAGCCCCAGGCCTGAAACGACATGGGCACCTTGCCGCCACGTTGCTGATCGCGCAGGGCGGCGTACTTCAAGTAGCGCAGCTTGGCGTTGATGCCCACTGCGCGCAGGTTGCCGATGATGGCTTCGACGTAATCACGGTCGCGATAAGCGAAGATTTCTGTCTCGAAGCCATTTGGGTAACCGGCTTCGGCGAGCAGCGCCTTGGCCTTGGCGGGGTCATAGTCGTAGACCGTGGCCGCAGTGGTATCGCAACCGAACTGACCGGGATAACAGGCAACCTGCAAGGGCTTGGCTTCGCCCCCCACCAATTGCGTGGCCAGCGCATTGCGGTTGATCGCATGGTTGATGGCCTGGCGCACCTTGAGGTTCTTCATCGGTGAGTTTTCAGTGGAGGTGCCCCGTGCATCAAGAATCAGGAAACCGATGCGCATGGTTTCGCCACTGGTCACGGTCAGGTTCGGCATACCCTTGAGGTCGACCGCCTGATCCGAGGTCACACGCCAGGTCCAGTCGACACCGTCGGTCATCAACTCGGCCAGACGGGTTTCTGCATCCGGGATCACGCGGAACTTGAGGTGGCTGATATGGGGCTTGCCTTGTGGGCTGTCCGGGAAGTAGTCCTTGTTGATCTCCATGGTCACGCCTTCGCCGGCCACCACCGACACGGCTTTATACGGCCCGGTGCCAATGGGCTTGCGACTGAATTCGGCCAGGCCGACCTTCTCGAAGTACTGCTTGGGAAACATCGGAACGGCGTTGGACAGGTATTCCAGTGCCGGCGGGAAAGGCTTCTTCAAATACAGGCGGACGCTGTAGTCACCGGTTTTTTCGGCGCCCTTGATCCAGTCTACGTTTTGCACGGTAACGACTTTCGCTTCGGGCGACACCACGTAGTTGAGGGTGAACACCACGTCGTCGGCGGTGAAGGCGTCGCCGTTGTGAAATTTGACGCCCTTGCGCAGCTCAAAGTCGAGGGTGGTGTCGTCGACCTGCTTCCAGCTGGTGGCCAGCATGGGTTTGTATTCGCCGCTTTTGGGATCGCGGTAGATCAGGTTGTCCCAGATCAGCCGGCCGAGAATCACGCCTTCGCGTAAATCGTTGTGATAGGGGCTGATGTTTTCAGGCTCGCTGTCGGAAGCGTAAACCAGGGTGTCGTTGGCTTTGCCGGCATGTGCCGGAAAGCTGCTGATAAGGCCCATCAGCGCGATACTGCAGGCGAAACCTTTGATGCCCATGCCGTCGTCTCCGTTGGCGAGAGTGGTTGAATCAAAGGGCAGCGAATCGCAAATGCGTAGAAGGAGGAGGAAAAGGTCGGGCGCTGTTTTTTTTGGTCTGGACACGAATGTAGGGAAGGGCTATCAATGCCACAAGCACAATATTTCGATACTTCCTTTGCCGAAAAGGCAATCCTTGGAGGCTCCGATGCAGCTGTATGGCGTGCAGTCCACGGCACTGCGCTATTTTCTTGAGGTCGCGCGATGCGGATCAATCAGCGAGGCCTCAATGCGGCTGAATGTGGCGGCATCAGCGGTGAGTCGACAAATTTCCAAGCTTGAGTTGGCCCTGGATGCCAGCCTGTTTGAGCGTCGTGCCCGCGGCATGGTGCTCAGCGAGGCGGGGGCGCGACTGGCGGCTTATGCGCGCAAGTCGCAGCTTGAGGCCGAGCAGGTGGTGCTGGAAATTACCGAGTTGCATGGCTTGCAGCGCGGTCATGTGCATGTTGCCTGTTCGGAAGGATTTGCCTTGGAATACATGCCCAGGAGCATCAGCGCGTTCAGGCGTGAGTATCAGGGCATTCATTTTACGTTGGAGGTCTGTGCGCCCGCTGAAGCGACCGAGAAGGTTCGCTCCGGTGAAGCCGACCTGGCGATGACGTTCAGCCTGACGCCGCAAAAGGAAATCAAGGTCGAGCATGTCCTGAGCGGGGCGATTTTTGCCGTGGTCTCCAATGCCCATCCCTTGGCCGGGCGGGAGTCTGTCAACCTCGCCGAGTTGCAACCCTGGCCCATTGCGTTACCCAAGGCCGACACTACGATACGGCAACTCTTCGACATCTGTTGCGGCGTCCAGGGGTTGTTGTTCGACCCGGTATTGACCACCAATTACGTTGCCGCACTCTACAGTTTCGTCCGTGAAGAGGGAGGCATCAGCCTGGCCAGCGAAATGACCTTGCACCAACAGGTGGCGGACAAGCAGTTGCAATGCTTGCCGATCCTTGATGAAGGCATGCAGGCGCGGCGCATCGAACTGCAAAGCATGGCTGGGCGCAATCTACCGGCGGCGGTTTCGGCGTTCAGGGATTTTCTGATCGCTGAGCTGGCGAAGGCGAAGCGGCTTTGAAAAGATGAGGTTACTCCCATCTTCCACCTTGGAAGATCAGCGAGTTTTTCTGTGCTGACTGATGCTTAACGCATAGAGAACACGCTCAAGGATGAACTCCCTGGCTTCCGGATGTTTGAATGCCCTCATGAACAGCAACCTCTAGTTTGAGATTTAAAAGGTGTGCGTCTGCTATCGAGTTCTAATGCTCGGTAGTTCCTATTTCTTGAAGGCCTCAAGGTTTTCACGGAGCCAGGCGGACAGCGAACGGGGTGGGGTACCCGTGAGGTCTTCAACCGTAAAGGTTCGTTCTGTCAGTATGGAATCATGGAAGATGCGATCAAGCCCCACGAGAATCTCGGCTACAAACGGGGAGAGTCCATCGGCAACTAGCGCTGAATGCTGTGCGGCTGGAGACCGATGGGTATAGGCGACTGTGTGGCCTAACAGACTGGATAATTCCTCGGCAACTTGCGGCATTGTCCAGTTTCGCGGCCCTGTCAGGTGATACGCACGTTGTGAGCCTTCTGCTACCTCCTCCAGTAATGCTATGCGCGCCGAGTCCGCTACATCTCGAGTGTCTATCAGGTTCACACGTCCATGGCCTGCGGCGCCGGCCCAAGTGCCCGTTGCAACAGCGTTGCCAGCACGCTTGAGCACGTCCATGAACGTGGTAGGTCTCAATACGGTAGAAGCGATAGGTTGTTGACCCAGGTGGGCTTCTATCAATGAATGCCAGGCAAATGGATTGATAGGGGTCGATGGTCCCATGACCGAAAGCTTTACGATGTGCTGCACGCCCATTTCTACGGCAGCGTCAATAAGGGCAATCTCGTTGGCGACTTGTTGGGGTGAAGTGCCGTGAGCAATGAACAGTTTCTCGACACCGGCAAGCGCTTTTCTGAGCGTTGCCGGCTGATCAAAATCCAACTCGGCAGCGACCACCCCTGGGGCAAAAGCGGTGGATGATTTTTGCCGTGTGAGCGCCAGCAGGGTGACTGGGTCTTGCGCTAACTGACTGATCAATCGCCTGCCTACGCGGCCTGTCGCGCCAGCAACGGCGATGCTCAGTGATTGCGTCCGTTTGGTCGATTGATTGAGCATGATGAAATCTTCCTATATGGTGGAACGATCAGTCCAAGTATCCTGGTCTGATCGTTCCATGTTGTCAGCGGAGGATTTATGAGCGGTAAACCGCAATATGACGAAAGTGCAGTCCTGAAGGCGGCGACGGCTGTTTTCTGGCGGCATGGGTACGCAAACGCATCGGTCAGCGATCTGACTGAGGCAACGGGGTTGTCTCGATCAAGCCTGTACCAGCGGTTCCATGATAAGGATGGGCTCTTCAACGAGACGCTTCAGCTATATACCGACCGTGTATTAACGCGAATGAGATCGACCCGGGCACAGACCTCCATGGCGAGCATAGACGCGCTGCTACGAGAGTTTCTTCCGAAGGAATTTGGCGTGGAGCGTCCGCCTGGTTGCCTGATATCTCGCAGTAACGCTGAGCAAGAAGACCTCACTGCCACAGGAAAGAAAACCGCGAATTTTGCGGCTTGTCAGCAGCGACAGATTTTTGTGGATATTTTGACTCATGGCCGGTTGGAGGGTGAGATAGGGCAGCATGTCGATTTGGATCTACTGGCTTGGTATTACTTCGGAATACTGCAGGCTGTGGTAAATCTGCCTTCAGTCGGGGCGACTAACCAGGTACTTGGCGGCCTCATTGATGTCGCGATGTCAGCATGGCCTGAGAGCCAAGATAGTTCGGGTACTGAAACGATATGAGTGAGTAACCCCGATGGTAGGGGTATCTTTTCCGCAGTCGCGCCTGGACATCTGATAAGTCTGCCCCGTGCTCAATAACGGTGAGTAGCGGTACGTGATCATACCGCTACGTCATCTAAGCCATAGGTGCCGATTTATAAAGCGTAACCGAATGTCCTGGCATGGTTGGTTGGTGTTTGACGGTTACTCTGCCCATGGCCGCATGGCCAGCAGCAGGCATGTCACACCGCCCGGCGAAAGCCGACGATCGCTTTGGTTTCGAGAAAATCGCCGAACGCAACTTCTCCCCATTCACGACCGTTACCCGACTGCTTGTATCCCCCGAACGGGGCCGCCAAATCCATGTCGGCATAATTGAGCGTGACTTGTCCGGCCCGAAGTTTACGCGCCACTGCCTCGGCGGCTGCATGTTCGCCTTGAACATAAGCGGCAAGGCCGAATACGGTGTCATTGGCGATCGCCACGGCGTCGGCTTCATCGGCATAACCGATGATGACAAGCACCGGGCCGAAGATCTCCTCGCGGGCGATAGTCATGTCATTCGTCACGTTGGAGAAGACGGTCGGCTGCACATAGAAACCGGTGTCGAGCCCTTCGGGTCGGCCGAGACCACCTGTTATCAGCGTTGCACCTTCTTCGATGCCGACCTGGATCAGGTTCTGGATCTTGCGCCACTGTGCCTCGGAGGCGACCGGACCCATTTTCGCGTTACTTGCCGGGTGTCCGACAACCCACTGCGCTGCCGCCGTGCGCGCGAGATTGGCTACCTCATCCATTCGTGTAAATGGAACAAGCATCCGTGACGGCGCATTACATGATTGACCGCTGTTGAGCATCATTTGAGCCACGCCTGCCGCCACGGCTGACGGAAAATCGGCACTCGGCAAAAGGATGTTCGGCGACTTTCCGCCCAGTTCCTGGTGTACGCGTTTCACCGTCAGTGCAGCATTGCGCGCTACCTGGATGCCGGCGGGGGTGGATCCAGTAAACGAGACGAGATCGACTTCAGGATGGCCCGTCAGTGCGTCGCCAACACCTTTGCCGTCTCCATGTACCAGATTAAAAACACCGGCTGGTACACCGGCATCATGCATGATTTCGGTAAAGATCGTCGCTGAGAAGGGCGACACTTCAGAAGGCTTCACCACCATCGTGCAGCCTGTCGCCAACGCTGCGGCCACCTTGCAGGTCAACTGGTTGAGCGGCCAATTCCATGGCGTGATCAACGCACAAACGCCAATCGGCTCGCGTACGATCTCAGTGGTGCCCATCTCGTGTTCGAAACTGTATTTGGCTAACGCGGCGCGAGCGATTTGAATGTGGGCCAGGCCGGCCGTGACTTGCAATTGCTCGGCAAGCCATAGCGGTGCGCCCATTTCGTCGGACACTGCTGTCGCAAGATCCTGTGCGCGCAACTGGTAGGCCGCGATGATTCGATCAAAGAGTGCAAGACGCTCCTCAACCGATATTTGCGAGAACGTCTGGAAGGCGGCTCTTGCCGCCGCGACCGCTTTATCGACATCGAGGGGGCCGCCGAGCGCAACCTGGCCGGCAACCGTTTCGTCAGCCGGATTAATGACATCCATTACGATATTGCCAGCGGGCTCCACCCACGAGCCATCGATGTAAAACTGAAGATTTTCGCGCATTTTAGTCCTCGTCATATTGGGCTTTCCAAAACAGGTCAGGCCGTTGGGATCAGCGCTGCCGCGTCGATATCGAAGGCGCTTGGCCAATCGTCGAGAGTCGCAGAGAGGCGTTGATCAAAGGTCGCAATAAGGCATCGAAATGCGGCCATCTTGGGCGACCCTTACAAGGTATACGCGATAAACCTGGAGTCAATTAGGCACTTAAAGTAGCGTTGGTAGGTTCAGGGATACCGCGGGCAAACCTGCGAAGGCATTCACTCCGCCAGGCTTACCTGCGCGGCCTCGTCAAACTTCAACCGGGCCGTTTCAACCTCAGGCAATTTGTCGAGCGTCCATTTATGCAATTCGCGAAATGGCTGCTGCAGTGTTCGACCCAGTTGGGTGATCTCATACTGGACTGCCACGGGCGAAAACGAGATGACCTGGCGCGAGACAAGACCATTTCGTTCCAGTCGCCGCAGGCACTGTGTCAGGGCCTTCTGAGTGACGCCCTCGAGGCGACGCTTGATGGCGTTAAAGCGATGCGGCCCGTCATCAAGTACCGCCAGAACCATCATCGACCACTTGTCTGCGATTTGGTCGAACAGCGCCCGGCTTGGGCACTCCGACGAAAAACATTGCGGCTTTAATTCCAGCATCGAAGTTTCCTCATGTATACCTAGGCGATTCTAGGTGACTAATTGACATTTAGTTTACAAAATATACTTATATGGTTTCCAAAAGCAAATGGAGTCCATCCAATGTCAAACCCAGATACCAGCGTTTTATTTCGTCCTCTTTCCATCCGCTCGCTTGAACTGAAAAACCGGATTGTCATGTCGCCGATGACCAGGCAATTTTCCCCAGAGGGCATCCCTGGTGAAGGTAGCGCTGCCTACTACCGGCGGCGGGCTGAGGGTCGGGTCGGATTGATTTTGTCAGAAGGCACCGTCATTAATCGTCCCGCTTCACGTAACGGTCCCGGTATTCCTTTTTTTCACGGTGAAGCAGCGCTGGCCGGATGGAAGAACGTGATCGATTCTGTTCACGCTGCCGGGGGCCGTATGGGGCCGCAACTCTGGCACACCGGCGCAGTGCGTGACGTCAGCGGCTGGGAGCCTGATGCGCCGGTTGAAAGCCCGTCTGGCCTCGATTCGCCAAACGTCCCTCGCGGTGTGGCGATGAGCGAGGAGGATATTGCAGACGCAGTTGCTGCGTTCGCCCAGGCGGCGGCGGATGCCAGGCGCCTGGGTTTCGACACCGTTGAGATCCATGGGGCGCATGGTTATTTGATCGATCAGTTCTTCTGGGCCGGCACCAATCTGCGCACCGATCGTTATGGCGGACCGACGATCAAAGAGCGCTCCCGTTTTGCCGCTGAGATCGTGTCTGCTGTGCGTCATGCGGTCGGGCCCGAATTCCCCATCATCATGCGCGTCAGTCAATGGAAGCAGCAGGACTTCGGGGTGCGCCTCGCCGAGACGCCTGCACTGATGGAAGACTGGCTGCTGCCGCTGGTTGAAGCGGGTGTGGATGTTCTGCATTGCTCACAGCGACGCTTCTGGGACCCTGAGTTCCCCGAAATTGATGGTGAGAACGGGCTGAACTGCGCGGGCTGGGCGAAGAAAGTCACTGGCGCCACGACCATCAGCGTCGGTTCGGTCGGGCTGGATAATGATGTTACTCACGCATTCGCCGGCAAGGGATCGACCCCTGCGAGCCTGGATCGGCTTGTCGAGCGAATGGAGCGCGAAGAGTTTGATCTGATCGCAGTAGGGCGTGTTCTGCTGAGTGACAAGGATTGGGTCGCCAAAGTGGAAAAAGGCGATTACGCAGATCTGAAGGGCTTCAATCCGGCATCTTTAGCCGAATTGGTTTAAGCCTTGGACCGGATTTCGGGCATCTACGTGCGAGTCGTAGAGGCCCGGAGTCCGGGTGATACGGCGTCGCCACGGATGATGCCGAGCGATCTGGCAAGCGGTGGCGACCTGTCATGGGAAGGGGTGTTCAAGTATACCAGGTAGGGATTCAGTGCCTGATTGAAGCCAGGTATACAGCCTATATCATTGGTTTCTTTAACCATCGCCTCTACTGGAAGTTTGGAAGCGAGAAACAGGATTGATCATGACACCTATAAGCCAATCAGTGACGCCCATGAAAAACAACGTCACGCGGTTTACCTGCAATGGGTGTGGAACTTGCTGTAAAGAACGTCTTATCCCTCTGACGCTTCAAGAGGCCGAGGAATGGTTAAATCGCGGTGGTAACGTCGCAGTCATACTCGAAGCTTTCGACACATCAGTCTTCCCGTTGCCAGGGCACTACAACCACAGCGTGCAACGCGCGGTCGATGTGGCCAGTGGAGAGGCACGTATTCAGGTCATTGCCATTTTTGCGGGTAACGCACTGACCCAGTGTCCAAGTCTAGGGGAGGATAATCGCTGCACGATCTATGAAGATCGACCGCTGGTGTGTCGAATCTATCCGATGGAAATCAATCCATTTCTAACCCTGCGCCCCGAAGAAAAGGTCTGCCCGCCGGAAGTCTGGGAGTCGGGAGAGGTACTATGGTCTGACCGTGTAGTTGATCCTGTCCTGGAGGATCAGATTCAACGCTCCCGGCAGGCTGACCGCGACGATGCCAAGGCAAAAGTTTCAGTCTGCGCGGCGCTGGGGATAAGTGTTGCCGCTTGGAAAGGCAACGCGCTGGCTGTTTACTTAGCCGACCGTGCGCAGTTGCAGCAGGCCATCAGTCTCGTTCGCGCGGGAGGCGATGTACTGGCCAATGTGTCCTGGAAAGTCCGCGTCGATGATGCAGACCTTCACACTCGTCTGCAGGGGGCAGGTGTTGAACTGGATCTTCGTGCACAGACTGAATACATCTTTCACTCGCTTTAGTCGGAGAGCTCAGTGCTTTGCCCGCTCCAGGGCGTGTGGATACCTTGGTCGTCGCTGACTCGCTTATTGCAGCGGCCCCACCACTTGCCGATAGCGTTCTTCCCCCTGCGGCGTCTGGCGGGTCAGGTTGATTTCCAGGCCGATGGGATCGGCCTTACGGTTGCCGGCCAGCTGACGCCAGCCCTGGCCCGCTTCCCAGATGCGCACCTGCAGGTCACTGATGCCGGACAAGACAGCCACTGCTTTTTTGGGCGCAGGTAACGGGTATCGATCACTGGCTGCGGATGTGGCGCGGTACAGCGTGTCACCCTCCAGCCACCAGCGCACCCGTTGCAGACCGTTTTCGGGAAGGGCTGCGTTACGAATCACGTTCAGTTGAAAATCATGCTGGTCGGAGCTGCGAACGCTGATTGCGGCGAGACCGTCGGGCTGTTCGTCATCGTTCAAGGCTGGCGTTCTCAGTTCAACGCTGGCGCGCAGGGCCAGGTCGCGGTCCAGCTGGTTGAGTGTGCGCAACAACGCTTCGGTTTGTTCAGTGCTGGCCTGCAGATGGCTGTCGGCACGGCTCACGCTGTCGAGGCCGCGCCAGGCAATCAGGCTGACAATGGACATCAGCATGATCGCCACCATGACTTCGATGAGGGTAAAGCCGCGCTGGTGAGTTTTCATGGTGCATTTGCCACGCGTATCTGGCCGGTCGCCGTGCGTTGAATGTCGAGGCGGTGCTGGCCATCCGAAAGCTGCAGTTGCAAGGGCGAGGCAAACCATTCGGCATTCAGCACCACCGATTGCCTGGGGGTTACCCGCACGCTCATCGAGGGGGTTTCCCAGGCACGGGGACGCAGTTGCGGGTCGCTCATGAAGTGATCCCAGCCCTGGCCAGACTCGTGGCGCCGACTGAAGCGAAACCCTTTAGTGTCGGCCCGCCACGTGATGGGGCGGCCGTCGGCCCGGGCTTCGGCCTGGGCGATCTGCAGCATCTGGACCACGCGGTTGGCGTCCTTGCGCAGCAATTGCAACGGGTCGGGTTTGATGCTCAGGCTGATCGCCGCCGAGGCGATGCCGATGATCACCAGCACCACCATTAATTCGATCAGGGTGAAGCCTTGTTGATTGGCCTTGGTCATGACACAACGCTCCTTCGTCGTGGGTCTCTCCTGTAGACTGCCCGGCAGGACAACAAGGAGGTTTTGTCTTGGTCGCTATTTTTCGTTTGACCGCGCCGCGAGTGGTGCAGGCAGTGGCATTGGCCGCGGCGCTCGCGGGGGTGCTGGTCTGGTCTTCCGTGTTGCTGACGTCGGCCGAGTCCCAGGTGCCGCCGGTCGAGCGGCCGGTTTTGGCCGCTCGCCCGGATACCCCTGCGTTGCAGTGGTTTTCCAACCAGCCGGCGGTGGTGGACATCAAGGTCTCCGGCCTGATGGCCGGCGCGCGCGGGGCGGTGGCGATCCTGAGCCTGAACGAGGGGCCGCCGCGCAGTTTTCGGGTAGGCGAGTCATTGGCCCAGGGTGTGCGCCTGGCGGCGATCGAGGGCGATGCAGTAGTGATTGAGCGGGGCACGCAGCACACCCGCATCAAGGTCAGCACGCTGCCGGACTCGGTGGTGCTACCGCGCTTGACCCGACCCTGAACGCTCATTGGGGCGTTGCCTTCGGCGGGTTGAGCAGCGTTTCCACCCGCGCCAGCGGCGGCGCCTCGCGCTTGCGCTCCGACACCAGCAGGGTGACGCGCATCAGGCGTCCATCGGCGCTCGGTGCGATGCTCTGTTCGCAACGCAACAGCAAGCGGCCCTGATCACAGTCAAACGCTTTGTGCCCCCTGGGCAGGCGTCCCTCCAGGCGCAGTTCGGCGAGCCTGCCCTGGGCCGACAGCAGCGCCATCGAGCGGTCGCGCAGCAACCCATTGCTCTGGGTCATCAAGCCTGCAACGCGGACCGCCGCCGCCATCGCCACGGCAATGATCGCCAAGGCCACGAGCACCTCGATCAATGTAAAACCCTGCTCCTTGCGCGACAGCTCCATGGGTCACTCTTGGCGTAAAAACACGCCGTAGAGTAGCACTCAGGGAGCCGCGGGCAGCGGCCAATTATTTTTGCTATCCAGATAGTTAGTTTTGTTACACTGCGCGCCGAATTAGGATCGAGCCAAGGATGGTGGATATGGATTTCGCGCGCATCAAATATGGGCCTCGCGCCCGCCACGCTCAGCAAGGGTTCACGCTGATCGAGATCATGGTGGTGGTGGTCATCCTCGGCATTCTGGCGGCGATTGTCGTGCCTAAAGTGCTGGACCGTCCGGACCAGGCCAGGGCGATTGCGGCCAAGCAGGACGTCGCCGGCCTGATGCAGGCGCTCAAGCTTTATCGCCTCGACCACGGCACCTATCCCAACATGAACCAGGGCCTCAAGGTACTGGTCGAGCGCCCGGCAGATGCAAAAAATACCAACTGGCGTTCTTACCTGGAGCGCCTGCCCAACGACCCCTGGGGCCGTCCTTACCATTACTTGAATCCCGGCGCGAACGGCGAAGTCGACATCTTCTCCCTCGGTGCCGACGGACAGCCTGATGGCGACGGTGTGAATGCCGATATCGGATCCTGGCAGCTCTAAGCGCGGCCATGAAATCACACTCGCCCACCGGGGCGAAACAGCGCGGCATGGCGATTATCAGCGCGATGCTGATCGCGGCGGTGGTCGCTGTGTTCGCCGCCGGCATGCTCACCCGCCAGAGCGTTTTTACCCGTTCGCTTGAGGCCGAGCAGGCGCGAGTGCAGGGCAGTGCATCACTGCTGGGCGGCCTGGAAGTCAGCCGGCGATTGCTCCGGGACGCCCGTGAGCAGGATGTGCTGACGCGGCTTGACCAGCCATGGGCCCGGCCGATCAACACCGCTCAGGACGGCGAATTCGAAGGCCGCCTTGAGGACCTGCAAGGCAAGTTCAACCTGCGCAATTTAATCGCCCAAGAGTCTGTTGATCTCGGGCAGATGCGCAGCTTTGAGCGGTTGTGCGAGATGATCGGTGTCGAGGCCCGCCTGGCGCAGCGCATCAGCCAACGCGTGATTGCAGCCTACCCACATAGGCCGGTTGCCTCAACAGTGGGGCAGCCACCCCCTCCATTACCCGCCACCCAGCCGATGCTGCGCAGTCTTGATCAATTACGCGGTATCGAAGGCCTCAATGAGCGGGTCCTGGCGCGGCTCGAGCGTTACGTCAGCATTCTTCCGGTCAACACCTGGGTCAATGGCAATACGGCCAGCGCTGAGGTGCTGGCCGCGGTGGTGCCGGGTTTGTCCTGGGCGCAGGCCAAGGCGTTGGTCGCCGAGCGCGATCGCGGCCAGTGGTTTATCAACCGCGGCGACTTCGTTAACCGTGCGCGATTGCCCAACTTGAACGTGGATCACCTCAACGTTGGGATCACCAGTGAGTGGTTCCTGCTCCAGGGGCAGGCCCGCCGCAATCAGCGCCGTGTGCACCTGGCTGCGCTGCTGCATCGTCCGGAAGACGCAATGCCCAGGGTGATCTGGTCGAGGCTGGGCGTATGACGCGCCTGCGCCTTGCCTTGCCGCCGCTGGAGTCCTTGACGTCGGACACCGAGCTTGAGTTCGCGCAACTGGACTGCAAGGGGCACGTCAGCCATACCGGCATCAGCACCCTTGGCCAGCTGGGACAACGGGTCAAGTCTCAGGCCGTCGAGTGTTTCCTTCACCCCATGGACACGGTACTTACTCGCATCGAGCTACCGCCGCTGTCAGCGTCCCGTATCGATGCGGCCGTTACCTGCGCTGCGCAGGCGTTGATCCTGGGGCCCAGCGAGCAGATGCATGTGGCGCACAGCGCTCGCGATACCGATGGACAGGTGCACCTGAGCTGGCTGCCCAAGGCTGTACTGGATCGCCTCGGTCAGTTGCTTGGCCTGCACGGATTGAAGCTGGGCGGCCTGTATCCGGCGCCTTACCGCTTAGCCGTGCCAGCGGCCGGGCAGGTCAATGGGTGTGTGGTAGAGGGCCAGTTGCTGCTGCGTTTCAGCCTCGCCCATGGGGCGGTGGAACCGTTGGTTGAGGACCGTCTGGAAGCGCTCGCCGCCAGCGGCGAAAGTGTGCTGTGGCCCGTGGACCACCAGCGCTGGAACGGCGCTGCCCCTGGCTGGGGATTGCACGCCGGGGTCGGCCGGCGCACTGCACCGGCGGCCGGTTGGGGGCGGGCGTTGGGCTGTTGTGCGTTGGCCGTGGGTGTCTGGGTGGCCGGGCTCAACCTTTACGCCGCCCGCGAAGTTGCGCAAGGGCAGCAGCTCAAGCAGCAGATGAGCCAGCGCGTGAAGCACGCATTTCCCGAGCTGCCGGTGATTCTCAACCCTCTGCAACAGGCCCGCCAGCAGTTGGCGATCCGGCAAGGGGGCGGGCCCGCGCAGCTCAATCACGACTTTGCTTACTTGGTGCAGCAAGCCGCCATGGCGCTGCCGTTCATGGCCGGCAGCGTCCAGCAGTTGACCTTCAGCGAGCGCCAGTTGCAGCTGCAGATGACCGCCGAAGCCACTCTCGCTGCCGACGGCGCTGTACAGGCTGCGCTGAGCCAGGCGGGACTTTCCGCCCACCGCAACGAGCGCATCTGGACGCTGAGTGCGATGGCCGAACCCGTGTCGGGAGAGGGTGATTCCAGCGTGGAAAACGACGATGAATAATCCGCGGCTGATGGCCTTCAAAGGGCGCTGGAAAGCGCTGGCCCCGCGGGAAAAAACCATGCTCAGCGGCGCGGCGGTGTTTCTTGCCAGCCTGTTGGTCTGGCTGTCGCTGATCCAGCCAGCGCTTAAGAACATTGACTATTGGCAAGCCGAAACCCCGAAGCTGCGCGCCCAGAGCCAGGCACTGGCGCTGTTGCTTCGCGAGGTCACCACGCCTGTCGGGCTGGACCTTGAGCACTCATTGCGGCAATCCCTCGACGCCGCCGGACTGGCGGGACACTACCGGTTGCAGGCCCAGGATCTGTCCTGGCAACTGACAATGGACGCGGCCCCCGCCGATGCGGTGCTCGGCTGGTTATTGAGTGACCCCAGGCAATTTTCGCTGGACGTGGTGGAGGCCCGTTTGCAACGCGCCAGCGAGGCCTCGGCCGACAACACGGCAGGCACTCTCACAGGAACCGTCCGTATGGATCGGATGCACGGCGCTAAGGAAGCATCATGAAGTGGTCAGGTTCCCATTATGTACGCACGGCTGCGCCGTTTCTGTTGCTCGCACTGAGTGCGTGCAGCGCGCAGCCTACGGCGGATTTACCCCAGGACAGTGAGCTCGGCCTGCCCCTGGCCACCACCCAGCGCAGCGGCGACGCACTGGTAGACCGGCAGCGTGCGCAAGTGCAAATCGAACGGCAGTCGCGGCCCTTGCACAAGGTTACCAATCCCGGACGTGGCGGCGGTGCCGGTCACAGCGGCGTGGCGCCGAGCAAACCCTTGGGCGATCAACCGGTCACGCTGAATTTCGTCGAGGCCGACATTCAAGCCGTGGTGCGGGCGTTGTCCCGTGCGACGGGGCAGCAGTTCCTGGTCGACCCGCGTGTCAAGGGCTCCCTCACGCTGGTTTCCGAAGGGCAGGTGCCGGCGCATCAGGCCTACGACATGCTGCTGGCGGCATTGCGCATGCAGGGCTTCAGCGTGGTGGATGTGGGAGGTATCGCGCACGTGGTGCCCGAGGCCGATGCCAAGCTGCTCGGCGGGCCGATCTACAGTACCGACAAGCCGGGCGGCAGCGGCATGCTCACGCGCACCTTCCGCCTGCAATACGAAAACGCGGTGAATCTGATCCCGGTGCTGCGCCCGATCGTTTCGCCGAACAACCCGATCAACGCCTATCCGGGCAACAACACCATCGTTGTCACCGACTACGCCGAGAACCTGGCGCGGGTGGCGCAGCTTATCGACGGTATCGATACCCCGAGCGCCATCGACACCGACGTGGTGCAGGTTCAAAACGGGATCGCCGTGGATATCGCCGAGATGGTCTCGCAACTGCTGGAGCAGCCGGGCAGCGATCCGACGCAGAAAATCACGGTGGTGGGCGACCCGCGCTCCAACGCGATCGTGATTCGTGCCGGCAGCCCGGAGCGGACCGAGTTGGCGCGTAACCTGATCTACAAGCTGGATAACGCCCAAGCCAACCCAAGCAATTTGCACGTGGTGTACCTGCGCAACGCCCAGGCCGCGAAACTGGCGCAGTCGTTACGCGGTTTGCTGACCGGTGAAAGCGACAGCGGTGGCGGTGACAATGCGCGGTCGGCCCTCAGCACAATGGGTGCCAATATCTCCGGCAGCCAGACCGGGCAGGGCAGTGGCCAAGGCAGTACCACCAGCGCCAATGAGTCGGCGCAGACGACCGGCAGCTCGAGCAGCCAGCCCGGCGGGCAAACGAGTGAGCAAAACGTCGCCTTCACCGCCGGTGGCGTGACCCTCCAGGCCGACTCGACCACCAACACCTTGCTGATTTCTGCCCCGGAGCCGCTGTACCGCAACCTGCGTGAAGTCATCGACATGCTCGACCAGCGCCGCGCCCAAGTGGTGATTGAAAGCCTTATCGTTGAAGTCGGCGAGGACGATGCCAATGAGTTCGGCGTGCAGTGGCAGAGCGGCGACCTGGCCGGCAAAGGCGTGATCGGCGGGACTAACCTGGGTGGTGCGGGGTTCAACCTGAATGGCAAGACCAGCGTTGATGTGCTGCCTGGCGGGCTCAGCCTCGGCTTCATCAACGGTACTGTGGATGTGCCCGGCATTGGCAAGGTCATGGACCTCAAGGTGTTGGCCCGCGCGCTTAAAAGCAAAGGCGGCAGCAACGTCCTGTCGACGCCGAACCTGCTGACCCTGGATAACGAGGCGGCCAGTATTTTTGTGGGCCAGACTATTCCGTTTGTCAGTGGCAGCTACGTGACCGGTGGCGGCGGTACCAGCAATAATCCGTTCCAGACGGTCACCCGTGAGGAGGTCGGCTTGAAGCTGAATGTGCGCCCACAAATCTCTGAGGGTGGCACGGTCAAACTCGATATCTACCAGGAAGTCAGCAGCATCGATGAGCGCGCGTCCAGCAGCGCCGCGTCGGCCGGCATCGTCACCAACAAGCGCGCGATCGACACCAGTATTTTGCTCGACGACGGGCAGATCATGGTCCTCGGTGGCCTGCTCCAGGACGGTTACAGCCAGAGCAATGAAGCCGTGCCGTGGCTGTCGAGCATTCCGGGGCTGGGTGTGCTGTTTCGCAATGAGCGCCGGGCGGTCACCAAGACCAACCTGATGGTGTTCCTGCGCCCGTATATCATCCGCGACAGTGGTGCCGGACGCGCGATCACCCTGAACCGCTATGACTACATGCGCCGTGCCCAGGGCCATTCCCAGCCGGAACACAGCTGGGCGATGCCGGATGTGCAGGCGCCGCAGTTGCCGGTGGTGGAGAAGGGGATTCCGGGCGGGCAGCAGCAGGGGCCGAGGGCGGTGATTCGGGCGGTGCCTGTAGGTGCACGACCGTGAGCCTGTTGTACGCAGGACCAAATGTGGGAGGGGCGATGTATTCCTGCGGGAGAGGGGTATGAGTCTGTTGCCCTACGCCTGGGCCAAATCCCAACGCATCATCCTGCGCCCCGGCGCCGACGGCATGCTGCTCACCGTCTGTCCCTCCACCCCCGGTTGGTCCATCAGCGAAGTACGGCGCCAGTTCGGCCAGGCCCACCTCGAGCAGGTACGCGACGACGAACTCGACGGCCTCCTCGCCAGTGCTTATGCCGATACGGGCAGCGCCGCCGCTGTGGTGGGTGCGGCGGAAAACGAGGTCGACCTCGACCGCCTGATGCAGGACATGCCCGAGATCACCGACCTGCTCGACACCCAGGACGGCGCGCCGGTGATCCGTATGATCAACGCCTTGCTCACCCAGGCCGCGCGGGACGAGGCCAGTGATATCCATATCGAGCCCTATGAAACCCACTCCGTGGTGCGCTACCGCGTCGACGGCACGTTGCGGGATGTGGTGTCGCCGCGCAAGGCGCTGCATGGCGCGCTGGTGTCGCGGATCAAGATCATGGCCCAACTGGATATCGCCGAAAAACGCCTGCCCCAGGATGGCCGTATCGCCCTGCGCGTGGCCGGGCGGCCGATTGATATTCGTGTGTCGACCGTGCCCACCGCGCATGGCGAACGGGTGGTGATGCGCTTGCTCGACAAGCAGGCCGGGCGGCTGCAACTGGAGACCCTGGGCATGGAGCCGCAGCTGCTGGCGCGCCTCGACACCTTGATCCGCCAGCCCCATGGCATCGTGCTGGTCACCGGGCCTACGGGCAGCGGCAAGACCACCAGCCTGTACGCCGCCCTGGCGCGGCTGGATGCGAGTACCAGCAATATCCTCACCGTGGAAGACCCGGTGGAATACGACCTGCCGGGCATCAGCCAGATCCAGGTCAATGCCAAGATCGACATGACCTTCGGCCTGGCCCTGCGGGCGATCCTGCGCCAGGACCCGGACATCATCATGATCGGTGAAATCCGCGACCTGGAGACCGCGCAAATCGCGGTGCAGGCCTCGCTCACCGGGCATTTGGTACTCGCTACGTTGCACACCAACGACGCGGTATCCGCCGTCAACCGCCTGCTGGACATGGGCGTCGAGCCGTTTTTGCTGGCGTCTTCAATGCTTGGGGTTCTGGCGCAACGCCTCGTGCGTCGTCTCTGCCCGCAATGCAAGGAAGAAGACCCGGCCAGCCCGGGCACCTGGCGTCCACTGGGGTGTTTGGCGTGTAACCACACCGGCTATAGCGGTCGCACCGGCATTCATGAACTGTTCTGCATTGACGACGCGATTCGCGCGCTGATTCACCAGGGCGCCGGTGAGCAGGCGCTCAGGGCCGCAGCTCGCAGCGCCGGTATGTGCAGCATGCGTGAGGATGGCGAACGCTGGGTCAACAGCGGCGTGACGGCACCCGAAGAAGTGCTCCGCGTGACACGGGACGCCTGATGAATCGCTACCGTTTCGAAGCCGCCGACGCCATGGGCAAGATCGAGAGCGGACACCTGGAAGCCGACAGTCAGCGCGAGGCGTTCGGGACTCTGCGACGGCGTGGCTTGACGGCCTTGTCGGTGCACCTTGAGCAAAATACGGCCTCGGGGGCTGGCGCGGGCCTGTTCAGCGCCAAGCTGTCGGACAACGACCTGGCCTGGGCCACGCGGCAACTGGCGAGCCTGCTCAGCGCCAGCCTGCCACTGGAGGCCGCGTTGAGTGCCACGGTGGAACAAGCCGAGCGCAAACACATCGTCCAGGCCCTGAGTGCGGTGCGTGCCGATGTACGCAGCGGCATGCGCCTGGCGGATGCCTTGGCCGCGCGGCCACGGGACTTTCCGGAGATCTACCGCGCGCTGATTGCGGCGGGAGAGGAGTCCGGCGACCTCGCCCAGGTGATGGAGCGGTTGGCCGACTACATCGAAGAACGCAATAACCTGCGCAGTAAAATCCTCACCGCGTTTATCTATCCTGGAGTGGTAGGGCTGGTCTCGATCGCCATCGTGATCTTCCTGCTCAGCTACGTGGTGCCCCAGGTGGTCAGTGCGTTTTCCCAGGCGCGCCAGGACTTGCCCGGGCTGACATTGGCGATGCTCAATGCCAGTGATTTCATTCGCGGTTGGGGTTGGCTGTGCCTCAGTGCTTTGATCGCGGGTTTCTGGGGCTGGCGTGTGTACCTGCGCAACCCGCTGGCGCGTCTGGGTTGGCATCGTCGCGTGTTGCGCCTGCCGCTGATCGGGCGTTTTGTACTCGGGCTCAATACCGCACGGTTTGCCTCGACCCTGGCGATTCTCGGCGGCGCCGGGGTGCCGCTGTTGCGTGCACTGGAAGCGGCACGCCAGACCTTGTCCAACGACTGCCTGAGCCAGTGCGTCAACGACGCCACTGCCAAGGTGCGCGAAGGCGTCAGCCTGGCCACGGCGCTGGCGGCGGAAAAAGTATTTCCGCCCCTGCTGATCCACCTGATAGCCAGCGGCGAAAAGACCGGCTCGCTGCCGCCTATGCTCGATCGCGCCGCGCAGACACTGTCCCGCGATATCGAGCGCCGGGCGATGGGCATGACCGCACTGCTGGAGCCACTGATGATCGTGGTGATGGGCGCGGTGGTGCTGGTGATCGTGATGGCGGTGCTGTTGCCGATCATCGAGATCAACCAACTGGTGCAATAGCTGCACAAAAAAGCCCTCGTCACCGAGGGCTTTTCATTTCACAGATGACAGTGCTGCTTAGAGCTTACCGGCGCCGGCCTTGGCCTTGACGTCGGCGGCGACCTTATCGGCAGCCAGCGGAGTGTAGCTGTACGGTGGGGTCCAGCCGATGCTCGAACTCCACGAGCAGCTCAATGCGCTGCCGTTGAGGGTCGAGCCGGTGTCGCGGTAGACGCTGCCACCGTAGTCGCCGGCGATCTTGTCGCAACCGCTGATACCGGCGATTTCGAAGGCGTTACGCTCGGAGAAGATCTTCGAGTTCTTGCCCACACCGTGAGCGTACGAGAACGGGTACACCTTATGGCTGGTGCTGCCCACATGGTAGTTGTTGTACAGATGCACCTGGCCGAAACGCACGCGCGGCGCACGGGCAGAGATATTCTCAAACAGGCTGTTGTGGATGGTGACCTTGAGCTTGCCGTCATCGGTGGTGCGGCTGTCGCTGGAACCGATCAGGTTGTTCTTCTCGTGCGACTTGAACGCCGAGTACGAGATGGTCACGTAGTTGGCGCCGTTTTTAACATCCAGCGCGCCGTCGTGATGCTGCTTCGGACGGCCGTTGGCACTGCCGTTCTGGTCATCGGTACGGCGGCCATCGGTGAAGGTCACGTGATCGACCCACACGTTATTGGCGCCCTCGATGGTCAGGCCATCGTATTCCGAGTTCCAGTTGCCGGCGCTGCCGTCCGTGGGGTCCCACTTCGGCTCGGGATCCCAAGGGTTTTCGATGGTGATGTTGCGGATGATGACGTCGTTTTCCTTGGCATAGAAGAAACCCTCACGGATCTCGGCATTGCTGGTGGTACCGACGATGGTGGTTTTGCCAGGAATATCCAGGCGACCGCGTACCTTCATATCAGCAGTCGTCGTATAAGCCTTGCCTTCGCTGATATCGATGATGCCGGTGATTTTGATGATGCGACCATTGGTGCCCACCGACGCGCTCAGTGCGGTTTTCAGCTCAGCCGCGTTTTTTGCCGTGTAGATATTATTCGCCGCAGCTCGCGAGCCGCCCTTGGTGCCGCCGTTTTGAGTGGCCCAACCGGTGGTGGCCGAATCCAGCCAGATGTCCGCGGCATGCGCAGGAACGCTGGAAAACAGCAGGGCACCGATAACGGCACTGGCCAGTTTTGAGGCAGTGAAGGTTGAGGGGGTTGTCATGAGTAATCAGATCCTTGATTAACTTGAGTGTTTAAACGCGCACAGGCATGCGCGTTTCTCGAGCGGACGTCCTTGCCACTGGTGCAGCGAATCGAACGTCCGCTGCATGAGAAATCCTATCATATGGAATTGCGTTGTCGTACAACTGATTTCGAGGTTAATGAGTAAAAAGTTTTATTGACTAAAATAAAATATCGGATAATTATTCCTGTGCATCTGCTCCCACGCAGAGTCATTTTCAGGGTTATCCCGATGAGTGTTAAAACCCCGTCTGTACTGGCGACTCTTTACGTCGAGGCCAATGAGTCGTGCTTTGCAACCCCCGTGGCACCTGCGCTGATGCAGGGCTTCCCGGCCGAGCCGAAACACCGGGTAACGTGGCACAACTGGATGCGCGCGCCCTTCAGCCAGTGGGGGTTCCGTCATCTGGCGCGGCTGCGTCCCACGATTGATGTGGCGGCGGGTTCAAGGCCTGCCGGTCAGCTCAAGGAAGCGCCCACAGCGCTGGACCAACTGTGTTTCGACAGCGAATGCGGGCTCAGCATCAGCGTGATCGAACACCTTGTGGCCAGCCAGACCGACGCTTTTTTAGTGATGCAGGGCGACACGGTGTTGTTCGAGCGCTACTTCAACGGCCAGCGCGCGGATGACCGGCACATCATGTTCTCGGTGACCAAGTCGCTGATCGGCACCCTCGGCGAACAACTGGTTTCCAACGGCCTGCTCAAGCCCGAGCTGTCTGCCGCGTACTACGTGCCTGAGCTGGTGGGCAGTGCGTTTGGCGATGCCACCGTGCGCCAGTTGTTCGATATGGCCGTGGGCATCGACTACAACGAGGTGTATGACGATCCCGCCTCCGAGAGTTCGCAGTACGGTTATGCCTGCGGTTTCCAGCCGGCACCGGCGCCATACGCCCAGTTTGAATCGCTGTACCAATACCTGCCGTCACTGAAAAAACGTGGCGCACACGGCGGCTTTTTCCATTACGTGACCGCCACCACCGAAGTCCTGGCATGGGTCATGGAACGGGCCTCGGGCCAGGCGTGCAGTCAGATGCTGGAACAGATCTGGGGGCGCTTGGGCTGCGAGCGCGACGGTTATTTCATGGCCGATCCCTGGGGCCGTAACGTTGCCGGGGCGGGCTTCAGTGCCACCTTGAGAGACATGGCGCGCTTCGGTCGCCTGCTCGCCAACGACGGTCGCCAGGACGGGGTCGAGCTGTTGTCGCCCGAGACCGTAGCGCGTATCGCCGCCGGTTCTGATCCGGCGATCTACGCGCAAAATGCCGAGTTCTCCAGCTGGACGCCGGGTGCGTCCTATCGCAGCCAGTGGTACGTGTTCAACGACCACAGCCAAGCCCTGATGGCCGGAGGGATCCACGGCCAATACCTGTTCATCGACAAGCCGTCCGGCGTGGTGATCGTCAAGCAATCGTCACTCACCGATGCGGTCAGCCCGTTCGATACCGACAGCGTGCGCATGCTGCGCGCGATCGCCGCCCACCTGAGTCGCTGATCCACGCCAAACAATAAGAGTCTTGCGTTCTATTCACCTGGCTTGCCCAGGTGTTGGCGGCGCCCTGCGTCGCCATTGACTGCCCTGTAACAACAATAATTCCACAGGAGCTTCTTATGGTTTTCACCAAGCGTTTCTCTCGAGCGCTGTTAGCGCTCGGCTTACCCTTGACCACCCACGTCGCGTTGGCGGGCTACACCTTTGAGGACGGCGATCTCAAGGGTGAAGTCAATCTTACCGTGGGCGGGGCGACGCTGTTTACCCGTGGCGTCAACTTCGGCAGCGGCCAGGTCGATGCACGCAGCGGCAAGAACGGCGGCGCCCGCATCAACTGGCAAGAGGTCTACGTAAAGCCGGGGGTCAAGCTCGAGTATGCGTTGCAACCGGATTTCAGCCTGCTGGCCGGCGGTTCCCTGGTGGCGGCGAGCACCTTCGGCGATGGCGATGCGGGAGGCTTCACCCGCAGCTCCGACGGCAAGGTCGCAGCCGAAGAACTCTACGGCGGTTTTCGCGCCGGCGAGTGGAAGTTCACCGCCGGCCGCCAGAACTACATGATCGGTACGGGGTTCATCGTCATGGACGGTAACCTCGACCAGTACAAAGACGGCGCCTACTGGCTCGGCCCGCGAACCGCCTTCAAGGATTCAGCGATCCTGGCCTGGGACCATGGCGCGCTGAAGTCCCAGGTATTCACCCTGCGCACCGATGATGACCTGGGCGATTTCCGCATGACCGGCGTCAACCTCGACTACAACCTCGATGACCAGGTGACGCTCGGTGCCATGGCCATGAAGGTCAATGCCCTTGGCCCCAAAGGCAGCACGCTGCCGCGCCGTCGGGACGGGATGCAGGTGTACAACGTCAGGGCGCTCAACGCCAAGGTGCCCGGCGTCCAGGCGCTGACCCTGAATGCCGAGTACGCGCTGGAGCGCGGCAGCGGCGAGGGTGTCGACTACGATGCCAACGCCTGGTACGCCCAGGCCGACTACGCCTTCAGCACCGTGCCGCTGACACCGATCCTCGGCTATCGCTACGCGAGCTTTTCCGGCGACGACAACCTCACCGACAACCGCCAGAAAGCCTGGGATTCACTGAGCAAGGGCTTCGTTGACTGGAGCACCTGGCTGGTCGGGGATGTGGTCGGCAACTACCTGCTGTTCAACAGCAACGAAAACGTCCAGCAGTTCTCCCTCAAGACCCACCTCAACGACACCCTGACCCTCGGCGCGATTCACTACCAGTTCTGGCTGGACGAGAAAAACTACATGGGCGCGCCGGTCAGCGATCGGCGCTTTGCTGACGAAAGTGTGGTTTTCCTCGACTGGACGCCCACGCCGTCGTTCTATACGTCGCTGTCCTACAACTGGGTCAAGCCGCTGGCCGCCGCCAAACAGGTGTTCGGTAACGACCAGATGTTCAGTGCGCTGGAACTGTATTTCACCTACCGCTATTAAGTGCTGCGAGCCATCGCGGCCGCGCTGGAGTGTGTTGATCATGAACAAGTTTTTGCGCAATACCTTGCTGGGCACTGTCGCCTCGTTGTTCATCAGCGGTGTTTGCCTGGGCGAAGAACGCACCGTACGGATCTACAACTGGATCGAATACCTGCCACCCGAAGTGCTCAAGAGTTTCCAGGAGGAAACCGGCATTCGCCCGATTTACGATGTGTTCGACAGTGCCGAAACCATGGAGTCCAAGCTGCTGACGGGCAACTCAGGGTATGACGTGGTGTTTCCCGGCACCGCCAACCTGGGGCACCTGATCACGGCCGGGGCCGTGCAGCCGCTGGACCGCCAGCAGTTGCCGAACTGGCAGCACCTGGACCCGCAGTTCATGCAATCCCTGGAAGCCGTGGGTGACACCGGCAACCGCTACGCCGTGCCTTACCTATGGGGCACCACATTGATCGGCTACAACGTCGACAAGGTACGCAAGGCCCTGGGCCCCGACGTGCAGATGAACAGCTGGGACATCATCTTCAAGGAAGAAAACCTCGCCAAGCTCGCCAGTTGTGGCGTGGGTTTCCTCGACGCCGGCAACGAGATCCTGCCGATTGCCCTGCACTACAAGGGCCTCGACCCCAATAGCCAGAAGCGTGAAGACTATGTGCAAGCCCAGGCCGTGATGATGAAGATTCGCCCTTACGTCACTTACTTCAACTCGTCGCGCTACGGCATGGACCTGGCCAACGGTGATATCTGTGTGGGCGTGGGCTGGTCCGGCGGTGTCGCATTGGCCACGCGACTGGCGGATGCCGCCGGCAAGGGCGTCAAGGTCGAGATGGCACTGCCCAAGGAAGGCGCGCCGATGTGGGCGGACGTGATGATGATCCCGGCCAAGGCACCCGATCTGGCGGAGGCCCATGCGTTCATCAATTACATCCTGCGCCCGGACGTGATTGCGCGCATCAGCAACAAGATCGGCTACCCCAACCCGAACAAGGACGCCACTGCGCTGGTGGACGCCAGCATCCGCAACGACCCCAACATGTATGTGCCGGAGGAAGCGCGCAAGACCCTGTTCGCCCTGGAACCGATTCCGGCCGCCGTGGAGCGCATCCGTACCCGCACCTGGACGGCCATCAAGAGCAACCGCTGATCAGTGTGGCCCGGTGCGTGCGCGCCGGGCCTGGAGCTTGCCATGACTGAACGGATGGACATTGCCCCCAACTTGCAGCGGGTGCTGACCCTGCGCGTCGCGATAGGGCCGGGTGTGACCCTGGGCGACAGCGTTGAAGGCCTGCGCTGCAACTACCCGATTATGGGCGGGGACTTCGATGGGGTCGGCATCAGCGGCCAGGTCCTGGCGGGCGGAGACGATTGTTTTGTTTTGCGCCCGGATGGCATCGGTCAACTGGATGCCCGCTACAGCCTGAGGACCGACGAAGGCGAGGTGATCAACATCCGTAACCGCGGCGTATTGACCATGACTGAGTACGGGCGCCAGCTGGAGCGCGACGGTCAATGGCCGATTCCTGAGACGGAGTACCGCTGCACCTGCACCCCGCTGTTTCAGGTGCCCAAGGGGCGGCTGGACTGGCTCACCCGTTCAAGTTTTATCGGCCTGGTGCATTACCCGGGCGCCGACCAGGTGGTGATTCGTTGCTATCGCTTTTACTGAGGCCCGGCCCTGGAAGCTGTCAGGCCTGCATGCCGTAGAACAGCAGCTCGGTGATGCGCCGTACCTGCGTCGAGTGCGCGTCGATATCCGGCTGTTCCTGGTTCACCAGCCTGAACAGTTGCAGGTGCGAATAGTCGTTCAACAGGAACGCGGCCAACTCCACATCGAGTTGCGGGCGCAGCTTGCCGGCCCGTTGCAGTTCCCGCAGCAGTTCGCTGATTTCCGCCCTGAGCGCATCGTTCATGGCGCGATAACCGGCCGGCAGTTCATTGCTGCCGCCGAACAGGATCAGCGGCAGCAGTTCACGCCACAGGCTGGGGTGCATGACTTCCAGGGCATAGCCGGTGAGCAGGCTTTCCAGGTGGCACAGCGCTTCGACCGGATCGTCCATTGTGTGGATCTCGCGGCGGGTGTCACTGATTGCGCGCTGATCGGCGTGATGCAGGATTTCCAGGATGATTTCCTGCTTGTTGCCGAAGTACTTGAACACCGTCGGCGGCGACACCCCGGCCTGGCTGGCGATCTGTTCGATGGTGGTGTTCTGGAAACCCTGGCGTTCAAACAGCTCGATCGCGGCCTGGCTGATAGCTTGCCGGCGTTCGGCTTTCTGACGTTCACGCAGTCCGCTCACAGGAGATCCTTGTCACGAGTAAAAAGAGGGGCGCTTATCGCCCCGGTATCCCTGCAAAATACTTAATTGGGTAAAGCTTTTAAAGCACTAATTGGCATTCAAGGGATTTGCCGCTGATGCTTCTTCAACCGGTAGGCAAATTGAGCGCGGCTGAGCCCCACAAGCCTGGCAGCGGCGGCCAGGTTGCCGGCGTTGCGTTGCAGGGCTTCGTTGAGCAGGCGCGATTCAAGGCCTTCGATGGAAAACCCTGGTTCCAGTTGGCCAAGGGTGTCGAACAGTGCCAGGCACGGCGGCGGTGCGCTGTTGGACAGGCTGCCGTGGTCGTCCAGGCCGTAGGGATCGGCCGGCATCGGTTCGTTGCGAAACAGGTGCACCAGGTCGATGGGTTGGCCTTCGTCACTGGCGATCAGGCCGCGTTCGATCAGGTTCTGCAGTTCGCGCACATTGCCCGCGAAGTCATAGCGCAGCAACACCTTCAGGGCGCGCATGGTCAGGCCCGCCGGCGTTCGCGCGTATTCCTGGCAGAAGCGCGTGAGGAACGCATTGATCAACAGCGGGATGTCGTCCCGGCGTTCGCGCAGCGGGGGCAGGGCGATGGGGTAGACATTCAGGCGGTAGAACAGGTCTTCACGAAAGCTGCCGTCAGCCACGGCTTTACGCAGGTCGATATTGGTGGCGGCCACCACGCGCACATCCACCTTGATCCC
Organism: Pseudomonas sp. NFX5; assembly: GCF_049132125.1. Taxonomy (NCBI): domain Bacteria; kingdom Pseudomonadati; phylum Pseudomonadota; class Gammaproteobacteria; order Pseudomonadales; family Pseudomonadaceae; genus Pseudomonas; species Pseudomonas sp. NFX5. Next base: position 180,764 of record NZ_JAFMZG010000035.1, read on the forward strand.
GCGCACCCCGCCGACCCGTTCGATTTCCCGTTCCTGCAAGGCCCGCAGCAACTTGCTTTGCCCGGCCAGGCTGAGGCTGGTGATCTCATCCAGAAACAGCGTGCCGCCCTGGGCCCGTTCGAAACGTCCAGGCCGCGAGTGCGTCGCGCCGGTATAGGCGCCGCGTTCGACACCGAACAGTTCGGCCTCGATCAGGTTGTCCGGAATCGCGGCGCAATTGAGCGCCACGAACGGGCTGTCCTGGCGGCGGCTGAGCTGGTGCAACTGGCGCGCAAACATCTCCTTGCCGACCCCGGACTCGCCGCTGATCAGCACGGTCGCGGGCGTCAATGCGACCCGTTGCAAAGCTTGCATCGCGGCGTTGAAGGCTGCGCTGGCGCCCACCAACGGTTGCGGCTGAGTGACTCCGCCATTGCTGCGCAGCGGGCTGGCGGGCGTGGGGGCAGCAGGGTCGGCGACGGCCTGGGACACATTCAGGTAACGCAGGTCCTGCTCGACGTCACCCCATTGCTCCGCGGTCTTGCCGATCACCCGGCAACAGCGGTGGCCCATGCCCCGGCATTCCACCTCGCGGAAAATCACCATTTGCCCGAACAGGCCACTGACAAAACCGATCGCATAGCCGGTTTCAGTCCAGCACACCGGGTCCTGGCCGATGCCGTAGGCACCCACGTGTTCATCGGCCTCGCAGGAGTGGTGCCAGAGGAACTCGCCTTCATAGAACCCCGAGTCGGCATCGAACTTGAAGTGCAGCGGTTCAACCTTGGTCATGCCTTCCAGGGTGTGCAGGTGGGTCCCGGCGCGAAACACGGCGGCGGCATCGGCCTGTGGCCAGCGCTCGCGGATCAACCGCGCGTCCCGCGCGCCGGAGACATAACCGGTGCGGGTGAACAGGCCACGCGCCTGCTCCAGCCCCAGGCGTTCGATGACCTCCGCGCGCAGGGCACCGAACGACGAACCGTGCAGCAACACCATGCGTTGATCGTTGAGCCAGATACGCCCGTCTTCGGGCGAGAAGAACAGGCAATCGGTCAGTTCCGCCGGGGTGGGCGAACTGCTCTCACTGAGTTGACGGCTGTCGCCGCGCGGATGGTAGGGCGCGCTGGCCACCCGGTCGTCGGGCAGCGCGCTGTGGGGATTAGTCATTGTTATGCCCCTGCAAAGCGAGTGATCGATATGAGTAACTGCTCAGATAGTTATTAAACATAACCTTATCAATTGAACAAGTGGCGGTGCCGCGGTTTTTGCAGCCGATGGGGCGGTGAGGCGTGGGCGCCCCGTGGCAGGCCTCGTCCCAGAGCCCTCGGTCCTTTATGTCTGCGTCGTTGGGTGCAAGCGGCACAGCCTTTGCTCAAGGCTTGATGCGGCGCTTGCACCCTGTGCAGGCGATGACAATTACAAGAACCGGGAGTTGCCATGTCAGTACCTGAAACCACCCACTTGCTACAGCGGGCCATTGCGTCCGAATGCCTGTTCAACGGCGACTGGATACCTGCCTCGGGGTCCGTGATCGCGGTGATCGAACCCGCCACCGGCGAACCCCTGATGCGCTGCGCCATGGCCAACCCGGCCGACATCGCCGTCGCCTGCCGCAGCGCGGCCCTGGCGCAGCCGGCCTGGGCAGCACTCGGCCCACGGGAGCGCGCCGAGGTGTTTCGCAAGGCGGCGGACCTGGCCCAGCAGTCCTTTGCCGAACTGGCGCTGTACGTCGCGCGGGAAACCGGCGGCGCGTTGTTCAAGGGCGAGCACGAAGTGCGCGAGGCGATTGTGCTGCTGCATCAGGCGGCGGGGCTGTTGTCCCAACCTCACGGGCTGGTGCTGCCCAGTGCGGCAGGTCGCCTGTCCTATGCCCGGCGTCAGCCCCACGGCGTGGTCGGGGTGATTTCACCGTTCAATTTTCCGCTGGTGCTGTCGCTGCGCTCGGTGGCCCCGGCCCTGGCGGCGGGCAATGCGGTGGTGCTCAAGCCCGACCCGCAGACCCCGGTCAGCGGTGGTTTTCTCATCGCCCGGCTGTTCGAGGAGGCGGGCTTGCCCAAGGGCCTGCTGCAGGTATTGCCCGGTGCCGCGCCGGCGGGTGAGGCGCTGTGCCGCGATCCGAATGTGCAGATGATTGCGTTCACCGGGTCGACGGCGGCGGGGCGCAAAGTCGCCGAAGTGGCCGGACGACACCTGAAAAAAGTCGCGCTGGAACTGGGCGGCAAGAACCCGCTGATCATTCTCGAAGACGCCGACCTCGACCTGGCCGCGAGCAATGCCGCCTGGGGCGCCTGGCTGCACCAGGGGCAAATCTGCATGGCCACCGGCTTGATTCTCGCCCATGAATCCATCGCCGAACGCCTCACGCGCAAGTTGGTGGACAAGGCCCGGGCGTTGACCGTGGGCAATGCCGCCCGCGGTGAAGCCGCGCTCGGCCCGTTGATCAACCAACGGCAATTGCAGCGCGTGCACGAGATCGTCAGCGACAGCCTGCAAGCGGGCGCACGGTTGGAGGCGGGTGGCGAATACGACCAATTGTTCTACCAGCCCACCGTGCTCAGCGGTGTGCGGCCAGGCATGCGCGCGTTTGAGGATGAAATCTTCGGGCCGGTGGCCACGGTGGTCAGTTTTGCCACCGACGAGGAGGCCATCGAGCTGGCCAACCGCACCGAGTACGGCCTCTCGGCCGCGATCATCTCGCCTTCGGTCGGGCGTGCCATGGCCATCGGCGAGCGGCTTGACTGCGGCCTGCTGCACATCAATGACCAGACCGTCGCCGACGAATGCATCAACCCCTTTGGTGGGCGCGGCGCTTCCGGTAATGGCGGCAGCGTAGGCGGGCCGGCCGACTGGGACGAGTACAGCCAGTGGCAGTGGGTCACGGTGAAGAACACTGCACCTGCCTATCCGTTTTGATCCACCTATGCCTATACAAAAACAAGAGGGCTTGAACATGAACCTGCACAACAAAACCCTGGTCGTCACCGGCGTCGCCTCCGGCATTGGCGCCGAGCTTGCGCGGCTCGCGCGCTTCCAGGGTGCCACGGTGATCGGCGTTGATCGCCATGCACCGCAACTGACCCTGGATGGCTTTTTCCAGGCTGACCTGGGCGATCCGGCCAGCATCGATGCCCTGGTGGCGCGCCTGCCGGCACGGGTCGACGGGCTGTGCAACATTGCCGGCGTGCCCGGTACCGCGCCCGTGCAAGCGGTGGCCACGGTCAACTACCTGGGGTTGCGGCACCTGACTCAAGCGCTGCTGCCACGCATGGCGGCGGGCGGCAGCATCGTCAATGTCGCTTCGGTGCTCGGTGCGCAGTGGCCGCAACGCCTGGAGCTGCACAAGGCCCTGGCCGCGACGCACAGCTTCGAGGCCGGGCAGCAGTGGCTGGCGGCCAATCCGGTGGAGCAGGCCAGCTGTTATCAGTACTTCAAGGAAGCGCTGATCGTGTGGAGCTTCCAGCAATCCCAAGGCTGGTTTCGCGATCACGCGGTGCGTATCAACTGCGTGGCGCCGGGGCCGGTGTTTACCCCGATTCTCGACGATTTTGTCAGCATGCTCGGGCCGGAGCGGGTGGCTGCGGACAGCCAGCGCATGACCCGTCCGGCCCTGGCCGATGAGGTGGCGGCGGTGATCGCCTTTCTTTGCTCCGACGCCGCGCGCTGGGTCAACGGGGTCAATCTGCCGGTGGACGGTGGGTTGGCGGCGACCTACGTGTAGGGGGTGCTACAGCGGTAAACCCCGGTGCGGATCCACCGTGCCGGGGGTCTTGAACAACAACAAAAATACAGGACATACAAGATGCTCAAGCCTATCTTGCGGACGGTTGCGGCCGGGACCTTTATCGCACTGTCATCGACTGCACATGCTTACGACTTGCCCGGCCTCAACCTGGGCAGCACCAGTTTCTACGACGGCTCACCGGCACCCGCTGGCCCGGGCTGGTACCTGGAGGAATACCTGACGTACTCCCGGGCCAGCCGTTTCAATGATGCCAACGGCCACAAGCTGGCACTGCCCAACCAGGACGTGGAAGTGGTGGCGCCTACCACACAGATCATCTACCTCGGCCAACCCTTGGCGAATGGCGCGATGCCCGGATTCACCCTGATCAACACCTCCCTGGCCCATGTGGATGTCGACGACGGGTTGAACAATGCGGCCCTGAGTTCTCGCGCCGGCTTTGGTGATGTGATTGTGGGGCCCTTCCTGCAACTGCCGACCCTGAGCCGCGCCGATGGCAGCCCGCTGTTGACCCAACGTATCGAAGCCGATATCTCGGTGCCGGTGGGCGCCTATGACCGCAAGCGCTCGATCAACCCAGGCAGCAACTTCTGGTCATTCAACCCGTATTACGCGGCGACGTACTGGTTCAGCCCGAAGTGGTCGACGAGCGGGCGGTTCATGTACCTGTGGAATGGCAAGAACGATGATCCGCAGGCAGGCTTCGGGGATGTTTCCGATACCCAGGCCGGGCAGGCGTTGCATGCCAACCTGACCCTGCAATATGCCGTGAGCCAGCAACTGAGCGTGGGGGTTAACGGCTACTGGTTGAAGCAGATCACCGACACCCAGGTCGATGGGCACGCCGTGAGCGGGCGCCGGGAGAAGGTCTGGGCCATTGGCCCAGGCCTGGTCTACGGGTTCAGCAAGGAAGACGTGCTATCGGTAAACGCCTACTTCGAGCAGCAGGCGGAGAACCGCACGCAGGGCAACAAACTGGTGCTCAATTGGCTGCATAAGTTCTAGTGGGCGCCGTACGCACCATCACGCTGATGATGGTCAGTGCGGCAATCACCACCCCGGGGGAGGTCGCCAGCAGTACCCCGGCGGTGCCGGCGCCGGCGGCGAGCAGTTGCCCGGCCGCCAGCGGCCCGGCCACCGAACCCAGGCGGCCGACGGCCACCGCGGCACCGACACCGGTGGCGCGTACCGAGGTCGGGTAGGAGGGCGGTGCCGATGCGTACAGCACCAACTGCGCGGCCATCACGAACAGGCCGGCGGCAAAACCGGCGATGGCCATGGGCACGATGCCCACCGACAACCCGACTCCGGCCAATGCCGCCAGCAACCCGGCATACACACCCAGCACCACTTTGACGGCATTGCAGCGGTCCAGCAGCACGCCGCCGAGCAGCGAGCCGAGGGCGCCGCCGATATTGAAGAGCATCTGCACCATGCCCGCCTGGGGTTTGCTGAAACCCTGCTCCAGCAACAGCGACGGCAGCCAGTTAAGCAGCATGTACATCACGGTCAGGGTGAAGAAATAGCTGAGCCACAACGCCAATGTGGTGCGGGCGCGACCTTCGCCGAACAGCGCCTGGCCGGTAGAAGGGCGGGCGCCGTGCGTAGTGTCGCGCTGTTGGCGAAAGGCGCTGGACTCCGGCAGCAGCAGGATCATCAACGGCACGGCGAGCAACGGCGCCAGGCCACCGATGATAAAGGTGGTCTGCCAGTGCTCACTGGAAAACATCGCCACCACCGCGGCCAATGCGCCACCCAGCGGCACCCCGCAGTACATCACGCTGATGGCCGTGCCCCGGTTGCGTTCGCTCACTGCTTCGGCGCACAGCGCGATCAGGTTGGGCAGTGCGGCGCCCAGGCCCAGGCCGGTGAGAAAGCGCACCAGCAACAGGCTGGCGTAGCTGTCGACAAACGCGGTGCTCAGGGAAAACAGCCCGAACAGCAGCACGGCACCCACCAGGATTTTCTTGCGCCCTATGCGGTCGGCGACCCAGCCGCCGAAGAACGCCCCCGGCAGCAGGCCGATGATGCCGACGCTGAACACCCAGCCGAGCATCTTCGGATCCAGGGCGAACGTTTGACGTAACCCGGCGGCGGCAGTGCCGGCGGCCTGCAGATCGAACCCTTCGATCAGCGCAACGATAAAGCACAACGCAATAGTCAGCGTCGAACGACGCGATGGACTGTCCATGGGCAAACCTCATTGTTGTTTTTGTTGTGGTGACGAGCGCGAGTGGCTGCTGGTGATTAAGATAACAAAGATAACTAAAAAATGAATCGTGGATTAATCCGCCCATAAAACATGAATAAATCCATGTAATTCATTGGGTTGCGATGTTGATTCATATGCAACTAAAAAATAGATAGCTTTATTAATGTTCGATTATCGCTCAGTTGCGGTTGACGGGCACCGCCGGCTGTTTCCATTCTTGGCTCGCGAAGCCGACCGGGCCGAGCGTGTGCCACCCCAAAAACAACAACAAAAAATGGACATCGAACATGCCAGAACTCCCTATGGAGCAAGCCGTTGCAGCGGCGCCCGTCGCCTGTGTGTCGAACAATACCCCACGCCTGCTCATGGCATGCCTGGCCTTGAGCGTGTTGCCCACTTCGCTATGGGCCGCAGGCTTTATCGACGACAGCCACGGCACCTTGACCTTGCGCAATTACTACCTGGACCGCGACTACAAGGACGACGGAGCGAAGACCGCCGCGCGGGAATGGGCCCAGGCGTTCATCCTCAACCTGGAATCGGGCTACACCCCGGGCCCGGTGGGCTTCGGCCTGGATGTGCGCGGGTTGATGGGGGTCAAGCTCGACTCCTCGCCGGACCGCAGCGGCACCGAGTTGCTGCCGGTGTCGGCCAGCGACAAGCGCGCCGCCGATGAGTACTCGCGCCTGGCCCCGACTGCCAAGCTGCGGTTTGCGCAAACCACGGTGAAGGCCGGCGATGTGTCGATCTTCCTGCCGTTCGCCTTTGCCAGCCCGTCGCGCCTGTTGCCGCAAACCTTTCGCGGCACCACCTTGAGCTCCAAGGACATCGATGGCCTGACCTTCAACACCGGCTACATCGACCGCATCAACAAGCGCGACTCCACCGACTACCAGGCCATGACCATCGCTTCGCCCAACCGGCGTTTCAACGCCACCGCCACCACGTCGCACCTGGCGTATGTGGGCGGGGACTATCAGGTCAACAAAGACCTCAGCCTGCGCCTCTATCACTCCCAGGTCGCCGACCTCTACCAGCAGGACACCCTGGCGCTGTTGCACAACCTGCCGTTGGGCGATGGCGTGCTCACCAGCGACCTGCGCAGTTTTTTCAGCCGCGAGGATGGCAGTGCCAAGGCGGGCAAGGTGGATAACCGCAACCTCTCGGCGCTGTTCGGCTACCGCCTCGGCGGCCATCGCGTCAGCCTTGGCTACATGCACTCAAGCGGGGAGACGGCCACACCCTATATCTCCGGCACCGAGTTGATGGGCATGAGCGAGCTGACCATGAGCTCGGACTTTCTCAACGCCAAGGAGCGCACCTGGCAAGCCATCTATGACTACGACTTCGCCGCAGCGGGTGTGCCGGGGCTCAAGAGTCGGCTGCGCTATGTGCGCGGCGACAACATCGAACTGGCCGCTTTCAATGCCGAGGACCGCAAGGAGCGCGAGTTCCAGATGGAGTTGGGGTATGTGATCCAGGACGGCCCGCTGAAGAACGTCGGGTTCATGGCGCGCAAGTCGATCTACCGCAATGACTTCCCGAGCGGCGCGGCGTTTCGCGATGAAAACCAGACCCGTTTCCTGGTCCTCTACACCGTGGCGCTCTGGTAGGCCGCTCAGTCCTGATAGACCTTCTTCAGCAGGCGCAGCAGCTCTTCGCGTTCCTGGGCGTCAAGGGCGGCCGTGGCGTCCAGGTCACTCTGGGCGGCGATGGCCTTGAGTTCCTTGAGCAGGATTTCGCCGCTCTTGCTGAGGAAGATCCCGTAGGAGCGCTTGTCCGGCTTGCAGCGCACCCGCACGGCGAGGGCGCGGCTTTCCAGCTTGTTCAGCAACGGCACTACCTGGGGCGGCTCGATGGCCAGGGCGCGGGCCAGGTCGGCCTGCATCAGCCCGGGGTTCTGCTCGATGATCGCCAGGGCCGAGAACTGTGCAGGGCGCAGGTCGTGGTCCGACAGCCGGCCGATCAGGTTCTGGAACAGCTTGAGCTGGGCGCGGCGCATGGCGTAGCCGATCAGATCGTCCAGGGCTGAATCCAGCGGCGGCCGTACCTCGTCGTTGTCGGGCAGGGCCTGGCTGGCGGCGGCGATGGTGGAAGGCTTGGCCATTGGCAGTGCAATCCTCAGAAGGTGGAGGTTAAGAAGGCTATCTAGTTTGCCGGGGTTGGCGCGCCATGGCTATGCCGGCTTTTCACAACGCCTGGAAAACGCAGGTTTCATCGCGTAAAAATATTGGTTATCCGGATTAATAGTTAATTGACATAACTATATTTGCGGTTTAATTTCGAATCATCTTCAAACCCAGAACAAGAGCGTACCGCCATGAGCAATTACGAAGGCCGTTGGACCACCGTCAAGGTTGAGATCGAAGAAGGCATCGCCTGGGTCATTCTCAATCGTCCGGAAAAACGCAACGCCATGAGCCCGACCCTGAACCGGGAAATGATCGACGTCCTCGAAACCCTCGAGCAGGACCCTGCCGCCGGCGTGCTGGTGCTGACTGGCGCGGGCGAAGCCTGGACCGCCGGCATGGACCTCAAGGAATACTTCCGCGAAGTGGACGCCGGCCCGGAAATCCTCCAGGAAAAAATCCGTCGCGAAGCCTCGCAATGGCAATGGAAACTGCTGCGCATGTACGCCAAGCCGACCATCGCCATGGTCAATGGCTGGTGCTTCGGCGGTGGCTTCAGCCCGCTGGTGGCCTGCGACCTGGCGATCTGTGCGGACGAAGCGACCTTCGGCCTTTCGGAAATCAACTGGGGCATCCCGCCGGGCAACCTGGTGAGCAAGGCCATGGCCGACACCGTGGGCCATCGCCAATCGCTGTACTACATCATGACCGGCAAGACCTTTGGCGGGCAGAAAGCCGCCGAAATGGGCCTGGTCAACGAAAGCGTGCCGCTGGCTCAACTGCGCGAAGTGACCATCGAACTGGCGCGCAACCTGCTGGAGAAAAACCCGGTGGTGCTGCGTGCCGCCAAGCATGGCTTCAAGCGCTGCCGCGAATTGACCTGGGAGCAGAACGAGGATTACCTCTACGCCAAGCTCGATCAGTCGCGCCTGCTCGACACCGAAGGCGGTCGCGAGCAGGGCATGAAGCAGTTCCTCGACGACAAGAGCATCAAGCCTGGTCTGCAGGCGTATAAACGCTGAAGGGCGCGGCCGCCTGGCCGCGCCGTTGTACCCTGCTTGAACGTATTCCCGATAAAGACAATAAAGAGGAATCACCATGCTGGACGTGCCCCTGTTGATCGGCGGCCAGTCGTGCCCCGCCCGTGACGGTCGAACCTTCGAGCGCCGCAACCCGGTGACCGGTGAAGTGGTCTCGCGGGTGGCCGCCGCCACCCTGGAAGATGCCGACGCCGCCGTAGCGGCCGCCCACGCCGCGTTCCCCGCGTGGGCGGCGCTGGCACCCAACGAACGCCGCACCCGCCTGCTCAATGCCGCCGAGCAATTGCAGGCGCGCAGCGCCGAATTCATTGCCGCCGCCGGCGAGACCGGCGCCATGGCCAACTGGTATGGCTTCAACGTGCGCCTGGCGGCCAATATGCTGCGCGAAGCGGCGTCGATGACCACCCAGATCACCGGTGAAGTGATCCCCTCCGATGTCCCCGGCAGTTTCGCCATGGCCTTGCGTCAGCCTTGCGGCGTGGTACTGGGCATCGCGCCGTGGAATGCCCCGGTGATCCTCGCCACCCGCGCCATCGCCATGCCGTTGGCCTGCGGCAATACCGTGGTGCTCAAGGCCTCGGAGCTGAGCCCTGCGGTGCACCGCCTGATTGGCCAGGTGTTGCAGGACGCCGGCCTGGGCGATGGCGTGGTCAATGTCATCAGCAATGCCCCGGCGGATGCCGCTGCGATTGTCGAGCGGCTGATCGCCCACCCGGCCGTGCGCCGGGTCAACTTCACCGGCTCGACCCATGTGGGGCGGATTGTCGGCGAACTCTCGGCGCGTCACCTCAAGCCGGCCTTGCTGGAACTGGGCGGCAAGGCGCCGTTGCTGGTGCTCGACGACGCCGACCTCGACGCGGCGGTGGCAGCGGCGGCCTTTGGCGCCTATTTCAACCAGGGCCAGATTTGCATGTCCACCGAGCGCCTGATTGTCGATGCCAAGGTCGCCGATGCGTTCACCGCCAAGCTGGCGGCCAAGGTCGCGACCCTGCGCGCAGGCGATCCCATTGCAGCGGATTCGGTTCTGGGTTCCCTGGTGGACGCCGGCGCCGGCACACGCATCAAGGCCCTGATCGACGATGCCCTCGCCAAGGGCGCGCGGCTGGTGGTGGGTGGCCAACTGGACGGCAGCATCCTGCAGCCGACCCTGATCGATGGCGTTACCGAGCATATGCGCCTGTACCGCGAAGAATCCTTCGGTCCGGTGGCGGTACTGCTGCGCGGTGACGGGGATGAAGCCTTGTTGCGCCTGGCCAACGACTCCGAGTTCGGCCTCTCGGCGGCGATCTTCAGCCGTGACACCGGGCGTGCACTGGCCCTGGCCCAGCGTGTCGAGTCGGGCATTTGCCATATCAACGGCCCGACCGTGCATGACGAGGCGCAGATGCCGTTTGGCGGGGTCAAGTCCAGCGGCTACGGCAGCTTCGGCGGCAAGGCCTCGATCGAGCACTTCACGCAATTGCGCTGGGTGACCTTGCAGAACGGGCCACGGCATTACCCGATCTGAGCAGGCGTCGCGACATAACAATAACAAGGCGGCGTTGACCCGCCTTGCTGGAGGACACCCTTGTGAGTTCCGAATTCAGACCGCAACCCCAGCCCGCACCGCGATACCGCGAGGTCTCCATCGGCCACGCAGCGGTGGCGGTCACTGAAGAACACGGCGTGCTGCATATGCGCTCCCTGGAGCCCCTGGCCGAGTTGCCGGCGCGCCTGCTCGATCGCCTGGTGCATTGGGCCCGGGTGCGCCCCGAGCAGACGTTTATCGCGGCCCGCCAGGCCGGTGGTGATTGGCGCCGGGTCAGCTACCGCGAGATGCTCGACAGCGTGCGTGCGATTGCCCAGGGCCTGTTGAGTTACGGGCTCTCGGCGCATAAGCCGCTGGCCTTGCTGTCGGGCAACGACATCGAGCATTTGCAGGTTGCCCTCGGCGCGATGTACGCCGGTATTCCTTACTGCCCGGTGTCGCCGGCGTATTCGTTGTTGTCCCAGGATTTCGCCAAGCTGCGGCATGTGTGCAACCTGTTGCAACCGGGGCTGGTGTTCGTCAGCGATGCGGCGGCTTACCAGCGCGCCATCGACGCCGTCCTGCCGGCCGAGACCCCGCTGATCAGCGTGCGCGGCCACGTGCCTGGGCGCACTCAGGCCAGCTTCGCCAGCCTGCTGCAAACGCCGGGCGCCGCCGAGGCCGACGCGGCGTTCCAGGCCACCGGCCCCGACAGCATCGCCAAGTTCCTGTTCACCTCGGGTTCGACCAAGTTGCCCAAGGCGGTGATCACCACCCAGCGCATGCTTTGTGCCAACCAGCAAATGCTGCTGCAGACGTTCCCGGTGTTCGGTGAGGAACCGCCGGTGCTGGTGGACTGGCTGCCGTGGAACCACACCTTCGGTGGCAGCCATAACGTCGGCATCGTGCTCTACAACGGCGGCACCTTTTACCTCGACGACGGCAAGCCGACCGCCCAGGGCTTTGCCGAGACCCTGCGCAACCTCAAGGAAGTCTCGCCCACGGCCTACCTGACGGTGCCCAAGGGCTGGGAAGAACTGGTCAACGCCCTGGAACAGGACGCCGAGTTGCGTGAACGCTTTTTTGCGCGGATGAAACTGTTCTTCTTCGCCGCCGCCGGCCTGTCGCAAAGTATCTGGGATCGCCTTGACCGCGTGGCCGAACAGCACTGCGGTGAACGTATCCGCATGATGGCCGGGCTGGGCATGACCGAAGCCGCGCCGTCCTGCACCTTCACCACCGGGCCGTTGTCCATGGCCGGCTACATCGGCTTGCCCGCGCCGGGCTGCGAGGTGCGCCTGGTGCCGTTGGACGGCAAGTTCGAAGGGCGCTTTCGCGGGCCGCACATCATGCCGGGGTACTGGCGGGCGCCGGAGCAAACCGCCGAGGTGTTCGACGACCAGGGTTTCTACTGTTCAGGTGACGCGATCAAGCTCGCCGACCCGCACCAGCCGCAATTGGGGCTGATGTTCGACGGGCGGATTGCCGAGGATTTCAAGTTGTCTTCCGGGGTGTTTGTCAGTGTCGGCCCGTTGCGCAATCGCGCGGTGCTCGACGGCGCGCCCTATGTGCAGGACCTGGTGATTGCCGCGCCGGACCGCGAATGCCTGGGCGCCCTGGTATTCCCCCGGCTCTACGAGTGCCGTCGGCTGGCCGGTTTGAGCGCTGACGCCAGCGACGCCGAGGTGCTGGCCAGCGCGCCGGTACGCCAGTGGTTCGCCGACTGGTTGCAGCGCCTCAACCGCGAGGCCACCGGCAATGCCAGTCGCCTGGAATGGATTGCCCTGCTCGACGAGCCAGCGTCCATCGATCGCGGGGAAATCACCGACAAGGGTTCGATCAACCAGCGCGCCGTGCTGCAATGGCGCGCGGCCAGGGTCGAGGCGCTGTATCGCGGTGAAGACCCTGCGATCCTGCGCGCCGGGCCCAAGCCTTGAACAGCGCCGGGCAGTACTCGGCGTTTGCCGATGCGGCGATTTTCGCGGCGGTGCGCACGCCGTGGGTCGACCTTGGCGGTGCACTATCCCAGGTGTCGCCTATCGATTTGGGAATCAAGGTGGGCCGCGAAGTGCTGGCCCGGGCCGGCATCGACCCCCTGGCGGTGGACAGCGTGCTGGCCGGCTCCATGGCCCAGGCCAGTTTCGATGCCTACTTGCTGCCTCGGCATATCGGCTTGTACAGCGGGGTGGCGCAAGCGGTCCCGGCACTGGGGGTGCAGCGCATCTGCGCCACCGGTTTCGAGCTGCTGCGCCAGGCCGCTGAACAACTGCGCGACGAGGTGCAACTGGCGCTGTGCGTGGCCAGTGAATCCATGTCGCGCAACCCGATTGCGGCCTACACCCATCGGGATGGGTTTCGCCTCGGCGGCGAGGTGCAATTCAAGGATTTTCTCTGGGAGGCCCTGTACGACCCGGCCCCCGGCCTGGACATGATCGCCACCGCCGACAATCTTGCGCGCCGTTATGGCCTGAGCCGCAAGGCCGTGGACCGCTACGCCTGCGACAGCCACCAGCGTGCCTTGCAGGCGCAACGTGACGGCGTGTGGGCGGAAGAAATCGTCACGGTCGATAACCAGGTGTTCGAGCTTGAGGGGTACCAGCCCAGGGGCATCAGCCTGGCGCGCCGGGAGAGTGCCGTCAGCGCCGACAGCCACCCACGTTCTACCGACCTTGAAGCCCTGACGCGCTTGCGCGCCGTGCATCCAGGCGGCGTGCAAACCGCCGGCAACAGTTGCGCGGTGGTCGATGGTGCGGCGGCGGCTTTGGTGGGGCGTGCCTCGGCCTGCACGCGCCCGGCCCTGGCGCGGCTGCTGGCCAGCGCGGTGGTCGGTGTGGCCCCCGAGTTCATGGGCATCGGCCCGGCACCGGCGATCCGCCTGCTGCTGCAACGCAGCGGCTTGAACCTGGGCGACATCGGCCGCTTCGAAATCAACGAAGCCCAGGCCGCCCAGGTACTGGCGGTTGCCCATGAACTGGAGCTGGACAGCAGCCGCCTCAACGTCGAGGGCGGTTCCCTTGCCCTGGGGCATCCGTTGGCTGCCACCGGCCTGCGCCTGGTGATGACCCTGGCCCGGCAACTGCGCCAGCACAACCTGCGCTACGGGATTGCCGCGGCGTGCGTGGGCGGCGGGCAGGGCATGGCGTTGCTGATCGAGAACCCTGTCTACCGCGCTTGATGGTTTTTTTAGTCGATGAGGTGTCCCGATGTGGAGCTATGAGGCGCCCCTGGGCGATATGCAATTTGTCCTGGAACACTGGCTGCAGGCGCCCGATACCTGGCAGCGCCACCCGGCATTCGCGGCCCTGGACCTGCCGCTGGCGCTACAGGTGCTGGAGGAGGCGGCACGCTTCAGCCAGGGCGTGCTGGCGCCGTTGAATAGCAGCGGTGATCGCCAGGGCTGCCGCTGGCAGGCGGGCCGGGTCAGCACCCCGGACGGCTTCGTCGAGGCCTATCGCGCCTATGTCGAGGGGGGCTGGCCGGCGCTGGCGTGTGCCGAGGAGCAGGGCGGGCAGGGCTCGCCGCAACTGCTCGATGCGGCGCTGCAAGAGATGCTCTATGCCAGCAACCACGCCTGGGCCATGTACACCGGGATCGCCCACGGTGCCTACCTGTGTCTCAAGGCCCACGCCGCCCCATGGTTGCAGGCGCGCTACCTGCCCGACATCGTCAGCGGCCAGGCCTTGCCCACCATGTGCCTGACCGAGCCCCAGGCCGGCAGCGATGTCGGCTTGCTGCGTTGTCGCGCGCAGCCCCAGGCGGATGGCAGTTATCGCCTCAGCGGCAGCAAGCTGTTTATCTCCGGCGGCGAGCACGACCTCACGGCGAATATCCTGCACCTGGTGCTGGCGCGCCTGCCCGATGCGCCGCCGGGCAGTCGTGGCATTTCACTGTTCCTGGTGCCCAAGCAGCTGGACGATGGCCAGGCCAATGGCGTGCACTGCGACGGCATCGAACACAAGATGGGCATCAAGGGCAGCGCCACCTGCTCCCTGGTGTTCGACGCCGCCCAGGGCTGGCTGGTCGGCGAGCCCAATCGCGGCCTGGCGGCGATGTTTGTGATGATGAATTCGGCGCGCCTGCATGTGGGCCTGCAAGGCCTGGGGCATGTCGAGGCGGCCTGGCAGAACGCTCGCCAGTACGCCGCCGAGCGCTTGCAGATGCGTGCGCCGTCAAGGCCGGAAGAGGTGGTGGCCCAGGCGGCTGACCCGATCCGTTATCACCCGGCCATGCGCCGCGTGTTGCTGGAGCTGCGCACCACCAGCGAGGGCATGCGCGCCATCGGCTATTGGGCGGCGCACCTGCTTGATCAGGCCGAGCACGGCCAGGACCCGTCGGCGGCGCAGTTGGCGCCGCTGCTGACCCCCATCATCAAGGCGTATTTCACCGAACAGGGCTTTCGCCAGGCCAGCCAGGGGCTGCAGGTGTTCGGCGGTTACGGCTACGTCACCGAGTTCGCCATCGAACAAACCCTGCGGGACAGCCGTATCGCGATGATCTATGAGGGCAGTAACGAGATCCAGGCCAATGACCTGTTGCTGCGCAAGGTGCTGGGGGATGACGGCCGAGCCTTTGGCCTGCTGCTGGCCGAGTTGCGCGCCGAGGCCGCGCAGGGCGCGCAGTATGAGGAATGCGCAGGCTTTTCCGATGCGTTGGCCAGCCTGTGCGACGCGTTGGCCAGTGTGGTGCACGCCATCCGTGAACGCACCCACGAGGACAGTGAATACCCCTATCGGGCGGCGCCGGATTTCCTCCAGCTCTGTGGCGTCGCGTTGCTGGCCTTTGCCTGGGCGCGGGCCGCGCGGGTCTCCAGGGCCCTGCGCGAAGACGATCCGCTGCGTGCCGCCAAGCTGCAAAGCGCCGGGTTCTTTTTCGATTACCTGCCGTCGCGGCTGGCGCAGCACCTGGGCGCCATAGACGGGGCACGGGCAGCGCTGGCGTTCATCTGACGCGGCCAGGTGCTTGCGGTACTACTTGCGGTACCATGGCGGCTCACGTTTTCTGGAAGTTGCCTGGATGAGTAAACCCGGTCAATTGGTGCTGGTTGCACTGCGCAAGATGATTGCCAGCGGGGAGTTGGCGGCGGGCGAGCGGCTGATGGAGATTCCCACGGCGCAGCTGTTCGGCGTGTCGCGCATGCCGGTGCGCATGGCCTTTCGTACCCTTGAGCAGGAAGGACTGCTGGTGCCGTTTGGCGGGCGCGGCTATCAGGTGCGTTCGGTCAGCCCCAGCGACATTGCCGGCGCCGTCGAAGTGCGCGGCGTGCTTGAGGGCCTGGCAGCGCGTCAGACCGCCGAGCTTGGTTTATCCGACGCGGCGCGTGCGGCGCTGGAGCGCTGCCTGGTGGAAGGCGATCAACTGTTCGAAAAGGGCTACGTGACCGAGGATGACCTTGAGGTCTATCACGACCTGAACATGCGCTTTCACCAGGTCATCGTCGAAGGCAGCCACAACCCGGCGATCGCCGACGCGCTGGCCCGCAATGATCACCTGCCGTTCGCCTCGGTGACCGCGCTGGCGGTGGATCGCGAGGACATGGCCCGCGAGTACCGACGCTTCAACTATGCCCACATGCAGCATCATTCGGTTTTCGATGCCCTGGTCAATCGCCAGGGCGCGCGGGCCGAAGCCATCATGCGCGAACACGCCAATGCGACGTTGCGCTATGCCGAGATCTTCAGCTCAGCCACCGCCGCCGCGCGCATGAAGGTGATTTTGCCCGCGTCGTGAACCCTGTCAGATATCGAGTACCAGCAGCGGGGTTTTCGAGCGCGAGCAGCAGGGGGTGAACTGGTCATTCAGGGCCTGTTCCTGTTCGGTGAGGAACAGGTCGCGGTGCTCCGGTATGCCCTCCAGCACACGGGTCAGGCAGGTGCCGCAAATCCCCTGTTCGCAGGACACGGCAATCTCTATGCCGTGGCTTTCCAGGACCTGGACCACGGTCTTGTCGGCGGGAATTTCAAAGACCTGGCCGCTGCTGCCGAGCTTCACCGAAAAGCCGCCGTCGAGGCTGCTGTCCACCGGTGCCGCGCTGAAGTATTCGCGGTGCAGGCAGTCTTCCTGCCAGCCCTGCGCGCGTGCGCTGTCGAGCACATGCTGCATGAACCCGCCGGGGCCGCAGACATACAGGTGCACGTCATCGGCGGGCGCTGCCAGCACTTCGGCGATGTTCAGCGCGGTGTGGGGCTGCTCATCGAAATGCAGGAACACCCGCGCGGCAAACGGCGACGCCTCGAGCCGCTGCACAAACGCCGCACGCTCACGGGCGCGGGCGCAGTAATGCAGCTCGAAGTCGGCACCTACATGGGCCAGGCGCTCGGCCATGCACAGGATCGGGGTGATGCCGATGCCACCGGCAAACAGCAGGCTGCGTCGCGCGTTGTCGGCCAGGGGAAACAGGTTGCGCGGTGCGCTGATGGTCAGGCGGGCGCCCTCGTGAACCTGCTCGTGCAGGCTGCGCGAGCCACCCCGGGACGCCGGGTCCTTGAGCACGCCGATCAGGTAGCGATGACGTTCTTCGGGGTGATTGCACAGGGAATATTGCCGGATCACCCCATCGGGCAAGTGCACGTCAATATGCGCGCCGGCACTGAAGGCCGGCAGCGGCTGGCCATCGACACTGGCCAGTTCATAGCTGCAAATGTCCTGGGCTTCGTTATGACGGGATACCACCACCACATCGATCATGTTCAGTCCTCGCAAAGTTGTCGCGCTGTTCAGGCGGTGGTGGTGGCGATCAGTTGCGGTTCGAGGGCGCGTTCCTTGGCAATCAGTCGCTCCAGGATCTTGCGCGATTGCACGCCACCCGCGTCGATATTCAACTTGAGCAGGTTGCGCTGCGGATGGGCCAGCAGGTTCTGTTGCTGGCGTTCGAGCATCTCCAGGTCCTCGCTGAAAATCTTGCCCTGGCCCTCGCGAATGCTTGCGGTCAGCGCCTCGTCGTGGGGGTTGAAGTTGCGCGCCATGCCCCAGAAGTACCAGATCGAGGTGTCGGTTTGCGGGGTGATGAAGTCGACCACGATGCTGGCAGCCTTGTGTTCGGGGGCGGCGTTATAGCCACCTTTGCCGGCGTGGGCCACGCCGACTTCGATCAATACATGGCTGGGCGGGGTGAAGCGGCAGATCTGCCAGCGGTCCACCGGCACGTCATCGGCAAGGTTATTGCCGCGCAGGGCCATGCGCCAGAACGGCGGGGCCATGATGTTTTCCATGTGCCGGGCGGTGACCACTTCATCGCCGTCCACCGTGGTCACGGGCGGTGCCTCGTCGATTTCCTTCTGGCCGATGCTGGAGGCGTGCACATAGGTTTCGTGGGTCAGGTCCATCAGGTTGTCGATCATCAGGCGGTAGTCGCATTGGATATCGAACAGCCCGCCGCCATAGGCCCACTGGTCACTCACGGCCCATTCCAGGTGGTGGATCAGCGCCGGGTCGGCCTGGGCCTGATCGCCGGGCCATACCCAGATGAAGCCGTAGCGTTCAACGGCGGCAAAGGTCTTGTTGCAGGGAAAACCACGTACCCGCTGGCCGGGCATTTCCACGGTCTTGCCGTCGCCGCCCATGACCAGGCCGTGGTAGCCGCAGACCAGGTTGCCGTTCTCGACATACCCCAGTGAAAGCGGCGCGCCGCGATGGGGGCAGAAGTCCTCGACCGCCACCACGGCGCCTTCCTGGCCACGATAAAACACCATCTTTTCGCCGCAGATCTGTCGACCCAGGGGCTTGTGTGCGATTTCATCGGGGGTACAGGCGACATACCAGGTGTTCTTGGGGTACATGATGACTCTCCAGGCGGCGGATTGTTTTTATTTAATGGATCCATTAAATGGCTGGCCTTATGGAGAGTCAATCTATTTTGGTTGTTTTATTGGGCGATTATCGGACGATTACGTTTCAATGGATCCACTGGTTGGATTCAGTAGCGAATCATCACTGACTTCAACTCGGTGTAGTCTTCGATGAAGGCGCTGCCGAACTCCCGGCCTATCCCGGAGGACTTGTTGCCGCCAAACGGCACCGCCGGGTCCAGCATCGTGTGCATGTTCACCCACACTGTGCCGGCCTCGATGGCGGGCACCATGCGCAGGGCTTTGCTGAGGTCGTTGGTCCACAGGCTGGCGCTCAAGCCGTAGGGAGTGTTGTTCATCAAGGCCAGCAGTTCTTCTTCGCTGTCGTACGGCAAGAACGTGGCAATGGGGCCGAAGGTCTCTTCGTTGAGCAGGGTGTCGTTGACGCTGTTGGCGAGGATGATCGTCGGCTCGACGTAACAGCCCGGCCGGTCGATCAGGTTGCCACCGTGAATGATGCGGTTGTTTTCGGCACGGGCCTTGGCGAAGAACTCGCCGAGTTTGAGCTGGTGCTGGCGGTTGGTGACCGGGCCGAATTCGGTGCGCTCGTCCAGAGGCGAGCCGATGTTCAGCGTGCTCAGGCGCTGGGCCAGTTTGCCCATCACCGTTTCGATCTGCGAACGATGCACAAAGAAGCGTTCGGCGGCGGCGCAGATTTGCCCGGAGTGCAAAAAGCCCGCTTCGATGATGCCGTTGACGGCCTTGTCCAGGTCCACATCGGGCAGGAACCCGGCCGAGTTCTTGCCGCCCAGTTCAAGGGTGGCGCGGGTCAGCCCGGCGCCCATGGCACTCTGGCCCACCGCAATCCCGGTCGGCACGGAGCCGGTGAACGACACCTTGTCGGTGCCGGGGTGTTCGATCAGGCCTTTGCCGACGCTGCCGCCGCCGGTCAAGACGTTCAGCGCACCGGCGGGAAGGCCGGCGGCAATCGCCAGTTCGGCGATGCGCAGGATGGTCAGCGGCGTGAACTCGCTGGGCTTGATGATGATGCTGCAACCGGTCACCAGCGCCGAGGCGAGTTTCCAGATGGCGATCATGGTCGAGAAATTCCACGGCACGATGCCGACCACCACTCCGACCGGCTCGCGCAGGGTGAACGCGGTGTAGCGCTCGCCGGCGAAGGAGGGCAACGATGGGGTGATGGTCTGGCCGCTGATCTTGGTGGCCCAGCCGGCGTAGTAACGCAGGAAGTGCGCGGCCTGGTCGACTTCGAAGGCGCGGGAAATCTGGATGATCTTGCCTGACTGGCAGGTTTCGATCTGTGCCAGTTCTTCGCGGTGTTGCTCCAGCAGGTCGGCCAGTTTGAACAGCACGTTGCCGCGCACCGCTGGTGCGACCTGCGACCACTGTTTGAAGCCTCGGCTCGCGGACGCCACGGCCGCGTCAATGTCGGCCGGGTCGGCGTCGGCGACATCGGCGATGACCTGGCCGGTGGCCGGGTTGATCACCTCCAACCGCTGGCTGGAATGGCTCTCGACGTAGCCACCGTCAATGAACAACGTATGGGTTCGACGGAGGAAGGCTTCAACCTGGGGCAGCAGTGGAATATCGCTCATGGGTTTTTCCTGGTGGCAGAGATTGAAAAGCCCGAGGTTAATCCCAGTGGCCGGAACGGGCTTGACTGTGGCTGCCCAGTGGCATGTCTGTGGCTGCCAGCGCCTGTGCACGGCGGATCAGCCTGAGCCTTTGAAAAGTACAATCTTGACTCTGGAAGGTGCATGTCCTGCCAGGAAGGCACGCTCCATACTGGCCCTGCATCCGGCGCCGCGCCTTGATTTCTGGCGCTGCCCGGACATCCAATAATAAGCAGGG
Organism: Pseudomonas sp. NFX5; assembly: GCF_049132125.1. NCBI lineage: Bacteria > Pseudomonadati > Pseudomonadota > Gammaproteobacteria > Pseudomonadales > Pseudomonadaceae > Pseudomonas > Pseudomonas sp. NFX5. Next base: position 201,029 of record NZ_JAFMZG010000035.1, read on the forward strand.
CCATCCATGAAAAAGCCAAACCCGCTCCTTGAAGACCTCAAGTCCATCCTGCCGACCATCGCCGCCAATGCCTTCGTGGCCGAGCAGGACCGCCAGGTGCCCGCCGAGAATATTGCGCTGCTCAAGAGCATCGGTATGCACCGTGTGTTTCAGCCGAAAGTGTTCGGCGGCATGGAGTTGTCGCTGCCGCAGTTTGCCGACTGCATCGCCTTGCTCGCGGGGGCCTGCGCCAGCACGGCCTGGGCCATGAGCCTGTTGTGTACCCACAGCCATCAATTGGCACTGTTCTCGGCCCAACTGCAGCAGGAGGTCTGGGGCACTGACCCGGATGCCACGGCCAGCAGCAGCATCGCGCCGTTCGGGCGCACCGAGGAAGTCGAGGGCGGCGTGCTGTTCAGCGGAGAAATGGGCTGGAGCAGCGGCTGTGATCACGCCGAGTGGGCGATCGTGGGTTTCCGCCGCAACAACCCCCAGGGCTCCCAGGATTACTGCTTCGCGGTGCTGCCGCGCAGTGACTACCAGATCCGCGATGACTGGTTTGCCGCCGGCATGAAGGGCAGCGGCACCAAGACCTTGATCATCGACAAGGCCTGGGTGCCGGAACACCGCATCCAGAAAGCCAAGGACATGATGGAAGGCAAGTCCGCCGGCTTCGGGCTGTACCCCGACAGCAGGATTTTCTACTCACCGTACCGGCCGTATTTTGCCAGCGGTTTTTCCACCGTCAGCCTGGGCGTCGCCGAGCGGATGCTCGAGGTGTTCCGCGAAAAGACCAAGACCCGCGTGCGCGCCTACACCGGCGCGGCGGTCGGTGCCGCGACCCCGGCGTTGATGCGCCTGGCCGAGTCGACGCACCAGGTGGCCGCCGCGCGCGCCTTCCTCGAAAAAACCTGGGACGAACACGCTGAACACAGTGAGCAGCAGCGCTACCCCAGCCGCCAGACCCTGGCGTTCTGGCGCACCAACCAGGCCTACGCGACCAAGATGTGCATCCAGGCGGTGGACCGTCTGTTCGAAGCCGCCGGCGGCAACGCCTGGTTCGAGCACAACGAGATGCAGCGCCTGTTCCGCGACTCGCACATGACCGGCGCCCATGCCTACACCGACTACGACGTCTGTGCACAGATCCTCGGCCGCGAGCTGATGGGCCTGGAGCCCGATCCGAGCATGATCTGAAGCTGCTTTTGAAAACAACAATCAGGGCTGCGCCTGACGCAGCCCGGGAGTCTTGCATGTCTGAATCGACCTTCGACCCACGCGCCTTTCGCCGGGCCCTGGGCAACTTTGCCACGGGCGTGACCGTGGTCACCGCCGCCGACGCCTCCGGCCGCAAGGTGGGCGTTACCGCCAACAGCTTCAACTCGGTGTCCCTGGACCCACCGCTGGTGCTGTGGAGCATCGACAAACGCTCCAGCAGTCACGGGGTATTCGAGGAGGCCAGCCACTTCGCGGTCAACGTGCTGGCGGCGGACCAGATCGACCTCTCGAACAATTTTGCCCGGCCCAAGGACGACCGCTTCGCCGAGATCGCCTATGCACCGGGGGAGGGCGGGGCGCCGGTGTTCGCCGATTGTGCGGCACGTTTTCACTGCGAGAAATACCAGCAGGTGGATGGCGGCGATCACTGGATCATGATCGGCAAGGTGGTGGCCTTCGACGATTTCGGGCGCTCGCCGCTGCTCTACCACCAGGGCGCCTACTCCATGGTCCTGCCCCATACGCGCATGACCAGGCGCGACGAAAGCCAGCCGCCGAGCAGCCACTTCCAGGGGCGCCTGAACCATAACCTGTATTACCTGATGACCCAGGCGGTTCGCGCCTACCAGTCCAGCTACCAGCCCCGGCAACTGTCCACCGGCCTGCGCACCAGCGAGGCGCGGATGCTGATGGTGCTTGAGAACGATGCCCGCCTGAGCACTGGCGACCTGCTGCGGGAAGTGGCGATGCCGGTGCGGGAAATCGACGACGCCGTGGCCAACCTCAAGCGCAAGGGGCTGGTCGATGACGACGAGCACGGCGTGCGCCTGACCGCGGCGGGTATCGAGCAGACCGAAGACCTCTGGGCCATTGCACGGGAACAGCAGGAGAAGGTGTTCGCCGAGTTCAGCCAGGACCAGATCGACACCTTCAAGACGGTGTTGAAGGGACTGATCAGCCACTGCTGACTGGCCAAGATCCGATGCCGGCAACGGCATCGGATTTTTTTGCGTCACGCTCAGCGGGCTTCGGCCAACTCATCGACTACGCGCAACTGAAACGCCGCCAGCGCCGCGTTCGGTTGCTGCAACTGCACAAACTCCAGCATGGGGTCGCCGACCTGTGTCCTGACGCCCACCAATTCCTCAATGGTCGCCAGCCCGCAAAACGGTACATAGGCTTCGGAGTAGCCGCCTTCGTGCACCAGCACCAGGCGGCCCTGGCACAGGCGTTCGGCTGCTTGGCGTACAAGACGGGTCATGTGCCGGAACGAGTCACTGTGCAACAGCATTCGCGCCAGTGGGTCGACCGCGTTGGCGTCGTAGCCGCAGGCGACGATGATCAATTCCGGCTCGAAGCGCTCCAGCGCCGGAATCACGATACGCTCCATCGCGTGCAGATACGCCTCATGACCGCTGCCGGGGGGCAGCGGGATATTGATATTCGCGCCCAGCCCCGCGCCGCGCCCGCGATCGGCTTCACCGCTGTAACCTGCCGGGAAACAGCCGTCCTGATGCAGGGAAATCGTCAGCACGTCGCCGCGTTCTTCGAAGATCGATTGGGTGCCGTTGCCGTGGTGCACGTCCCAGTCGATCACCGCGACGTTGCCCAGGCCACGCCGTGCTTTTGCAGCTTCGATGGCGATGGCGATGTTGGCCAGGAAGCAGAAGCCCATGGCGTTGTCGGCGAGGCAGTGGTGGCCGGGTGGGCGTGACAGAGAATAGGCATTGTCGACTTCGCCGCACAGCACCGCATCCACTGCCGCCATGGCCAGCCCGGCGGAGAGCCTGGCTATTTCATAACTGCCTGGCCCGATGGGCGCGTGGGGGCCCAATTCGCCGCCCCCGGCATCGCTCATCGCCTTGAAGCGTTGCAGGTAGTTGGGCGTGTGCACCCGCAGCAGGTCTTCAGCGGTGGCCGCGTTGGCACTGCGCACCTGTAAGTGGCGGGTCAGGCCGGAAACGTCCAGCAGGCTCTTCAAGCGACGCTTGGTTTCCGGTGACTCGGCGTGGCCGGCGGCGGCAGGCGGTTGCACCCACCCGCCCACCGGTAAGGTCAAGGCGTGCAACCCGGCGCTGTGCCAGAGGCTGAGTTCGTCGAAGAAAAATGCACTTTTTCGGCTCATCGTCTTTCCATTTTCGTTGGGGTAAAAGGGCCTGTCAGGCATTTGGGCGGCTGCCCAGTATCAACACCAGGGACAGCACGGTGATGCACGCCCCTGCGATCAGCAGTGATTGGAAGCCGCCGCTGGCTTCGATCATCCGGCCAGCCACGGTCGGGCCGATGGCCAGGCCGCCACCGATCACCAGGTTGGAGGTGTTCATCAATTTTCCGGAGCGGTCGAGGTCGGCCAGGCAGGCCAGGACCAGCGGCAGAATGAAGGTCCAGGTGAACTTGAAAAGCAGCGCCGCCAAGGCAAAACGCAGCATGTCGGGCTGGCCCAGCAGCAACAGCACGGCGCCTGCCATCAACGCGTACCCCAGCAGTAACAGCAACAGGCGTGGCAGACGGTCGCCGATCAGCGAGGCACAACCGGCCCCGACGATGCCCATCACCGTGGCGAGCGCCAGAATCTCGCCACTGGCCTCGGCAGAGAGGCCGGCATGGCTGCTGATGGAACCGATAAAGGTCCAGACACCGCTCAGGCTGACGTAGAAACTCAGCAGGCCCAGAATGCCCAGTGCGGCTTTCCACCGGGAGGCGAGGGCGATGCGCTCGGCGGCTTTTTCAGGCGCCGGGCTGCCCTGGGGAAAGTGCCGTGCCAGGGGCAGAAAGAGCGTCATCAAGGCGGCGAGGATCAGGTAGCAGGCTGACAGCCCGTAGTGCTCGAACAGCCGGGGCAGGATGCTCAGGCCGATCGCCCCGACCACCAGTTGCCCCATCACCCATAACCCGTAGACACGCCCGGGATTGGCCGTGGAGGCCGCACTGGACAGGCAGATGATCATCAACGAGCCACCGGCCAGGGCGCTGCAAAAGCGCAGTGCCAGGAGTATCGGGTAGTCGCGGGCCAGCATTGAAAGCAGGTTGGCGGCGATGAACAGCAACCCGGCCAGCAAGGCGGCGCGGCGCCAGTCGACACGCTTGAGCCACCACAGTGCGGGCAGGGTGGCCAGGCTCATGGCGCCGAGTTCGGTGGAGAACAGGTCCCCGATCTGTGACGGGCTCAACTGCCATTGCGTCGCCAGTTGCGCAGCCACGGCCGGTGCGGTCATGAGAATGGTCGGGGTGATGGCAGCGAACAGCACAATGGCTGCCAGCAATGCCAATGGGGATGAGGCGTGGGCGCGTTCATCGGTCAGCGGTTGGGTCTGGGTGTTCATGGGCAAGCTCCGATGAGGGGATTCAGAACACATGGACCAGACGCAGCAGCGCGTCGGTACCGTGATAGCCGTTGTCGGTGGCGACGTTCTGCGAGAGGCCGAACATCAACTGGTTCTGTTTATCCAGCCAGTGACCAACCTCGAAGCCCACCTGGGTGTAGCGCTTGTGGGTGTTGTCGATGCGCTGGTCATTGATCCGCAATTCGCCACCATCGGTGTGGATCAGTCGCAGTGCGCCGTAGGTGCTGGGTGTGAAGTCGTAGGAAGCAAAGGCTTGCAGGCGATACAGCGGGTCCTGTTTCAGGTCGCTGCCGAAGTAGTTGTCGTTCTTGCCGTAGAGCTGGGCTTCGAGGTTGGCTTCCAGCACCCACTTTTCGCCGATGCCCTGGGTGTAGTTGTAGACAAAGGTGGTGCCCCAGCGATTGGCACCGGGCGATACATCGGGATTGTTACCGTGGTATTCGCCCACAGGCAGGGTGATCAGGGTCAGTAGGCCGCTGTAGGTGCGCGAGGCCGGATCGTTGATGAAAAACACCGTGCCGCCGACCTGGGGATCACCGAAACCGCTTTCTGCGCTGCGTTGGCCGGCACCCGGCAGGCGGGCGTTGATGTCGGCGAAAGGCACGATGAACTGTGGGGTGCAGAGGGTGCCGCAGAGGTCGGTGAAGAACACTTGGCGGTACGCCACGGCGTTGACCTTCAGGTCGGCCTTGCCGGTGCTGTCGGCCGGGCCGTGGAAGTCACTGGCGCGGCTTGCCGGCAGGTACAGCACGCCCAGGCTGGTGCCCGAGGGGGCGCCGAAAAAGTCCCGGGCGTTGAGGTCGGCCGCACTGGCGTGCAGGCTCGACAGGCCGCCGAGCAGGGCCAGTGTGGTGGTGCGGGTGAAGGTGTGGATCATGGGCATGGCATCTCTTCTTTGAGGTGTTGTGTGGCGAACGGCTCGCCCGTGGGTGGCAGGGGGGACAAAAAAAGCGCACAGGTGTCCCGTGGCCGTCAAAACGACAGCGAAAAAGTCAGCGCGGGTCAGTGGTGCCGATCAATCAGGCGGGGCGTGCAGCAGGTGGGCGATTCGGGCTTTGTCCTTGACCCCGAGTTTGCTGTAGATGGCGCGGATGTGATGGCGCACGGTATTGGGCGACATGCCCAGGTCGCGGGCGACTTCCTTGTAGGTCTTGCCTTCGCCGAAACCCTGGGCCACCGCATTCTCCCGAGGGCTCAGTTGCATCAGCACCGTACGGCTGCGGGCCGCCAGCAGGAGCAGGTCGCCGACCGTCGAGGCCTCGACCTGCAGGTGCTTGCCGTCATAGCCCTCGGCGTCCATCGCGACCGGCAGGCAAGGGCCGGTCCAGTCCGGCCATTCGCTCAGCAGCAAGTCGACGAAGCCACGTTCCGTACAGTGCAGGGTGCCGCGCTGGTCGCACACGGCAAGTGCGAGATTGCGCGGGTGGGTGAGGGCTTCGCGCATGGCGACCAGGGTACGAATCTGATTGGCCGAGACCGCCGCCACCAGGTGCCGCATGAGGTTGTTCAGCAGCAGGCAGTCCTGCTCGGTAAAGCGTGGGGCGTCGGGCGCACGGTAGAGCGTGAGGTGATCGCTGAGGTGGGTTTGCGGGTCGATGTACACCACGCACAGTAACTCACCGATCGCGTAGCACGAGCCGAGCCAGTTGAGCCCCGGGCCGTTGGCGGGGTTGCGCATGTCGACGATGACCGCTTGCCCCGGCACGTCGTTGACCCTGGCAATGGTTACATCGATATGGCGAATCGATTGCCAATCGGCCAGGTAGCTGCGGGGCAGGTTGTAGAGGTAGGAGCTGTGTTCTTCGGGCAGGCCGTCAATCAGCGCAGCCCGGCCCCACCAGGCGCTGTCGAAGGGCAGCAACTGTCGGATGCAGCTCAGCGCCGCTTCGTGGAAGTGTTCTATGTCTTTGTCCTGCGCCAGGCGTTGGAGCTCCAGTGTCATCGCGCTGAATGCCTCCAGCAGGCTGGCGTGACCATGATCATGACGGCTCATTCGTATGTACCTCTGTGCGACATTCTTATTGTTTTCGTCACGAAGTCATTAAGGGCCGGAACGTCGTTTGGACGTGGGCAGGGCCTGGGGACAAGTATCGACGGGTTGAAAGCCGATCACCATCCTACAGATGCACGATAGCGCCCGACGCAGGGCTTTTTTGGATGGCAGCCACGCGCAAAGGCCTTGCAGGCTCGTACAAGCAATCACGCTCGGTTTGCGATCAGATCCGGGGTTTCGACTCGATCAGAAAGGGCCAGGCCGATGTTCTTCAAGAAAAAACAGCCGATGCAGGACCTTGCCGCCGTCCTCAAGCAACTGCTGGCGGGGGAGGTGTTGGGAACCCAGGCACTGCACGCTTATCCGTCGGTGCAGGCCGACCTGGAGCAACTCGCCACACAACGTGCGCAGGCTACGCGGCAGTTGCTGTTGCTCGAGGAATCAGCCCGCGATCAGGCTGCCGAAGGGGCGCGCAGCGAACAGGCACTTGCCGTGCTTCGCCGGCAATTGGAGCAGGCCGGGCAGCGTGAACAGGCGCTGGAAGCCGAGTTGCGTGAGCATGCGCAGCGCGCCCTTGCGCATCAACACGAGACGCAGATCTGGGAGCTGCTGCTCTGCACCATGACCGAAGGCTGCTGGGACATCACCGTGGTCAACGGTGACGTGGAGGATCCCGCCAGCCGCATGCGGATTTTCAATCAGTTCCGCCTGCTCCTGGGCTACGCGCCCCATGAGCTGCCCGACGGCTGGGACGCGCAGGTCAGCATCACCCACCCCGATGACCTGCCGAAGATCATGGCGATCTTCGACCGGGAAATCCTTGCGCCCCAGGGCAGCGGTGAGTACGTGTTTGAATACCGGATGCGCCACAAGACCCGTGACTACATCTGGTGCCGCGAGCGTGGGCGAGCGGTGCGCGATGCCCAGGGGCGTTTGACGCGGGTGATCGGCGCGGTACGCGATATCAGCGATGAGCAGTCGGCGAAGACCACCCATCAACAGCTGCTCGCACACAATCAGGCCACCTACGGCCAGATCGCCACGGTGGTGAGTGTGATCAAGGGCATTGCCGACCAGACCAACCTGCTGGCCTTGAACGCCGCCATTGAGGCGGCCAGGGCCGGCGAGGTCGGGCGCGGGTTCTCGGTGGTGGCCGATGAGGTGCGCAAGCTGGCGGAAAACACCCGTCAGGCGACCCATCAGATCCAGACGATGCTGCACCAGCACGAACGTTAGGACGGAGCTGCGTCGCGCAGCTCCTGAAACGGGGTCAGAAGGGCACGGCCACGGTCAGCTGGCTGTAGAGGTTGGTGCCGTTGCCACCCACCTGGTTACCACCGGTGTCGGCATCCTTCTTGGGTTGGTAGATGCCCACCAGCGGGCTGATGATCAGGTGGCTGTTGACCGCCCATTCGGCGTACAGGTCCAGCTCCCGGGCGTCGAGGTTCAGCGCGTCGTGTTTACGCAGGGTATTGAAGTCGAAGTACAGCGCGCCGACCGTCAGGTTCTCCAGGGGCGTCGCCTTGAGGCCGACGTGATGGATGCCGGTATTGCTGTTGAACGGGCCGGCATAGTTGGAGGCGACTTCACCCTGGAACCAGGTGCCGTAGCCGGTGCTGAGCCCGGTGAACAGCGGGTCCCATTTTTGCGAGTAGCGGGTGTAGCGGTAGGTCACTTTTGGCGACCAACCGACATCGGCGAAGGTGTAGCCGGCCTCGGCGTACCAGGCTTTTTCCGGCCCCGCGTCCTTGTCTTGCCAGGCGTATTCGAAGGCGAAGCTGGCGTTGTCGATACCGGCGCTGCCTTCGCCGCGCACGCTGTAAGTGTCCAGGCCCTCACGCTGTTTCTGGAAGTCGCTGGCCCACTGGTCGGTGACGTTCATGCCGTGGACCCAGGTCAGCCCCAGCGTTCCGGCGGCGGCCGTGTAGTCGAGGGTGCCCGCCGCCAGTTCGGTTTCGGCCTGGGCGCGGTTGTCCGACTTGAGCCACAGCACCGAGCCGTGCAGGCCCTCTTGCCCGCCCAGGCGCAGCACCGCCGTGCGGTCGAAGGCGTGGCGTGCCGCCAGGTAATAGGCGCCGCCACGGTTCAGTGCACCGTCAGCCGGGCCTTTGCCGAGGTTGGGTCCGTCGTCGTTGATCAGGAAACCCCGGCCGATCTTGACCACCTGGCGCCCGACGGAAAAATCCACACCGTCCTTGCCCAGCGCCGGAAACAGGTCGGCCGAGCGCCATCCCAGGTAGGCGTCTTCGATTTTGGTGGTGCGTTCGCTGCCATCGGTGTTGCCCGCCGCATCGCCATCGCCCCAGGTGCCGGAGCTGACCCAATTGAGCGCGCCATACGCGGTGCCGTGCCCGGCCAGGCCCTGGTCGCCGCTCACCCCGTACTTGATGAAACCCTCGCGCCAGGTCGAGCCGCCCGCTGTGCCGTCGTAGTTGTGACGGCTGTTGAACAGGCCGTAGACCGCCAGGAAGTCCGCATTCAGGTGGGTGTCCTCGTCGGCGTACAGCTCATAGGCCTGGGCCGGTGAATGGCCGATCAACAGCGCGATACCCAGGCCGACGGCCAAGGATTGCGTGCGTATTTTCAAGGTGTGCTCCATTGTTATAGTCCCCAGCTTGGTTAAGTCGAGGGCGCATTAAGATGACCCCAGGCGGAGGAAGTCTTTCACCTGCGTGCCACGTAATTGATCCTGCCCGCCAAGCCGCATGCCTTGGCAGGCAGCAACAAAAGCCACGGCAGACATGGGCAAGACGCTCGGTGCTCGGGAAGTGCACAGTGATTTTGCGCACGATGCCGTTTCGATCAGGGACTGGCTGGGGAGGGCTTTATCGCCGGCTCCTTGAACGGCTCGATGCATCCACTCAGAAATCCGCTTTCGAGGATCCGCACCATGTCGATCAATGACCGGCTCACACAGCATTTGAAACGCGGCAGCGTCGGGTTTCCGACCGCGCTGGCCAGCACCATCGGCCTGATCATGGCCAGCCCGGTGATTCTCACCGCGACCATGGGCTTCGGTATCGGCGGCAGCGCCTTCGCGGTGGCCATGCTGATTGCGGTGGTAATGATGCTGGCCCAGGCGACCACCTTCGCCGAGGCCGCCTCGATCCTGCCGACCACCGGCTCGGTCTACGACTACATCAATTGCGGCATGGGCCGTTTCTTTGCGATCACCGGCACCCTGTCGGCGTACCTGATCGTGCACGTGTTCGCCGGCACGGCCGAGACGATTCTGTCCGGGGTCATGGCCCTGGTGAACTTCGAACACCTCAATACCCTGGCGGAGTCCGCTGGCGGCTCCTGGTTGCTGGGGGTGGGGTTTGTCGTGGTGTTCGGTGTTCTCAATGCCTTTGGCGTCAGCGCCTTCGGCAGGGCCGAGATCATCCTGACCTTCGGCATGTGGACCACCCTGATGGTGTTCGGCGTGCTCGGCCTGATCGCGGCCCCTGCGGTGCAGCTGGAGGGCTGGTTCGGCGTGTCGCTGGTGGGTACCGACCTGGTCACCATTCTGTCGCTGGTGGGCATGGCCATGTTCATGTTCGTCGGTTGCGAGTTCGTCACGCCGCTGGCCCCGGACCTGCGCAACTCGGCCAAGGTCATGCCCAAGGCCATGATTTTCGGTTTGTTGAGCGTAGCCACCTGCATGTTCATCTATGGCGCGGCGATGAAGCGCCAGGTGGAAAACGTGGTGCTGGATGCCGCCACCGGCGTGCACCTGCTCGACACGCCCATGGCGATCCCGCGGTTCGCCGAGCAGGTCATGGGCGATATTGGCCCGTTGTGGCTGGGGATCGGCTTCCTGTTCGCCGGTGCCGCCACCATCAACACGTTGATGGCGGGCGTGCCGAGGATTCTCTACGGCATGGCGGTGGACGGCGCGTTGCCCAAGGTCTTCACATATTTGCACCCGCGTTTCAAGACGCCGCTGCTGTGCATCCTGGTAGCGATGCTGATTCCGTGCCTGTATGCCCTGTGGTTGGGCGGCAACACCGATAACATCATGCACCTGGTGCTGGCGGCGGTGTGTGCGTGGAGTTTCTCTTATCTGCTGGTGACGCTGTCGGTGGTGATCCTGCGCATTCGTCGTCCGGACCTGCCACGGGCCTATCGTTCGCCGTTCTTCCCGTTGCCACAGATTCTTTCCAGCGTCGGCATCTTGCTGGGCATGTGGTTCATTACCCCGCCGGGCATGAACCCTGCGGACATTTATGTGCCGTTCGGGGTGATGCTCGGGATCACGGCTTCATACGCGCTGTTCTGGACACTGGTGGTACAGAAGGTCAATCCATTCAAGCCGGCTTCGGTAGAAGAAGTGCTGGCCAAGGAGTTTTCCCATGAGCCTGGCAACCCTCACAACCCTTATCTCGAGCAGGCTGCAAAAGCTGTCTGAGCTGTTCAGCGCCCAACGGGCCCCGTCTGGTTACCGGCCTGGGGTCACGCTTGAGTACGTGCGGCGCAACCTCGGGCTGGCGAGTTTCACCTCGACGGGGCCAGCCCAGGCAAGGTTTTGCCTGGACGACATCGGCCTTCAGGTCGACGTGGCCGAGCGCACCGAAGCGCAATTGCTGATGCACCTGGTCATGACCGAATTCATGTTCACGGTGCCTGCCTCAGAGCAGGGCAGTGCGCGCTTTGAACTGCACCACAGCGGGTCGATCCGGCGCACGGGACTGGCCTGTCGGCAACGGACGGGAGCGCCGGATTTGCTGGCCAGGCTCCAGGCGGCCTTGAACGATGATCCCGACCTGCATCAAGCGTTGATGGGGCTGGACTTCAAGCGCCTGCACCTCGATTTGAGCGGGCAGCAATGGCACGTACGGCTTGAACACATGGGCGGCAGCGAGGTGGTCAATCGCATGCCGGCGTTCCGGCGCTACATCCCCTTGAGCGGCGCGCAGCGGGCCGGGCTGCTCAGGGTACTGGCGGGTTTGCAGCGGGTATTGGGCGCGATCTGAGTTGAGGAATTGGCATCATTAGTGCTTCTACAGTCGGTATCACGGACTTGTTGCGCCTATATAGATAACATGTTAACTATTAGCCAACAAAAACAAGAAACCATTGTGGAGATGCCATGAGCACCTATCAGTCTGCGCACTATGGGTTGGAAACCTGGACTCGGGATCTGCGAGCGGCCTGCGGCCATTTCGACACGGAACTGGCCTTCAACCGCTCACTGTTCATCGGTGAGGTGTCCAAGCACTCCCGGGGCGGCCTGTCACTGGCCAACCTGCGCACCAACGCCGGCCTGATCAAACGCGAGCGACCCAATGCCGATCACGATATGGACCAGCATTGTTTCCTGGTCAGCCAGCGCAGTGGCTATTGCCAGATCACCCAGAACGGCCAGGTCATTCAATTGGCCCCCGGCGATATGTTGCTGATGGACTCCACGGGTTCGATCGAGATCAGCCCCTTTGGCCTTATCGAACATGCCTCGCTGTCACTCTCGCGCAACGAAGTGTGCAAGCAGCTGGGCAGCGCCTCGAAAACCTTTGGCAAGATCTCTTCGAGCAAGGCCTGCGGGCGCATGCTCCACGTGTTGATGGACCAGCTGTGCCGCGAGGGCCTGGAGGGGCAGGATTCGATTGAAGAGGCCGAGGCGCTGCAAGCGGCGTTTGTTTCGCTGCTCGGTTCAGCCTTCGAACTGCATGACGCTCCAGGCGACAGCGGCGTGTCCTTGCAGGGCAGCAACCTGCGCAGTTATGTGCAGAAAGTCATCGACGAGTCCCTGACCCAACCCGGCCTCAGTCCGGTAGGCCTGGCCAGCCGCCTGAACATCTCGGTGCGGCATTTGTACCGCTTGTTTGAAGAGCAGGACGACAGCGTCTGCCGCTACATCCAGCGTGCGCGGCTCAAGCGCAGCGCGGACGATCTGACCAACCCGTTCCTCAAGAGCGAGTCGATCACCTCGATTGCCTACAAGTGGGGCTTCACCGATTCCGCGCACTTCAGCCGCTCGTTCAAGAAGCAATTCGAGCTGTCGCCCAAGGATTTTCGTTCCACTCATCTGCAGCAAGCGGTGGGTGCGGCATAGGGTATCGATGGATCAATGAAACCGCTCACCCTGTCGGCCCATAACATTTGTGCAGTCGCGGTCGAACACTTTGCCGCTTATGGCTACGACGCTTCATCGCTGAACGAAATCGCGGTCGGGGCGGGCATGCGCAAGGCCTCGCTGTACGCGCACTTTGTCAGCAAGGACGCGCTGTTTCAGACGGTCTTCGAGATTGCCCTGGCCCATGAACACCAGTACATCGCGCAGTGCTTCAAGGAAGAGGCCGGGCACCCCGGCGTGCCTGGGCAATTACACCTTGAGCGATTGCGCGGGCGCTATGCAGGGTCGGCGCACCTGCGCTTCCTGTTGCGCACGGCCTACTTTCCGCCGGCGGATATTCGCAGCGTGATTACGGCAGGATTTGAGGGGTACCTGGCGAGCATTCGCGAGGATTTCCAGCGTGCCGCGCAAGGGCGGTACCGGATGGTACGGCCCGAGGCGCTCGAGGTGTTTTGTGACGCTTACCTGGGTATCGTCGACAGCCTGCATGTGGAGCTGATCTATTCGACGCCCCAGGGTTACGTCAAGCGGCTTGCGGCGTTGTCGCGGGTGTTCAGTGATTCACTGTCGCTGCTTGAAGGGGCGAGCGCTATTCAACGGATACACCGCCCCTTCCACATTTGATCCGGTTTACGTCCCGACAGAGGTCATTTCACCTCAGGCAGCGTCGACCCGCCGTCCACCACGATGGTCTGCCCGGTGATGTAGGTCGCCAGGTCGGAGGCCAGGAACAGCATGGCCCCGGCAATATCCTGAGCGGCGCCGAGGCGTCCCAGGGGCACGCGGCTGGCGATGTCGGCATTGACCTGGCTGTCGCCCAGGTTATCCATGGCCGGCGTGGCAATCATCCCTGGCTCGACGCCGTTGACGCGCACCTGGTAAGGCGCCAGCTCCAGTGCGGCATTGCGGATAAAACCGTTGACCCCGGCCTTGGACGCCGCGTAGTGGCTGAGCCCCGCATAGGCGACCCGTGGCCCGGTGACCGATGAGGTGACCAGCACGCAGCCACCGCCCTGGCGTTGAAACATCGGCAGGGCGGCCTGGGTCAGCCAGAACAGGGCCGAGAGATTCACCGCCAGCGTGCGCTCAAGAATGGCCGGGGTGATCTGCGCGAACGGGGTCAACGGAAAGTAGCCGGCGTTGTGCACCAGAATATCCAGGCGGCCCCCGTCCTGTTCGATGGCCTTGATGCCTTCGAACACCGCAGTCGCGTCGGCCAGGTCGAGCGCGATGGCCTCGACCTGGCAGCCTCGCGCACGCAAGCCTTCGGCCAATGCCTGGGCTTGTGCCAGGCGCAGGTCCGCGATCATTACGCGGGCGCCACGCCAGGCGAACGCCTCGACGATGGCCTGGCCGATACCCTGGGCGCCGCCGGTGACCAGCACGGTCTTGCCGCTGAAATCCAAGTCTTCAGGCATGTGCACGCTCCATATGGACGTAAGCCAGCGTGGGCACATCGACGATGCTCGAACCGCCATCGGCGACCACGCTGGCGCCGGTGATGATCGCGGCATCCGGGCTGGCCAGGAAGCGGCATACCTTGGCGATTTCCTCGGCGCTGGCGGGGCGCCGCAACGGCACGTCGGCGCATACGCGGGCATAGGCTTGCGGCAGGGTGTCGCCGTGGAAGCTCATCAGCGGCTGCATTTCCTCGTCGGCCATCGGCGTGGTAACCCAGCCGGGACACACCGCGTTCACCCGCACGCCGCGTGGGCCGTAATCCCGTGCCAGGGAGCGATTGAGCCCGAGCAGCGCATGCTTGGCGGTGGTGTAGCCGCATACGTCGGGCCCGGCGGCCAGCGAGGCGATGGAGCCGAGCAGCACGATATTGCCGGCGCTTTCGATCAGCAGCGGCAGGCAGGCGCGAGCGCTGTAGAACGCGCTGTCCAGGTTGCTGCGCAAGGCCGCCTCCCAAGTGTGTGGACTGGTCTGGGTGGCGCTGCCCACGCCATGCCCGCCGGCGCAGGCCAGCAGCACATCGAGGCGGCCGTAGCGCTGAGCAATCTGCGCAACGAAACCCTCCCAGGTGGCCGGGCAGGCCGCATCGCCGACCAGCACCAGGCCGCCGGTGTCCTGTGCAACCTGCTCCAGCGGCTCGCGGCGACGGCCGATGAGCACCAGGTTGGCGCCTTCGGCGGCGTATAAGCGCGCGCAGGCGGCCCCGATGCCCGTGCCGGCACCGGTGATGACAACGGTACGTGGATCAGGCATCGGGATACTCCGTGCGGTTGAGCACTTGGCAGTAGGAGCTGACCGGAAAGTTCGACAGCTCATCGAACGACGCGCCGGCATAGCCGAAGATCTTGCCGTCGCTGCGGTGCTGTTGCAGGTCGATCAGCACCAGGCCGAGGGTCGGGATGATTTTTTCGCGCCAGACGAACAGGTACAGCTGATCGGCAATCTTGTAGTAGTGGCAGCGATCGGTATCGCACAGGCCTTGCTCCACGCCCTTGAGGCATTGCCAGGCATAGAACTGATCGTTCAGGTAGATGTGCTCGTAGACTTCGCTGGGGCTGTAGCGATACAGGTTGCGCAGGCCGGTCAGTTCCTGGGTGGGCGCGTGGGGGCATTGGCCCGGCTGCCAGGGTTGATCCAGGCTGCCGTGCAGGAAGTCCACGTCCACCGAGGTCAGGGCCTTGCCGGCCAGGGCGCGGCTGTAGAGGCCTTGCTCGGTTTGTTCGCGGTCCGGCATGCGCCCGATCACGGCGGTGAACGACGACGTGGTGGTGTCCAGCACCAGGCTGATCGACCAAGCCTGGCCGGCTTCATGCTTGATGAAGTCGACCAGGTACAGGCCCGGGCGTACCGAGGTGGCGCGGTAGGCGGCCGAACCGCTGGAGTGACCGTCGGCGGCGTGCCAGTGCAACTGCTCGGTGTCGAAGCGATGCTCGATCTGCCAGCCGTTGGCGAAGTGCAGGGTGAAGGCCTTGCCGTTGAGGTCGGCAAGGTTGGGCAGGATAAACGCGTCGGGGGCAAACCCGTCGGCGAGGGCGCCTACGGTGATCCAGTCGGATGAAGTGGTCATTGCATGGCTCCGGTTGAGGGAATGGACACCCCGGATCATGCGGTTGGCAACCTGGCGCGCCTATCAACCAAAGGGTTGAGGCGGCTTACAGAAACAGCGCGGCGACCAACTCGGTACGGCTGCTGACACCCATCTTGCGGAACAGGTGGATCAGGTGGGTCTTGATGGTCGGCAGGCCGACATCCAGCTCCAGGGCCAGTTGCTTGTTGCTCGCACCCTGGCGTAATAACCAGGCAATCTCGCGCTCTTTGGGCGTGAGCCCGGCCAATGCATCGTCGCAGGGCTGCATATTGGCCACGGCCATTTGCAGCAACGCCTGCAAGGCATTGAGCTGAGCCAGTTGGTCGGGGGTAAACACCCCTTGCTCCGCCGTGCGCAGCAAGGAGATGGCCGCCTGGGGCTGGTCGGCGCGATGGGCGACGATCTCCACCACATCGACCACACCGTAGCGTTGCAGGAAGTCTTGATAGCGGCGGCTGTCACGCAGGGGCTGGCGGGCCATGGCGAACCCCAGCGGCACCACCGCCAGCCCGCTGGACAGGCAATTGCGCGGTTGCAACGGGTCGAATTGGCGGTAGTTGTCGAGGTAGTCGCGGTGCATCTCACCGCTCATGCCTTGCAGCCTGAAATCACGGGCCTGCAACTGGCGGTCGACACAATAGAACGCTGCCTGGCTGGCGGGCACCAGTTGAGTGAAAGCCTGCAGGCAATGGCCGGCGACTTCCTGAGCGGGGATGGCGTGCATGGTCAGTCACCTGCGCCGGAACAAACGCTGCCGGCCGAAGCCGGCAGAGGGGAGCGATCAGACTACCGCGAAATAGTGCTTCACAAAACTCTCGCTTACCACCTCCCACAGCACCGGCGTGCCCTGGGTCACGAACCAGCTGTCGCCCGCCTTGTAACGGGTGCTCTGGCCAGTACTTTCGTCGGTCAGCACCACTTCGCCGGTGACCACCGTGGCCTGTTCGGCGAAC
Organism: Pseudomonas sp. NFX5; assembly: GCF_049132125.1. Lineage (NCBI taxonomy): Bacteria > Pseudomonadati > Pseudomonadota > Gammaproteobacteria > Pseudomonadales > Pseudomonadaceae > Pseudomonas > Pseudomonas sp. NFX5. Next base: position 217,617 of record NZ_JAFMZG010000035.1, read on the forward strand.
GGGTAGACCATGCGGAACTTGCCTTGGGTGGTGCCGAAATAGGCGCTGCTGACGGCGTCGGTCGGGGCGCCGAAGGTCATTTTGCCAAAGGCTTTGACTTCGCCCTCGAGGATCTCGGAGCCGAGGTCGGCAACGGTGCCCCAGGCATCGAGGTCGGATAATTGGATGTCTTTCTTCAGGGGGGTAACGGGCATGGCAGGTCTCCTGTGAATGAAACAGTGGGGCTCAACGGCGACCGTTGAAGTAGCCCGAAAGTTGATGAAGGCTTTTGCCGGCCGTGAGCAGCAGCGGGCGGATATGGTCCTTGCCCAGGATCTGCGCATGCTTGACCGCGCTGATCAGGTCGTAGCGCGACGAGCCTTCGCTCATGCCCTCGGCCAGGACCTTGCAGATGATGTGGCTGGGCGTGACCCCGAAGCCGGCGTAGCCCTGCACATAAAAGGCATTCGGACGCCCGCTGAGCGTGCCGATCTGCGGGAACAGGTTGGCCCCGGTCGCCATCGGCCCGCCCCACGCCAGGTCGATCTTCACGTCCTTGAGGTAGGGGAAAATCTTCAGCATCAGGTTGCGGTTCCAGGCCTTGAGGTCCAGCGGGATGTGCTCGACGAAAGGCGTGGCGGCACCGAACAGCAAACGGTTTTCGTTGGTGACCCGGTAGTAGTCGATCACCGGGCGGATATCGCTGTAGGCGCCGCGAATCGGGCTGATGCGGTTGATCAGCTCGTCGGATAGCGGTTCGGTCATCAACTGGAAGGCATAGGTATTGACGGTGGTCTTGTGCAGTTCCGGTTCCAGCTTGTTGAGAAAACTGTCGCAGGCCCACAGCAACTTGGAGGCCTTGACCGAGCCTCGGCCGGTGCGCACGGTGATGCGTTCGCCATAACTGACTTCCAGGGCCGGGCTGTGCTCAAAGATGCGCACACCGTGGCCGGCCAGGGCCTTGGCTTCGCCCAGCAGCAGGTTCAGCGAGTGCACGTGCCCGCCGCCCATGTGCAGCAGCGCGCTGGTGTAGGCGTCGGAACCGATGATCTGCTTGACCTCGGATCCCGCCATAAAGCGGATTTCGTCCTTGGTGTTGATTGACTTGAAGTCCTTCTCCCAGGCGCGCAGGGTTTTTTCCTGGCGGGCGTTGAAGCCCATGTAGCCGTAGCCGTGGCAGAAGTCGGCGTCGATCGCGTACTTGGCGATGCGATCCTTGATGATGCCGGCGCCCAGCTCGCTGATTTCAAAGATCTGGCGCAGGCCTTCGTCGCCGACCTGGTTCTTGATTTTCTCCAGGTCATGGCCGATCCCCGCCATGATCTGCCCACCATTGCGACCCGTGCCGCCGAAGCCCAAGTAGCGCGCTTCGAGCACCACAATGTTGGTGATGCCTTTTTCGGCCAGTTCCAGTGCGGTGTTGATGCCGGAGAAACCGCCGCCAATCACCACCACATCGGCTTCCACGTCCTGTTCGAGGGTGGGGAAACTGAGGTTGTATTTCTTGGTTGCCGAGTAGTAGGTCGGCGTTTCGATATTGATCATGGCGCAGCCTGGAAAAGTGAAGGGAAACTCACTGCAGAGCCGACACGAAGCTCTGTGCCTGTTGGGGTGTATTAGGTGCCTTCCGCGCGGTAGGTGTCTTGATTCTGTGTGCCGCCGCTCTTGACCGTGGCTGCCAATCATCCACCCTGAATCCGGCCGCGCGGTAAAGCCGCACACGGGCAACAATCGCCAATGCTAGAATGTTGTTAATCTGTTAACCAATTGCGACGCCGCCATCCATGTCCAAACCGCGCCAATCCCTGACCCTCACTTTGCTCCATGCGCGTGAAGCCGCCATGGGGTTTTTTCGCCCTTCGCTCAATCAACACGGACTGACCGAGCAGCAATGGCGGGTCATTCGGATTCTCAGCCAGCATGAGGAGCTTGAGATCAACCGCCTGGCCGAGCTGGCGTGCATCCTCAAGCCGAGCATGACCGGGGTGCTGGTGCGCATGGAAGCGGCAGGCATGGTGGAGCGGCGCAAGGCGCAACAGGACCAACGCCGCGTGCTGGTGCGGCTGGCCGAGAAGGGGCAAGCCTGTTTCGACTCCATGAGCCAGAGCATGGAAGCCAATTACCAGCGCTTGCAGGCGGGGTTTGGCGAAGAGAAGTTGCAGACCTTGCTGACCTTGCTCAACGAACTGAAAACCCTCAAGCGCTAGTTGAGCTAGCCCCACAGCTGCCGAGCGCAAGCGAGGCTGCGTCAGTAGACGCCGCCGGCTGTGACGGCAGGCGCCGGTGAGTCCTTGAAGGCCGCCGCCAGGCTTTGCAGCCCGCGCATCAGCACGGTGGTGTCCACGCCCACCGCCACGAACGCCGCGCCCAGTTCGATGTAGCGCCGCGCCAGTGCCTGGTCGGCGCTGAGAATGCCGGCGGCTTTGCCGGCGTTGCGGATGCGCGCGATGGCGTCTTCGATGGCGGCCTGCACCTCGGGGTGGCCGGGGTTGCCGCGATGGCCCATCGAGGCGCTCAGGTCCGCCGGCCCGATAAACACTCCGTCGACGCCTTCCACCGCCGCAATCGCCTCCAGGTTGGCCAGGCCCTCGCGGTTTTCGATCTGCACCAGCAGGCACATCTGCTCATCGGCGTGGTCGAGGTAACCGGCAATGCTGTTCCAGCGTGAAGCCCTGGCCAGCGCACTGCCGACGCCGCGCACGCCCTTGGGCGGATAGTGGATGGCGTTCACCAGCGTACGCGCCTGTTCTGCGCTCTCCACCATGGGCACCAGCAAGGTCTGTACGCCAATGTCGAGCACTTGCTTGATCAACGCGGTGTCGCCGATCACCGGGCGAATCACCGGCTGGCTGGGGTAGGGCGCCACGGCCTGGAGCTGGCCGAGCAGGCCGCGCAGGTCGTTGGGCGCATGTTCGCCGTCGATCAGCAGCCAATCGAAACCGGCATTGGCGGCCAGTTCCGCGCAATAGGCATCGGCCAGGCCCAGCCATAGGCCGATCTGGGCTTCACCGCTGCGCAGGCGACGTTTGAAGGTGTTGACAGGCATGTCCATGAGCACTCTCCCGTTAAACGAATCGGCAGGCAATCGAACCCAGCATGTCGTAGTCGACATGGAAGGTATCGCCAGGGTTGGCCGCCACCGGGCGGGTGAAGGAGCCACCCAGGATGATTTGTCCGGGTTGCAGGGTGACGTCATAGGCGGCCAGTTTATTCGCGAGCCAGGCCACGCCCTTGGCCGGGTGATTGAGCACGGCGGCGGAGACGCCGGACTCTTCGATCACGCCATTGCGGTAGAGCACTGCCGGCACCTTGCGCAAGTCGATCTCGGTGGGCCGCACGGCCCGCCCGCCCATGACCACGCCGGCGTTGGCGGCGTTGTCTGAGATGGTGTCGAACACCTTGCGGGTCGCCTTGGTGTGCGGGTCGACCTGCTGGATGCGCGCATCGATGATCTCCAGCGCGGGGATCACCCATTCAGTGGCGTCGAGTACGTCGAACACCGTCACGTTCGGGCCTTTCAGCGGTTTGCCCAGGATAAACGCCAGCTCCACCTCGACGCGCGGCACGATAAAGCGCTCGAAGGGGATGTCGGTGCCTTCATCGAAGAACATGTCGTCCAGCAAAGCGCCGTAATCCGGCTCGGTGATATTGGACGAGACCTGCATGGCCCGGGAGGTCAGGCCGATCTTGTGGCCGACCAGCTTGCGCCCGTCCCTGATTTTCTGTTCCACCCAGGCGCGCTGGATGGCGTAGGCGTCTTCGAGGGTGATCGCCGGGTGATCGAGGGAAAACTGACGCACCTGTTCGCGTGAACGTTCGGCCTGGTCGAGGCGCGCGGCGGCTTGCAAAATGAGCGATTGATCAAGCATGGCAAGAGTCTCTTATTGAGGGTTGACGATGGCCGCCCGGGTGCGCAGCACCAGCAGGCCACCGAGAGCAATCAGCAGCGCCAGGACGTACAGGGCCAGGCTGGCGCTCTGGGTGGTGTCGCGCATCCAGCCGATCAGGTAGGGCGCGAAGAATGACGCGATGCTGCCGAACGAGCTGATCAGGGCGATCCCGGCGGCCTGGGTGTTATTGGCGAGGAACGCGGGAGGCAGTTGCCAGAACATCGGCAACGCCGCGCTGGCGCCCATGCCGGCGACAATCAGGCCACCCAGCACCACGGCCGGGTTGGCGGGGGCGAGCCCGGCGATGGCAATGCCCACGGCCGACATCAGCAAGGGCACGCACAGGTGCCAGCGGCGTTCACGCTGGCGGTCGGACGAACGCCCGCAGCCGATCATGAAAAAACACCCGGCCAGGTACGGCACCGCACTGAGCAGGCCGACCTTGCCGTCGCTGCCGATGCCGGCGCCGTGGATCAGCGTCGGCATCCAGAATGCCAGGGTGTTGACCGCCAGCATCACCGCGAAGTACACCGCCACCAGCAGCCACACCTGTGGGTTGCTGAGAATGGCGGAAAACGAGGTGATGGATTTGCGGTGTTCTTCCTGGTGCAGTTGCTCGCGCAGGTGTTGCTTCTGTTCCGGCGCCAGCCACTTGACCGTCTCGAAGCTGTCCGGCAGGCACTTGAGCACCACCAGCCCGAGCAGAATCACGGGGGCGCCTTCGATGACGAACATCCATTGCCAGCCGCGCAGGCCGCCCAGGTCGTGGAAGTGTTCAAGGATGCCGCCGGACAGCGGGCCGCCGATCACCCCGGCCATCGGCACCGCGATGGCAAACAGGGCGGTGACTTGCGCGCGACGCCCGGCCGGGTACCAGCGGTTCAGAAACACCAGGATGCCCGGGAAGAAACCGGCCTCGGCCACCCCCAGCAAAAAGCGCAGCACATAGAAGCCCATGGCGCTGTCGATCAGGAACATGCAGGTCGACAGCACGCCCCACACCACCATCAGCGTGGCAATCCACCGCCTTGGGCCGACACGGTCCAGGGCCATGTTGCTGGGGACGCCGAACAGCGCGTAGGCCACGAAGAACAGGCCGGCGCCGAAGCCATAGACCGTGTCGCTGAAGTTCAAGTCCGCGCTCATCTGCATCTTGGCGAAGCCGATGTTGATGCGGTCGAGATGGGCGAAGAGGTAGCAGACCAGCAACAGCGGCATCAGCCGCCAGGTGATGGTGCTGTGAGTACGGTCGCGTGCGACCTGGCCGAGGTTGTCGGCGGTATGGGCTGTGCTCATGGTCTTATACTTTTTATCTGAGAGGCCGAGGGTGTGAACGGGCAGGGCGCCTTAACCGACCTGCGCCTTGAGGAACGCATGCACGTTGTTCTGCTTGAAATTGAGCTGCTCGTGCAGTTCGAGCATTTCAAACGACAAGGCCAGCAGGCGCTGGGCCTGAAGCGCGGCGAAGTGCTGGGTGATGACCTCGAACAGGCGCTCGGCGACTTGCTGGCGGGTGGCCAGGTCGCGGCCATGGCCGACCTTCAACGTCATGTGCACGAACGCGTAGTCATGCTTGCCATCGGCCATGCGCCAGGTGTCCAGGCGCACGCCACGGCTGCGGATGCCGCCCAGGGGAAACACGCCGCTGTCGCCCAGGCTGGCGTGGACTTTTTCAAACAGGCCCGGCAGGTCTGCCTGCTGTTCGATGTTGTCGGTGTATTCAGCGATGAAGTGGGGCATGAACGGCTCCTTCAGGCCGCGCGGGGATGCCGCGCGGCCATGCGGTCAAACAGGGAAAATGGCGTTGATCTGCCCGGTGCCCGAGCTGCCGAAGGGTTCGGTGATGATCTCGGCCGGCTTGTCGTAGTCCGGCCCGCCGAGCAAACCGAGAAGCATGGCGGTGTCGTGCATCTTGCCTTCGCCAAAGCAATGCTCGGCGTAGTCCGGGAGCATGGCGCAGAACTCTTTCCAGCGGCCCTGGCGCCACAGTTCCACCACATGCAGGTCGACCTGTTTGTCGAATTCGCGCGTCCAGTTATGGATATTGGCTTCGGCATTGCGGTCGTCGGAGAAGCGGTGCGACAGCGAACCCGAGGCCAGCACCACGACTTTGCGATCGCTCTTCTCGATGGCCCGGCGCACGGCGGCGCCGAAGGTGAAGCTGTCTTGCAGGCGATGCCAGGCACACCAGGCGGCAATCGAAACGACTTTGAAGCTCTGCTCGTCCGGTACGCCCATGTGCATGTAGCGCATCGGCACCAGGGTGCCGTACTCCAGCTCCAGGCTCGGGATGTTGTGGGCCAGGGTACGCACGTCGGCGGCGTTGGCCTCGGCGGCGATCAGTTCGCCCAGCTCCGGGCAGCCGGGGTATTCGTAGGCCATGTTCTTGATGAAGTGCGGCAGTTCGTTACTGGTGTAGATGCCCTTGAAGTGCTCGCCGCTGTTGACGTGATAGGCGCTGTTGACCAGCCAGTGCACGTCGAACACCACGGCGGTATCGGCGCCCAGCTCGCGGGCGCGCCGACCGATTTCCTTGTGCCCGGCAATCGCCGCTTCGCGGCAGCCGTGGTGCTTGCCAGGCAGCTCCGACAAATACATCGAGGGTACGTGGCAGATTTTCGCCGCCAGGACGACTTCGCCCATGATGATGCTCCTGAAATTGTTGTTGTTGTCATCGGGGGACTGGTGTTGCTCAGACGCCCCAACGTGGAATGTGATGGCTGCCCATCGAGATACACACGTTCTTGATCTCGGCGAACACTTCGAAGCTGTACTGGCCGCCTTCACGGCCGGTGCCGGAGCCCTTCACGCCGCCGAACGGTTGGCGCAGGTCGCGCACGTTCTGGCTGTTGATGAACACCATGCCCGCTTCGATGCCATAGGCCAGACGATGCGCCTTGCCGATGTCCTGGGTCCAGATGTAAGACGCCAGGCCGTACTCGGTGGCGTTGGCCAGTTGCAAGGCTTCGGCTTCGTCTTTGAACGGAATCAGGCACACCACGGGGCCGAAGATCTCTTCCTGGGCGATACGCATGGAGTTGTTCACGTCAGCGAACACCGTGGGCTGGATGAACTGGCCCTTGCTCAGATGCGCCGCCAGGTTGGCCGGGCGCTCGAGGCCACCGGCGAGGAGAGTGGCGCCTTCTTCGAGACCGATCTTGATGTAGCCGGTGACCTTGTCGTAGTGGGCCTGAGTGATCATCGAGCCGACCTGGGTCTTCGGGTCTTGCGGGTCGCCGACGATCAGGCGTTTGGCGCGCGCGGCAAACTCGGCGACGAACTGCGGGTACACGCTTTCCTGGATAAAGATCCGGCTGCCGGCGGTGCAGCGTTCGCCGTTGAGCGAGAAGATGGTGAACAGCGCGGCGTCGAGGGCGCGTTCCAGGTCGGCATCTTCGAAGATCAGCACCGGCGACTTGCCGCCCAGTTCCATGGAGTACTTCTTCAGCCCGGCGGTCTGCATGATTTTCTTGCCGGTGGCAGTGCCGCCGGTGAAGGAAATCGCGCGGACATCGGGGTGACGCACCAGGGCATCGCCGGCGGTCGCGCCGTAACCCTGGATGACATTGAGCACGCCTTTTGGAATCCCGGCCTCCACCGCCAGGCGCCCCAGTTCGTTGGCGGTCAGCGGCGACAGCTCGGACATTTTCAGCACCGCGGTATTGCCCAGGGCCAGGCACGGCGCGGTTTTCCAGGTGGCGGTCATGAACGGCACGTTCCACGGCGACACCAGCGCGCAGACACCCACCGGCTGATACAGGGTGTAGTTGAGCATCTGGTCATCGACCGGGTAGCTATGGCCGTCCATGCGCGTGCAGACTTCGGCGAAAAAATCGAAGTTGTGCGAGGCGCGGGGAATCAACACGTTTTTGGTCTGGTGAATCGGCAGGCCGGTGTCGAGGGTTTCCAGTTCGGCCAGGTGCGGCACGTTCTGTTCGATCAGTTCGCCGAGCTTGCGCATCAAGCGCGCCCGTTCCTTGGCCGGGGTGCCGGCCCATTTCGGGAAGGCTTCCTTGGCCGCCGCCACGGCTTGCGCGACTTCCTCGGCGCCGCCGCTGGCGACTTCTCCGATGGCTTCGCCGGTGGCCGGGTTGTAGTTGACGAACACGTCTTTGCTTTCGACCTCACGGCCGTTGATCCAATGTTTGATCATGCTGCTCAAGCCTCTTTACGGGCGCTGAAGAACGCCGCTTCGCTGACAATTCGGTTAACCAGGCGGCCTACGCCTTCGACTTCCACAATCACTTCATCGCCCGGCACGACGTCCGCCAGGCCTTCGGGCGTGCCGGTGGCGATCATGTCGCCGGGTTGCAGGGTCATGAAGCTGGACAGGTATTCGATCAGGTAGGGAATGTCGAAAATCATGTCCCTGGTGCTGCCTTCCTGGCGCAACTCGCCGTTGATCCAGGTGCGCAGTTTCAGGTTGCTCGGGTCCGGCACATCGGCCACATCGACGATCCATGGGCCGACGGGCGTGGTGGCGTCGCGGTTTTTCACGCGCAGGTTGGGCCGGTAGTAGTTTTCCAGGTAGTCGCGAATCGCGTAGTCGTTGCACACCGTGTAGCCCGCCAGGTAATCCAGGGCGTCTTCGCGCTTGACGTTGCGCGCCGGCTTGCCGATGACGGCCACCAGCTCGCACTCGTAGTGCATGTAGGCGACGTTATCCGGGCGCCAGGTCACCTGGTTGTGGCCGGTGTAGGTGCCCACGGACTTGATGAAGGCCAGGGGTTCGGTCGGCGGCTTGAACGCCAGTTCAGCGGCGTGGTCGGCATAGTTCAGGCCCAGGGCGAACATGCTGCCGGTGGCCGGTGGCAGCCATTGCACCTGGTCTTCGGCCAGCAGGCGGCCGTCGGCCAGGCGCACGGCGTTTTCAGCTTCGACCTGTACCGAATGGACTTCACCTTCAAAGCGAATACGGGCGTGTTTCATGGGAGCTCCTCTGCCTTGATGTGGTTGACCAGGCGGCCGAGGCCACTGATCTCGACCTCCACGGTGTCGCCTGGCTGCACATCCACCCGGCCTTCGGGCGTGCCGGTGATCAGCACATCGCCCGCGTGCAGGGTCATGAATTCGCTGATCTCGGCGATCAGCAATGGAATATTGCGCACGAAGTTGGCCGTGGTGTTGTGCTGGCGAACCTCGCCGTTGACGTACAGCGTGATCGCGAGATTGTGCGGGTTCGACACCTGTGCGGTGGGTATCAGCTCGGGCCCGATGGCGCAGAACCCATCGCGGCATTTGGCTTTGACGGCGGGGCGGTAGTAGCTGTCTTCCGGCAGGCTGAACTCATTGACGAGGGTGTAGCCGGCCACGTAGTCGAGGGCTTCGGCCGCGCTGACGCGACTGGCGCTCTTGCCCATCACCACCCCCAATGCCGGCCCAGGCTGCAGGCGCTCGCCCTGGCCGGGATGCACCACCTCGGCGCCGTGCTGGTTGCGGGTGTTGGGCGTCTTGATGAACAGCACCGGCTTGACCGGCGGTTTCTGGTACGGCGGCTGTTCGAATTCGGCGAGGCGCTGCTTGAGCAACCCCTGGTAGTTCAGCGCGACACCGAAAAGGGTGCCGGTCGCGATGTCATGCAAGGCACGGCTCATGGGTTCTCCTGGCAGGGCCATGGCGGCCTTGCATTTAGTTAATGTGTTAACAGTTATAATTAAGATGTTAACTATCGTCAAGGGTGTAGACTGTCCACGGGGTGCTTGCAGGGTGAGCACCGCTGCATCAGGGCAATCACAATAAAAACGAGTAGCGTGCGATGAGCGACCGTCAACCCATCCCGAACATCAACATTGGCCAGGTGTACGACCAGCGCTACAGCGACGCCGAAGTCCATTACGACAAGCTGGCCAACCTGGCGGATTTCTTCGGGCGCAACATGCCCGTTCACCGGCATGACCGGTTCTTCCAGGTTCACTACGTAAAAAGCGGCACCGTGCGCGTGTACCTGGACGACCAGCAATACGTCGAGTCCGGGCCGATGTTCTTCCTCACGCCACCCACGGTGCCGCACTCGTTTGTGACCGAAGCCGACAGTGACGGGCATGTGCTGACGGTGCGTCAGCAACTGGTGTGGCAACTGATCGAAGCCGACGCCAGCCTGGCGCCGGCCGGTGTGCAATTGCCGGCCGCGTGTGTCGCCCTGACGCAGTTGGCGCCGCAATACGCGGGCGATATCCGCCGCCTGGATTATCTGTTCGAGGAACTGCGCGAAGAGGTAAAAGCCCAGCGTTCCGGGCGCAGCGCAGCTCTGGACAGCCTGACGCGGTTGATCATGATCAGCCTGTTGCGGCTGTGTTCGAACTCGTTGAAAGCCACGCCCGCCCGTCACGAAGACTTGAAAATCTTCCACCGCTTCAACGAGCTGATCGAAGCGCACTACCAGCAACACTGGCCGTTGTCGCGGTATGCCCAGGGCATTGGGGTGACAGAAGCACGGCTCAATGATGTGTGCCGGCGCATTGCCGACTTGCCGTCCAAGCGCCTGATCCTGGAGCGCCTGATGCAGGAAGCCAAGCGCCTGCTGCTGTTTACCGGCAGCTCGGCCAACGAGATCTGCTATCAGCTGGGGTTCAAGGACCCGGCCTATTTCAGTCGTTTTTTCCAGCGTTACGCCCAGCTCACTCCGGGGGAGTACCGCCAGCGCCAATCGGGATTGCGTTGAGCCAGGCATAAGGGAGGTCTTGTTGATCTTGTGCGGATCATCATGAGCATCGCCGCGGTGCAACAGAATGGCTTTTACGCCGAACCGATTGTACTTTTCACAGCCCCCAGGCTGCTTGCAGCGGTTGGCCGGCGACACTAAGCTGCCGACTCGCCCATCCAATTGGTGCCGATATGGCCAACCCCAGACCTTCGCTGACCCTGACCCTGCTGCAAGCCCGTGAAGCCGCAATGGCGTTCTTCCGCCCGGCACTGAACAAGCATGCCCTGACCGAGCAACAGTGGCGGGTCATTCGGATCCTGCGCCAGCAGGGCGAACTCGAAAGCCACCAGCTCGCCCAGCAGGCCTGCATCCTGAAACCGAGCATGACCGGAGTGTTGACGCGCCTGGAGCGCGACGGCCTGGTGCGCCGGCAGAAGTCCAGCCAGGATCAGCGCCGGGTGTTCGTGGGCCTCACCGAGCGCGGCCAGCAGTGTTTCGTCTCCATGAGCGAGGGCATGGAAAGCAACTACCAGAAAATCGAAGCGCAGTTTGGCGCGGAGAAAATGCAGCAGTTGCTGGACTTGCTCAATGAGCTGAAAAACATCAAGCCTTGAAGGTGAAAAAATTCATTAACAGGTGAACGTATTTGCCCGAGGCTGGCATCGCCGGCGCACATCCTCACTATCCATTTTCGGCACACATGCACGCGCTGCCCCGGGTTCGGAATGGAACTTGCGTGCGATACGACCTGTAAGCCTTGCAACTGAAAAAGGTTAGGTCAATGAACAATAATAATGTGCAGATGCCTGCGGCCTCGGTGGTGCTTCCACCGGCGTTACCCCTCCAGCGTTTCCTGACCAGCGACATCGACGAGCACGCTCGCAATATGGGCGGCTGGCAGGTTCGCTACGATCAGTTGTCACCTGGCTCCTTTGCCGGTGAGTTGCTGGAGTTCCGCTCGGACTGGATGCAACTGGTGCGCGACCGCTCTAATCAGGCCATGGTCAAGAGTGGTGTGGCCTGGAAAGGTGCGATCACCTTCAGCATTCCCTTGAGTGCCGACGGCCCGGTGTATTGCTCGGGGCATCCGATCCACGAGCCCAGCCTGTTGGTGGCCCACGGTGAAAACCTGCCCGAGCTGCACACTCCACAGCACTTGGACCTGCTCGGCGTGGCCATCGAAGAGCACGCCCTGGAACATGTGCTGGAGTGCCAGGGCATTCAGTTTCGAATTACCGATCTTCCCAGGTGTTACCGCTTGGGTGATTCATCCGTGCAACGTGACCTCGCGGCGTTGTTCGACGAGCTGGCGGGCTGCGATGCCGTGCTCGGGCATGACTCGATCCGCCGCGGCATCCGCGATGCGGTGATGCTGCATATGCTGGAGTTGATCGCCCCGGACCAGGCGCCACCCCTCAACCCCACGGCGCGCAAAAGGATGGTCGATCGCGCCCGCGAATATGCATTGAGTCACCTCGACGAGCCGCTGTCGATCCTCGACCTGTGCAACCACATCGGCGCCAGCCGGCGCAAACTCCAGTACTGTTTTCAGGAGACGCTGGGCATCAACCCGGTGGCCTATCTGCGGGCACTGCGCCTCAATGCGGTGCGCCGCGAACTGCGAACCAGCACCCAAGCCCACGGCGTACAGGAAGTGGCGGCGCGCTGGGGCTTCTGGCATTTGAGCCGGTTCGCAAGCGATTACCGCACCATGTTCGGCGAAAGCCCTTCCCAGACCCTGCGTCGCACGCAACTCTGCTGAAAACGGATAACCGCCGCACTCTGCGCGTTACTAGGATGGCCCACACCACTTGATGGGAGGGGCATTCGATGATTCACCACAATAATGCAAGCGCCACACGCATGACGCTGTTCACCCTGGGGCTGCTGGGTTGCTGCGCCAGTGTCCAGGCCACCGAGAACGGTGCGCCGACCACCGCTGTCGGTGTGTACGATTTCGGCGCGGGGATGATGCCGCCGGCCACGCCGTTCGGGACCGTGGGACTGCGCACGGCGTTTTACTCGGCCAATGTGCAGAAGGACCGTAACGGTCGCTCCGTCGACAACCACTTCTCACTGGATGTGTTGTCCATCGGCGTCGCCTACATGCGCATGACCGATCACACGGTGCTGGGCGCCAACTATGGTTTCGGGGTGGTGGTACCGTTCTTCAAGATGGACGCTTCCGTCAAGGTACCGACCCCGGCCGGCCCGCTGAGCCTGGAGGCCGATCCGTTTCGAATGGCCGACATGCAGTTTCTGCCGGTGATCCTGCAATGGAACCTGTCGCCGAACCTGTTTATCAACACGCAACTGCAGATCCAGGCGCCCACCGGTGACTACGACAAGAATCGTTTGATTTCCCCAGGGCTCAATCACTGGACGTTCTCGCCGATCGTCAACGCCACCTACATCACCGACAGTGGCTTCGAGGTTTCCTCAAGCGTTGAGGTGGACGTCAATACCCGCAACCCCGCGACCGACTACAAGAACGGTGTCGAATACCGCCACGAATTTGCCGTGGGCCAGCATGTAGGGCCGTGGACCCTGGGCCTGGGTGGTTACTACTACCGCCAGTTCAGCGATGACGACGCCCCGGGGCTGCAATCGGGCAACCGGGCGCGGGTGCTGGCTGTCGGGCCGGCCGTGAGTTACTTCAAGCCCGGCCTGCCGCCCATTTGGCTGCACGCCTACAAGGAAACCGATGCCCGCAACCGTGCCGAGGGTTACACCGTGGCACTGCGCATTTCTCAAAGTTTCTAAGGGGCTGGCCATGAACTCATCACATTCCGATTCCCCCTCGCCGCGGCAAGCCACCGGGCGCCGTGAAGGGCTGGTGCTGATGCTGGGCAGCAGCCTGACCATCATGGGCGCGGCCATGGTCGCGCCGATCCTGCCCAAGCTGGGCGCCGAGTTCGGTGCGCTGGAACCGCGCGCCGCCCTGCTGGTGCCCTTGGCGGTCACCGGGCCGGCACTCGCGATTGCGCTGTGCGCCCCCCTGGCCGGCTGGTTGGCCGACCGGGTCGGGCGCAAGGCGTTGCTGGTAATCGCCACGCTGTTGTATGCCGTGCTCGGGGCCATCCCGGCGCTGCTGGATAACTTGCCCGCCATCGTCGGTGTACGCCTGCTGTTCGGCGCGGCGGAGGCGGCGGTGATGACCTGTTGCGCGACGCTGATTGCCGACTATTGGCACGGCGAGGAACGGCTGCGCTACATCAATCGGCAAGTGGTCACCATCGGTTTGGTCGGCTCGCTGTTCTATGTCGTGGGCGGCGCGTTGGGCGAACACTCCTGGCGCCTGCCATTCCTGCTGTACCTGCTGCCACTGCTGTTGGTGCCGATGATGATCAAGGTGCTGTGGGAACCCGCCGCCGCCCGCCAGCCCGTCGAGGTGGCTGAACAGGGCAGGGTGGCCGTGCTGCCGTTGGTGCTCGGTTATCTGCTGATCCTCAGTGGGATGGTGCTGAGTTTTATCGTGCCGATCCAGGCGCCGGTTTTACTCGTCAGCCTCGGCATCACTTCAAGCACGATGATCGGGCTGTCGGCGGGGGGCAGTCTGCTGGCGACCCTGGGCGGTTCGTTAGCCTGGCCGCTGCTGCGCCGGCGCATCGGTATCCCCGGTTGCAATGCGCTGTTGCTGAGCCTGCTGGGCCTGGGGTTGTGGCTGCTGATGCGCGCACCGAGCTACAGCATGGTGCTGGTGGCCGTGCTGATCCATGGCCTGGGCGCCGGGCTGCTGGTGCCCAACGCGATGGCGCCGGTGATGAATGCCCTGAGCGCGAAAACCCGCGGGCGCGGCTTGGGTGGGTTCACGGCGTTTCTGTATTTCGGTCAATTTGTCAGCCCGCTGGTGGTGGCCGTGCTCAGCGTTTACTCGGGTGACGTGCGTCGTTCAATCCTGTGGCTGGCCTGTGCCAGTTTTGCCTCGGCCCTGGCCTGGGCACTGGCAGGCCTGCAAGCACGGCGCAAAGCGCTGACCCAGGCATTCGGATCAAGTCATTCGTAATCAAGAGGAGATAGGCATGGACATCCACAACCTGCTGGACAGCGAAGACGCCACCGGTTTGGCCGAATGGGTCAGGCGCGGTGAGGTGCAGCCCGGCGAGCTGCTGGAAGCGGTGATCGAGCGTATCGAACGGGTCGAACCGCAGCTGAATGCGGTGGCCGAGCGGCTTTACGATTCGGCCCGCCAGTCGGTACGCGCGTCGCGCCCCGGCCCCGGTGTGTTTGCCGGGGTACCGACCCTGATCAAGGATCTGTTTTCGCCGGTCAACGGCGCGGCGATGACCCATGGCTCGCAGGCGTTGGGAGGCGCTCGCGCTGACTTTGACGCCGAACACGTAAGCCGTATCCGCCGTGCCGGGTGCGTGATTGTCGGTACCAGCACCTCACCCGAATTCGGCACCTCGTATTCCACCGAGTCGAACCGCTTTGGCGCCACGCGCAACCCCTGGAATATCGGTCACAGTGCCGGCGGTTCCAGCGGCGGCGCGGCAGCCTTGGTGGCGGCGCGCGTCGTACCGTTTGCCCATGGCAACGATGGCGGCGGTTCCTTGCGTGTGCCGGCGTCCTGCTGTGGGGTGTTCGGCCTCAAGCCCAGCCGTGGGCTGTTGCCTTCCGGGCCGATGATCGGCGAGGGCTGGGCCGGGATGGGCAGCCCCCATGCGATTACCTTGTCGGTACGTGACAGCGCCGCGCTGCTGGATGCCACGGCCGGGATCGACCTGGGCGCACCTTATGCCGCGCCGCTGCAGGCGCAGCCCTATGTCACCGCGCTGCAGCAGGACCCTCGGCCGCTGCGGATCGCCCTGGTCGAGCAGCTCGGGCCTTGGCCGACCTCCGGCGAAAGTGCGCAAGCCGTACGCCAGGCCGCCAGGTTGTGTGAATCCCTGGGCCACCGCGTTGAACCGGTCAACTTGCCGGTGGCGCTGCCGGCGTTTCTCGATCAGGTCTTCACCATCATCGGTGCAAGCACGCGTCACTACGTCGATGTGTTGGGGCAGATGCGCGGTTCCGCCGTACAGCCTGAGGAGCTGGAAGCCCGCACCCGCATTATCCTGCGCTGCAAAGGGGCCGTCAGCGGTGCGCAGTACGCCGGTGCCGTGGAATGGATTCATGCCTTGGGCCGGCAGTTGGCGGTGTTCATGCAGGATTACGACCTGATCCTCACGCCGACCCTGGCCCGCGAGCCGGTGCCGATCGGGGAGCTGGACCTGCAAGACGACCGCTTGAGCCTGGAGGAACTGATCGAACGGTTCCACAGCTACTCACCGTTCACGGCGCTGTTCAATGCCAGCGGGCAACCGGCGATGTCGGTACCGTTGTACTGGAGCGCTGCCGGCCTGCCGATGGGCGCCCACTTCGCCGCGCGCTTTGGCGAAGAAAGTACCCTGCTGGCCCTTGCGGGGCAGTTGGAGCGGGCCCAGCCCTGGCGCGGTCGGGTTCCGCCGGTCAACGCCTGTCGGTTGTGAGCGTCTGAGGGCTTCTGCATCGGGCGGGTGGACCGACCTGCCTGATGCAAAACGCCTTCTGGTCATTCAGCCGCGAATCGCTGCCTTTTTATCCGGTACATATCACCGTCCGCATGGCTGAGCAGGGTATCGGCATCTTCCCCGTCCTGGGGATAAACCGCCACGCCGATGCTGCAGGACGGCATCTTCACCCCACCAAACTCGGGCCCCAGCGGCTCGGCCATGACCGCGAGTATCTGCACCACCCTGACAGAAATAGCCTCCCGCGACGGGATGTCGGTCAACAGCACCGTGAACTCATCACCGCCCATCCGCGCCACCAGGTCGCTGTCGAGTACGCAGCGTTCCAGGCGTCGGGCGATCGCACACAGCACGCGATCGCCCATGGCATGGCCATGCACATCGTTGATGCCCTTGAAGTCATTGATGTCCAGGAACAGCAACGCCAGGCCGCGGTTGTGGGACTGGGCACTGTGCAGGGCCTGGTCCAGCCGATCATTGAACAGTGAGCGGTTGGTCAGGCCCGTCAGCGGATCATGGTGGGCAAGGAAGCGCAGTTCTTCTTCGGCCTGGGTGAGCGCCGTCACGTCCCGTGCGACGCCGATGCGCGCGCCCACCTCTTTGGACCAGAAGGCCGCCCACAGGATGTGCACCACGCTGCCGTCCTTGCGTAGATAGCGGTTGCGGAAGTCGACATGGGAGTGGCCATTCATGACCCGCACAATCGAGGCCCGAGTGCGCGCCAGGTCTTCCGGGTGCATGTAGTGGGTGATCAGGGTGCCGACCAGTTCGTCGGCACGGTAGCCGAGCAGGGCCTCGCAGCCATCGCTGACGAAGACAATCTGGCTGTCGCCGTCGACGACAAATACCGTATCCAGCATCAGGTGGATCAGTTTCGGGTACAGCGCTTGCAGGTCAACGGGCATGGGGCATCGGGCGTCCGGTTCATATCGGTCGATCATAGCCCGATCATGAGCTGGGGCGTCGAGCAATCCTGCACATTTTTTAGTCCGCTCGGCAGTTGCCGAGGGCGGTCTGGCAGGGGCTTTTCGCGTTGTGGGACGCGCTGGGAGCCACAGGGAGAGTTGTCGTACAACCGAATGCGCTATGATGCGCGTTCCTCCGCCAACCGAGATACCCGTTCTTGATGGACAACCCGAACGTCCAGCCCACCGTTCGCCGCCGGCACCGCAGCCTGGCCGAAGAACTGGTCACCGAGCTTTCCCGGCGCATCTGTTCCGGTGAGCTGCCGCGTGCCACCAAGCTGCCCACCGAATCCGAAGTGATGGCCGAACATGGGGTGAGCCGCACGGTGGTGCGCGAGGCCATTTCGCGCCTGCAGGCCTCGGGCCTGGTGGAAACCCGGCACGGCGTCGGCACCTTTGTGAAGGATATCCCGAGCCCCAGCGGGTTTCGCATCGACCCGGACAGCATCGTGACCTTGCAGGATGTGCTGGCCGTGCTGGAGTTGCGCATCAGCCTGGAGGTGGAGGCTGCCGGCCTGGCGTGCGTGGGGCGGACCGACGAGCAATTGCAGGTGATGCGCGACTCGCTGGATGCGCTCAACTCGCGGGCGGTGAGTGCCGACTACGCGGTGTCGGCAGACTTTCAGTTCCACCAGCAAATCGCGTTGGCCACGGGCAATCGTTACTTCACCGACATCATGTTGCACCTGGGGCTCAACATCCTGCCGCGTACACGCCTGCACTCCAAACGCCTGGCCAACGCCAACAAGGAGCCCTTCCTGGAGCGCTTGAGCCGTGAGCATGAGGACATCTACAAAGCCATCCTGCGCCGTGACGCCGATGCGGCTCGGGCGGCGATGCGCCTGCACCTGTCCAACAGTCGCGAGCGTATGCGTCGGGCCTATGAAGCCGCCGCCGCCGAGTTGTCGAACGGCCCGGCCGCGGTGAACGCGCCGCCCTGAAGCCGGCTGCCCGGTTCATCGGCCGGCGCTGGCGGTTGTTGCTCGACCTTGGCGCGAAACGCTTCCGAACTGTCCTTGGGCGCAAAGCCCAGGTGCTCGGTGTGCCGGGTGCTCCACCAGCGATCGCGATTGGCCGAGACGCCATACACCACACTGTGTCCCACATCCTTGGCCAGCAGGGCGCGCGCCACCAGGTGGTCCAGGTCGGTGTAGCTCAGCCAGGTCGACAGCATCCGCCGGTTGCGCGGCTCGGGGAACGACGAGCCGATGCGCAAGCTCACGGTTTCAATCCCATAGCGATGAAAGTAGAACGCCGCCAGGTCTTCGCCGTAGGCCTTGGAGAGGGCGTAGTAGCCATCCGGACGGCGCGGTGAGTGCACGTCCAGTTCAACGTCCTGGGGATAGAAACCGGTGACGTGGTTGGAGCTGGCAAACACAATCCGCTTGACCCCCCGCTGTCGCGCCGCCTCATAAATGTGGAATGTGCCGCGAATATTGGCGTCGAGAATCTCCTCGAACGGCCGCTCCACGGAAATCCCGCCCAGGTGAACGATGGCGTCGACGCCGTTGACCAGCGCCGCCACGGCGGCCTTGTCGGCCAGGTTGCAGGTGATCACCTCGTCGTGCTCTCCACGGCTGGGGGCCATGGGGCTGATGTCCGATGCGCGGACGATGTCGGCATGGGCCTGCAAGGTGTTCCGCAGGATTTGCCCCAGGCCGCCGGCAGCGCCGGTGAGCAAGATGCGCGTGAAGGGTTTGGGTGGTGTGGTCATGGTCAGGTCTTCCATTGAAAGCTGAATGCAGGTGGCTTGCCTGTCGAGCGATGCGCACTCGCCAGGCAAGTCGTGGGGGCTTTACATGAAGTTGTACTGGATGCCCAGGCGCCACCGCGCCTGGCGGTCTTCGGACGTGGCGTTGACCTTCACATCACCAATCTCCATGAACGGGGCCCATTCCTTGTTGAGCTTGTATTTGACGATCAGGTTCTGTTCGTAATCGCTCTTCTTGTTGTCGTAGCGGATGTAGTCAGTCTTGAAGTAGATGAACTGATATTCATACGCCCACTTACTGGCCGGCGTGTAGCCGAGCCAGCCCTCGAAACGATGGGTGGTCTGGTCATCCTTGATGTGGTCGGGCAAGTCCTCGTTGACCTGGTCGCGGTCCAGCTTCTTGGCGTCCAGGCGATAGCGCGTGGCGGCGTAGAAGGCGTCGTTGATCTTGTAGTTGTACTTGAGGCCGAACTTGTAGGTGGTCGAGTCTTTCGAGCTGTCCATCTGGAACGCCGGGGTCAACGTCGATTGCGCGCTGAGTTTGTAGTTGTAGCTCACGGTGAACTCGTGCCCGTTGTTGACCATGTTGTCGTAGGCGACGTCTTCACGGTCTCCGGCGGTGCGGTATTTCATTTCCGCTTCAAATCCCAGGCCACTGTCCAGGCGGTAGTTGAGCTTGATTCGGTCAGCGTGGGCGCTGTCCTCCTCGGTGAACTGGTGGCGGTAGTTGATGCTGGCAGAGTCAGCGCTGACATACAGCGGCAGGCCGAGGGTCAGGGCAGTAACGAGCGTGCGTAGGGTGGTGTTCATACGGTCTTCTTTTTTGTTTTTGTTAGGGTCGTTTGACGGTTGCTACGGCAGTGGGTTGTTGCGTATGGCTCTCATCTAATCTGCCGATATACGTTATCGTACGACAAGATGACTCGTCTATGGGTTATCGATGGTTTTGAAACATCTCGAAATATATGCGCCCAGTGAATAGGGCTTTACAGCAATCCATGTTATTCCTTGGTTGTCTTTAAAAATAAGGGTTTTGTCGGGATTTATTGAAAATGCATGCAGAAGAGGGGCGGGTTATTGGGTCTTTTCAAGTGTTGTACGATGACCTATGATCGATCGCAACAGACGACACTCCCGTCACAAATCCAATAAGAAGGCTTACGACGTCCATGAGAATCACAGCAGTCAACGTCCAGGTATTTTCCTACCCGACCCGCCGCGCAGTGGACAGTGCCGGCCATGCGCACCCCGGTGATGTCACCCAGGCGCAGATGGCTTTGCTGCGCATCCAGACCGAAGACGGCCACGAGGGTTATGCCTTCGGCGCCCCTGAACTGATTCGCCCGTATGTACTGGATGGTTTCGTGCGCAAAGTGCTGGTGGGGCAGAACGCTTTCGATCGCGAAAAGATCTGGCACGACCTCGCGCACTGGCAGCGCGGCAGTGCCAGCCAGTTGACCGACCGCGCCCTGGCGCTGGTGGAGCAGGCCCTGTGGGATTGGGCCGGGCGCAAGCTGGGTGTGCCGGTGCACAAGTTGATTGGCGGTTTCCGCGACAAGGTGCCGGCCTACGGCTCCACCATGTGTGGCGACGAACTGCCCGGTGGCCTGGCCACCCCTGAAGACTACGGGCGTTTTGCCGAGACCCTGGTGCAACGCGGCTACAAGGCCATCAAGCTGCACACCTGGATGCCGCCGGTGTCCTTCGCCCCGAGCCCGCGCATCGACGTGCAGGCTTGTGCGGCGGTACGCGAAGCGGTCGGCCCGGACATCGCCCTGATGCTCGACGGTTATCACTGGTACAGCCGCACCGAAGCGCTGTACATCGGGCGTGAGCTGGAGAAGCTCGACTTCGCCTGGTTCGAAGAGCCGATGATGGAAGAGTCCGCCGAGTCCTATGCCTGGCTGGCGGGGCAGTTGGACATTCCGGTGCTGGGCCCGGAAACCCTGTCCGGCAAACACCTCGCCCGTGCCAGTTGGGTCAAGCACGATGTGTGCGATATCTTGCGCGCCGGTGTGGCGGGCGTCGGCGGCATTGCGCCGTGCCTGAAGGTTGCGCACCTGGCTGAATCCTTCGGCATGGATTGCGAGATTCATGGCAACGGTGCGGCCAACCTGGCCGTGGTCGGCGCGATCAAGAACTGCACCTGGTATGAGCGTGGCCTGTTGCACCCGTACCTGGATTACGACGAAGTACCGGCCTACCTCAAGCGTCTGGTAGACCCGATGGACAACGACGGTTTTGTGCACCTGTCCGACTTGCCGGGCCTGGGTGAAGACATCGATTTCAACTTCATCGAGACCCATACGCTTAAAAGCTTCTGACGTGTACAGGGTCAGCCCGGCATCCGTCGGGCTGATCAAGAGCCCTATAAATATAAAAAAGGCACTCTTGTTATGAGCATTTTCCCTTCGCTGTGGGCGCGGGTGTTCGTCGCCGCGCTGGCTGTCACCGCTGTACCTGCAAGCTTCGCAAAAACCCCGGCCGATCAATTGATCGTCGGCATGAGCATGATCAACCTGCTGTCCCTCGACCCGGCGGCGGCCACCGGCCTGGATGTGTCGGAGATCAACGCCAACCTCTATGACATGTTGCTGGTGCAGGACGTCGCCCAGCCGGATCGCCTGGTACCGGCGCTGGCCGAGCGCTGGCAGGTCAGTGATGACCGCAAGACCCTGACCTTCAACCTGCGCACCGGCGTGAAATTCCAGTCCGGCAATGACCTGAGTGCCGAAGACGTTGCCTGGTCGTTGCAGCGCGTGCTCAAGCTCAACCTCGCACTGGCCTCCACCTGGAAGGCCTACGGCTTTACCGCCGAGAACGTCGAGCGCTACATGCGTGCCACGGATGCCTCGACCTTCCTGATCGAGCTGCCCCGGCCCACCGACCCGCTGCTGGTGCTCAACACCCTGGCGACCTCGCCGAGCGCCTTTGTCCTCGATCGCAAGAAAGTCCTCGAACACCAGAAGAACAACGACATGGGCGCCGCCTGGCTGGTGACTCACGCCGCCGGCAGCGGTGCGTTCGTGCTCAATGACTGGCGCGCCAACGACGTGATCCTGATGAGCCGTTTCGACGGGTACTGGGGCGGCCCGGCCAAGCTCAAGCGCATCGTCATGCGCAACATGACCGAGTCGCAGTCGTTGCGCCTGATGATCGAGCGCGGCGACCTGGACATCGCCAAAGGCATGTCCGCGCCGGACATCGAAGCCCTGCAGAAAAGCGCCAAGGTCCGCACCCAGACCTTGCAGCGCGGCACCCTGTACTACGTCGCCCTGAGTGTGAAGCAACCGATGTTTGCCGATGCGCGCGTGCGCAAGGCCGTGCGTGCGCTGATCGATTACCAGGGCATCAACCAGACCGTCATGCCCCATTACGGCGTGATCAATCAACGGCCGCTGCCCCTGGGCCTGGCCGCGCGCCTGCCGGATCCCGGCTACACGCTCAACGTCGAGCAGGCCAAGGCCTGGCTGGCCGAGGCCGGTTACCCGAACGGTTTCAAGACCACCATTCGCGTGCTCGCCGAACCGCCGTTTATCAACATTGCCTCCAACCTGCAGTCGACCCTGGCCCAGGCCGGTATCGACGCCAGCATCATCACCGGCACGGGCAACCAGATCTATGGCGCAATGCGTGAGCGCAGCTTCGACATCATCGTCGGCCGCGGCGGTGGCGGGGCCGAACGGCATCCGCACTCCAGCCTGCGTACGCTGGTGTACAACCCGGATAACCGCGATGAGGCCAAGCTCACCAACTTCCAGGGCTGGCGCACATCCTTCTACAGCCCCGAGCTGAACCAGCTGATCGAGCGCGCGGAAGTCGAGCCTGACACAGGCAAGCAACTGGCCCAATACCGCGACATCCAGGAGCAGGTCGACCGGCAGGTCGGGGCCATTTTGCCGGTCTCGCAAATGACCGACACCGTGGTGGTGTACGAAGACGTGGCCGACTTCCAGGGCCATACCGCCGCGACCACGCGCTACAAAGACGTCTACAAGAAGCGCTGACCGATTATCAGGAGCTCACTATGTTTGTTATGACTGCCTCTGTCATGGGCGCTCGCGCGTCCAACACGGCCCGGCGCGCGGGTACGGTGCTGGTGACCTTGCTCGGCCTGCTGGCCCTGACGTTCATCATCGGCCGGGTCATGCCGCTCGACCCCGTGCTGGCGGTAGTCGGGCCGGATGCCGACAGTTCCACCTATGATCAGGTGTACCGGTC
Source organism: Pseudomonas sp. NFX5 (assembly GCF_049132125.1). Lineage (NCBI taxonomy): Bacteria > Pseudomonadati > Pseudomonadota > Gammaproteobacteria > Pseudomonadales > Pseudomonadaceae > Pseudomonas > Pseudomonas sp. NFX5. The sequence goes on from NZ_JAFMZG010000035.1 coordinate 240,518, forward strand.
GATGGGCCTGGACAAGCCGATCTGGACCCAATTCGGTCTTTACCTCAATGACCTGCTCCACGGTGACTTCGGCAATGCGCTGTTGACCGGCCACCCGGTACTGGACGATATCCTGCGCGTCTTTCCCGCGACGATTGAACTGGCCACCCTGGCGATTCTGTTCGGCGTGCTGATCGGTTTGCCCCTGGGCGTCTGTGCCGCCAGCAACCAGGGGCGCCTCGGCGATCACGTGGCGCGGGTGATCACCTTGTTCGGCTACTCCACGCCGATTTTCTGGCTGGGCATGATGGGGTTGCTGGTGTTCTACGCCTGGCTCGGCTGGGCCGGTGGAGCGGGGCGCATCGACCTGGCCTATGACGGCATGGTGCCCGAGGTCACCGGCCTGCTGCTGATCGACTCGACCCTGGCACGTGACTGGGAGGCCTTCGCCAGCGCCCTGCGCCACATCGTGTTGCCGGCGCTGATCCTCGGCCTGAACTCGGTGGCGTATATCAGCCGCATGACCCGCAGCTTCATGCTCGAGCAGCTGTCCCAGGAGTACATCATCACCGCGCGGGTCAAGGGCCTGTCCCGGCGCCAGGTGGTGTGGGGGCATGCGTTTCGCAACATCCTCGTGCAGTTGCTGACGGTGGTTGCGCTGGCCTACGGCTCGTTGCTGGAGGGCGCGGTGCTGATCGAAACCGTGTTTGCCTGGCCGGGGTTCGGCCAGTACCTGACCAGCAGCCTGATGCTCGGCGACATGAACGCGGTGATGGGCTGCGTGTTGGTGATCGGCTTGATTTTCGTCGCGCTCAACCTGATCAGCGACGCCTTGTACAAGGTGTTCGACCCCCGTACCCGTTAACGCACTGCGCCGTACCGATAAAACTATAAAAAGAAGGAATTTTGCATGAAGACGGTATTTTCAACACTGCACCTTGGCCTGTTGACGGCGATGCTCGCCCTTGGGCCGATGACAACGGCCAGCGCCAAGACCCCCGCCGATCAATTGATCGTCGGCATGAGCATGGTCAACCTGTTCTCCATCGACCCGGCCAATGCGCCTGGCCTGGATGCCTCCGGCGTCAACGCCAACCTCTACGACACCCTGATCAAGCGTGACCGGGGCAACCCGGAAAAACACCTGCCGCAATTGGCCGAGCGCTGGGACATCAGCGAAGACGGCAAGCAGGTGACCTTTCATCTGCGCCAGGATGTGAAATTCCATTCGGGCAACCCGCTGACCGCCGAGGACGTGGCGTGGTCGCTGTACCGGGTGATGAAGCTCAATTTCGGCCTGGCCACCACCTGGAAGGCCTACGGCTACAGCGTCGAGAATATCCAATCGCTGATCCGCGCCACGGACGCCCACACCCTGGTCGTCGACCTGCCGCAGACCATGGACCCGCTGCTGCTGGTGGACTCCTTGGCGATCTCGCCGAGCGCCGTGGTAGTGGACCGCAAGACCGCCCTGGCCCATGAGAAAAACGGCGACCTCGGCGCCGGCTGGCTGGTGACGAACGAGGCGGGCAGTGGTCCCTTCGTGCTGACCAAATGGAGCGCCAACGATTCGCTGCTGCTGACCCGTTTCGACGGCTACTGGGGCGGCGCGGCGAAGCTCAAGCGCGTGGTGGTGCGGCACATGACCGAATCCCAATCCTTGCGCCTGATGCTCGAACGCGGCGACCTCGACCTGGCCTACGGCATGGCGGCGCCGGACATTCGCGCCATCGACGGCTCGGACAAGATCCAAGTGCAGTCATTGCCACGCGGCACTATGTACTACGTGGCGATGAGCATGAAGCAACCCGAGTTTGCCAAGACTCAGGTGCGTGAAGCCGTGCGCAACCTGATCGACTACAAGGGCCTGGATGAACAGGTGATGCCGTATTACGGCAAGCTCAATCAGCAGCCGATGCAGTTGGGGCTGGAAGCGCGCTTGCCGGATCCGGGTTATCACATGGACGTGGCCAAGGCGAAAAAGCTGCTGGCCGAGGCGGGTTACCCCGACGGTTTCAACACCACCATTCGTACATTGTCGGAGCCGCCGTTCATTGACATCGCCGCGCGCCTGCAAGCGACCCTGGCCGAAGGCGGGATCAAGGCCAGCATCGTCACCGGCACCGGCAACCAGGTCTACGGCGCCATGCGCGCGCGCAATTTCGAGATCATCGTGGCCCGTGGCGCCGAGCGCTATCCCCATCCGTATTTCAGCCTGCGCACCTTCGCCTACAACCCCGACAACAGCGATGACGCCGGCTTGCCGAACTTCCAGGGCTGGCGCGCTTCGTTCTTCAATCCGCAGCTCAACAGCCTGATCGACCAGGCGGGCGTGACGCGCGATTCGGCACAGCGGGTCAGCCTGTATCACCAGGCGCAGACGCTCTATGACCAGCAGGTGGGGCCGATCCTGATGATCTCGCAGATGACCGACACCGTGGTCAGCGCTGCCGACGTCAAGGGTTTCAGTGGTGACGATGCCGAGGCCACCCGCTACCTGGGTGTCTACAAGCAGCGTTGAGTGGGGCTGCGGCCCTTCAGAATTCACACAGAGAAGATGCTTATGAATGCCAATCTGTCTTCCATCGACACGGCGGCGAAGCGGCCGGTGGATCGCTCGCCGGGCTCCAGTTTCGATGCCTTCTGCAAGAGCGGCCTGCGGGTGCTGCGTCACCTGTTGCGCAACCCCATGACCCTGGCGGGCCTGCTGGTTGCGCTGCTCTTGGTGGTGGTCGCGGCCTTTGCGCCGTGGATCGCCACCCACGACCCGGTCGCGCAAAACCTCGCCACAGCCTTGCAGGCGCCGGGCTCGGCGCACTGGTTCGGCACCGACGAATACGGTCGGGATATTTTCAGTCGGCTGGTCTATGGCTCGCGGATCACGCTGTACATCATTGCCCTGGTAACCGTGATCGTCGGTCCCATCGGGCTGTTTATCGGCACCGTCTCGGGCTACTTCGGCGGGGCGGTCGACACCGTGTTCATGCGCCTGACCGATATCTTTATTTCCTTCCCCAGCCTGGTCCTGGCGCTGGCCTTTATCGCCGCCCTGGGCCCTGGCCTGGAGCATGCGGTGGTGGCGATTGCCTTGACCTCATGGCCACCGATTGCGCGGCTCGCGCGGGCTGAAACCCTGTCCCTGCGCAACGCCGACTTTGTCGTCGCCGTGGAACTGCAAGGCGCGTCGCCGGCGCGGATTATCCTGCGCCATATCGTGCCGATGTGCCTGTCCTCGGTGATCATCCGCCTGACCATGAACATGGCCGGGATCATCCTCACCGCCGCCGCGTTGGGCTTCCTCGGCCTGGGTGCCCAGGCGCCGCTGCCGGAGTGGGGCGCGATGATTTCCACCGGACGCCGCTACATGCTCGAGTGTTGGTGGCTGGTGGCGGTTCCCGGGGCGGCGATCATGTTGGTCAGCCTGGCCTTCAACCTGTTGGGCGATGGCCTGCGGGACATCCTTGATCCGCGCAGCGAATAATCGGAGAACACCTTATGTCCGCCATCAAACTGAATGTCGAAGGGCTGAATGTGCGCTTCGTCAGTGGCCAGAAAGAAACCCACGCCGTGCGCGATGTGTCCTTTACCTTGGGGCGGGAGAAACTGGCGATTGTCGGTGAGTCCGGCTCAGGCAAGTCCACCGTCGGGCGCAGCCTGCTCAAGCTGCATCCGCCCAGCGCCAGAATCACCGCCAAGGCCATGGCGTTTGGCGAGGTCGACCTGCTCTCGGCCAGTGAAAAGGCGATGCAGAAGATTCGCGGCCAGCGTATCTCGATGATCATGCAAGACCCCAAGTACTCGCTGAACCCGGTGGTCAAGGTGGGCGACCAGATTGCCGAAGCCTACCTGGCCCACCACAAGGCCAGTCGCAGTGATGCGCGCGAGCGAGTCATGCAGATGCTCGAGCAGGTGCACATCCGCGATCCGAAGCGGGTCTACAACCTGTACCCCCACGAGGTGTCCGGCGGTATGGGCCAGCGCATCATGATCGCGATGATGGTGATCACGCGTCCGGAAGTGATCATTGCCGATGAGCCTACGTCGGCGCTGGATGTCTCGGTGCGCCAGCAAGTGCTCAACGTGCTGGAAGAACTGGTAGACCAGCAGCAGATGGGGCTGATTTTTGTCAGCCACGACCTCAACCTGGTGCGCAACTACTGTGACCGCGTGCTAGTGATGTACGCCGGGCGCGTCGTCGAATCCCTGGCTGCCTGCGACCTGCAATACGCCGAGCATCCCTACACCCGTGGCCTGCTGGCCGCGCTGCCGAGCATGGATAACCGTCGCGTGCACCTGCCGGTGCTCAAGCGCGATCCACTCTGGCTGACTCAATAAGGAACCTGACCATGCCCATGATCCAAGCGCACGCCTTGAACCTGAGTTTCGGCACCGGCGCTGCCATCAACCAGGTGCTGCACGATGTGAGCCTGAGTGTCGCCGACGGCGAATCGTTCGGCCTGGTGGGGGAGTCCGGTTCGGGCAAGACCACCGTGCTGCGCTGCCTGGCCGGGCAATACCGGCATTGGAACGGCGAGCTGAGCATCGCCGGCGCGCCGTTGCAGCACAAGATTCCCAAGGAGCACTTTCGCAAAGTGCAGATGGTCTTCCAGGACCCCTACGGCTCCCTGCACCCCAGGCACACCATCGACACCGCCCTGCGCGAACCGCTGATTATCCACGGGGTAGGGGACAAGGACGACCGGATCAACGAGATCCTGCTCAAGGTCGGCCTCAACGACAGCTTCCGCTTTCGCTATCCCCATCAGTTGTCCGGTGGGCAGCGCCAACGGGTGGCGATTGCGCGCGCGTTGATCCTTGAGCCCCGCGTGCTGTTGCTGGATGAACCGACCTCGGCCCTGGATGTGTCGGTCCAGGCCGAGATCCTCAACTTGCTGGCGGACCTGCGCCAGCGCGAGAAACTCACCTATCTGCTGGTCACCCATGACCTGGGGGTGGTCACTCACTTGTGCGACCGGGTGGCGGTGATGCAGCACGGCCGAATCGTCGAATTGCTCGACTGCCAGGCCTTGAGCCAGGACCAGGCCGTGCACGACTACACGCGCATGCTGGTGCAGGCCAGTCGTGACTTCAGCCAGGAGTCTGAGCGACGGCGGGTCGGCTGATTCCTGTAGTCATCGTATGACTATGCTTGAATGGTAATGCGCTTATTCCTATGTATTGCGATTAATATGCTGTTTTTATTGAATTAAATCTTAAAGGTTCGAACTAAGGCACTTAGGGCTAGCTAACAATTATTTGTAGTTGTACGATGACGTACCTCTTAAGGTATCCCTTTATTTTTTGATTTGAGGTTTGCGAACATGACGCCACAAGAACTAAAAACAGTCCTGTCTTCCGGCTTGCTCTCGTTCCCGGTTACCGATTTTGACGCGGCCGGTGACTTCCGTGCCGACACCTATGCCCGCCGCCTGGAATGGCTGGCACCCTACGGCGCCAGCGCGTTGTTCGCGGCCGGGGGCACCGGGGAATTCTTCTCCCTGGAAGCCAAGGAATACACGCAGATCATCAAGACTGCCGTGGACACCTGCAGGGGCCAGGTGCCCATCCTCGCCGGGGCAGGGGGCCCGACTCGTCAGGCCATCGCCTACGCCCAGGAGGCCGAGCGCCTCGGTGCCGCCGGTATTCTGCTGATGCCTCACTACCTCACCGAAGCCAGCCAGAAAGGCCTGGTGGCCCACGTTGAGCAGGTGTGCAATTCGGTGGATTTCGGCGTGGTGGTGTACAACCGCAACCTGTGCCGTCTCAATGCCGACAGCCTCGAGCAGCTGGCCGAGCGCTGCCCGAACCTGATCGGTTTCAAGGACGGCATCGGTGAAGTCGAATCCATGGTGTCGATCCGTCGTCGCCTCGGCGATCGCCTGACCTACCTCGGCGGGCTGCCGACCGCCGAAGTCTATGCCGCGGCCTACAAGGCCCTGGGCGTGCCGGTGTATTCCTCGGCGGTGTTCAACTTCATCCCGAAAACCGCGATGGATTTCTACCGCGCCGTGGCCGCCGACGACCACGCCACCGTGGGCCGCTTGATCGATGATTTCTTCCTGCCGTACCTGGCGATCCGCAACCGCTGCGAAGGTTATGGCGTGAGTATCGTCAAGGCCGGTGCACGCCTGGTCGGCCACGACGCCGGCCCGGTGCGCGCGCCGTTGACCGACTTGCTGCCTCAAGAAGTGGAGCAGTTGGACGTGCTGATCAAGGCATTGGGCGCCCAGTAAGCCCCCTGTAGGAGCGAGCTTGCTCGCGAAAAAACCACAGACGACTCGGGCCACCCGGTAACGCTGTGTGTTGGTTGACGCGTTTCGCGGGCAAGCCCGCTCCTGCAACCGCCTTATCAACTACCTCGAAAAAACCGGGCGGCAGATGTAGCGCACCTCGGTGTGAATACCGGCAAAAACAAGGAGAACAACATGCCGTATCAACCCTCGAAAAAAACCTCGGTGCGTTGCGCGCTGGCCCTCGTGGCGCTTGGATGCAGCCCGCTGTCATGGGCGCTGCAAGCCCCGTCAAACCTGCAGGTACCGACGCTGGCCTTTGATGACCGGCAAATCATCCTGGTGTGGGAAAAACCTGCCGAGCATGCCGGCATCAAGGATTACCGGGTCTACGCCAACGGCACGCTGCTGGGCAGCGCGAATGCCAACAATGACCAGGTGTCACCGGCCAAACCCTACATCGACCAGTTTTATCGGCAAGACACCGCCAACTTCCACCATCGCATCGGCATTCATAGCTTCACTGCCCGAGGCTTGAAGCCCGACACTGTGTACCGTTTCACCGTGCGTTCGGTGGACGGCAACGGCAAGGAGTCCGCCGACAGCGCCCCGGTGCTGCAACGCACCACCCCGGTTGCGGCGGTATTTGACGTGAAAAAATACGGCGCCAAAGGCGACGGCAGTCACCTCGATACCCAGGCGATCCAGAACGCCATCGATGCCTGCACCGTCGGTTGCAAAGTCTTGCTGCCTGAAGGCACCTACAAAAGCGGCGCGCTCTACCTCAAGAGCAACATGACCCTGGAGATCGCCGAAGGCGCGACCCTGCTCGGCTCCGAGCGCGCCGAAGATTACCCGCTGGCCGGCTACATCCAGTACCCGTATTCCACCACTGTGCGCCCGGCCTCGCTGATCAACGCGTTGCCCCGTGATCCGCGCCAGCATCAGTCATTCGAAAACATCCGCATCGTCGGCCAGGGCACCCTCGACGGCAATGGCTGGAAGCGCGACGCCGATGTCGTCGACGAGCGTGGCCAGGCACTGCCGTTCTACCTGCCCAGCGACAATACCCGCTATGCCCGGGACGGCATCCTCGCCAAGGCGCAGGTGGAACAGGCCGTGGCGCGCGGCATGAACGTCAAGGACGCCTACGGGCAGATGCGCTCCTCGCTGATTACCCTGCGCAATGTGAAGAACGTCTTCTACGGCGGCTTCATCGTGGTGAACCCGGCATTCCACGGCATCATGAACCTGGAGACCGAAAACGTGGTGCTGGCCAACACCACCCACAAGACCTACGACGCCAACAACGGCGACGGCATCGAGTTCGCCAACAGCAAGGGCGCGATGGTGTTCAACAACTTCTTCGACACCGGCGATGACTGCGTGAACTTTGCGGCCGGCACCGGTGCCGACGCCGTGCACCAGCCGCCGCAGGAAGACGCGTGGATTTTCAACAACTACTTCCGCAAGGGTCATGGCATGGTGGTCGCCGGCAGCCACACCGGTGCCTGGATCCAGAACATCCTGGCCGAAGACAACGTGTCGGACGGCACCGATGCCGGGTTGCGCATGAAGAGCACCAACTTCATGGGCGGCGGCGCGCGCAACGTCACATTCCGCGACTCGGCGATCCGCAATACCGTCAAGCAGGCGTTCATTTTTACCCTCGACTACAACGACCCGAACGCCAAGCTCGATTATCAGCGCTCAACCATCGCGGGGCAGTTCAAGGACATCCGGGTGAGCGACGTGAGCGTCGAGAATGCCCAGGGAGCGGCGATCGAGGTCAAGGGTGATGCAGCGCACAACGCCTACCATCAGGGCCTGGTGTTCGAGCGCGTGCGCTTTCGCGGCGCGGCCAAGGCGCGTATCGATGGACTGAAAGACTCACGCTTCGACCACGTGGTCTTCAGCCAGACCGGCGCTGCCAACCCATGGCAGGTCAGCGATAGCCAAGGGCTGGTGTTCAAGGAGGTGGAGCCGTCACCGTAAGCGCAAACGTTCTGGCGAATGGACCCTCGTAGTGAGCGGGCTTGCCCCGCGCTGGGCTGCGCAGCAGCCCCAAAACACAGCCCCGGAACTGTCTGGCACACTGCGGCGTTCTTATTGGGGCTGCTACGCAGCCCAGCGCGGGGCAAGCCCGCTCACCACAGGTATGGTGTTCGCTCTTAACTACCCCTGGGGAATCTATTGCGTCCTGCGTTAATAGACCTGCGGCACGATGATTTCCATCGGCGTCGGATTGCGCGAATAGTCCTCCTGCCTGACCCGCTGCGGCAGCTCGATCACCGGCAGTTCCACTTCTTCATAAGGCATCTGCCCGAGCAGGTGGTGGATGCAGTTGAGGCGGGCTTTCTTTTTGTCGTCGGCCTGCACCACCCACCATGGCGCTTCGGCGATGTGGGTGCGCTCGAGCATGACTTCCTTGGCCTTGGTGTACGCCTCCCAGCGCCGGCGCGACTCCAGGTCCATGGGGCTGAGTTTCCACTGTTTGAGCGGATCGTGAATGCGGCTGAGAAAGCGCAGGTGCTGTTCCTGGTCGGAAATGGAGAACCAGTATTTGATCAACTGGATGCCGGAGCGGGCGAGCATGCGTTCGAACTCCGGCACGGTGCGGAAGAATTCCTCGTACTGGTCTTCGTTGCAAAAGCCCATGACTTGTTCGACGCCGGCGCGGTTGTACCAGCTGCGGTCGAACAGCACGATTTCACCGGCGGCCGGCAGGTGCGAGACATACCGCTGGAAGTACCACTGCGTCTGTTCGCGGTCGTTGGGCGCGGGCAGGGCGGCGACGCGGCAGACCCGCGGGTTGAGGCGCTGGGTAATGCGCTTGATCACACCGCCTTTGCCGGCGGCATCGCGCCCCTCGAACAGGATCACCACCTTGGCGCCGGTCTTGACCACCCAGCTTTGCAGCTTCACCAGTTCACCTTGCAGGCGGAACAGTTCGCTGAAGTAAATCCTGCGCGCGGCCTTCTCGGGGCTTTCCTCGACGTGCTCGTCGAACAGCGCGTTGAGGTCGTGCCCGTCTTCGGATAATTCCAGTTCCAGCTCTTCGTCACTGTGATCCAGCAGCTCTCGGTGGATGCGCTGGATCAAGGCGTCGTCTACTGCAGACATGGGAGGCACTCGCGTCGTGGGGGGAGATGGCAAAGTCTTAGTCGCATTTTGTTACCAACCAATTACATCGAAATGTGTGGCTGGGGCGGAAAGACCGGACGAAATAGCGGTTTGCCACCCAATTTTCATAAAAGCGTAACAAAGCTGCTGCAAAGTTCCGGGAGCCCGTAATCACAAGGATTTCCCTGAATGAAACGTCTGATGAAGTCAGCTGCACTCGCCGTTGCGGTTTCTCTAAGTGCCACCTCGGTATTTGCTGCCGAGAACGTCCGTCTGACAGGTTCTGGCGCCAGTTTCCCAGCGCCGATCTACCTCACCTGGTTCAAGGATTTCAGCAAGAAGACCGAAGGCGTCACGGTTGACTACCAGTCCAAAGGCAGTGGCGCGGGTGTACAGGACTTCCTGAACAAAACCGTGGACTTCGCCGCCAGTGACTCGGCCATGAAGGACGAAGACATCGCCAAGGTCGCCGAAGGCGTGCAGTTGCTGCCGATGACCGCAGGCGAAATCGTCCTGGCGTTCAACCTGCCGGGCAATCCTAAAGAACTTAAGTTGCCACGGGATGTGTACTCCAACATCTTCCTGGGCAAGATCACCAAGTGGAACGATCCGCAGATCGTCGCCGCCAACCCTGGCCTGAAACTGCCGGACATGCCGATCACCGTGGTCGTGCGTGCAGACTCCAGCGGCACCACTGCCGTATTCACCAAGCACTTGGCGGCCATCAACCCGCAGTTCCAGAAGGACTTGGGTGAAGGCAACACCGTCAACTGGCCAGCCAGCGACAAATTCATCAAGTCGCCGAAGAACGATGGTGTGACCGCCACCGTACGCCAGACCCCAGGCGCGATTGGCTACATCGAATACGGTTTCGCCAAGCTGGCCAAGGTTGACTTTGCCCAGCTGCAGAACAAGGCCGGCAAGTACGTGGTACCTAACGCCGAAAGCGGTGCCGAAGCCCTGGCAGCGGTGAAAATGCCGGAAAGCCTGGTGGCCTGGCTGCCGGACCCGGACGGCGCCAAGTCCTACCCGATCACGTCCTACACCTGGATGATCTTCCGCAAGGACAACGGCAACCCGGCCAAGGCCAAGGCCATGCGTGAAATGGTCGAGTACAGCCTGACCGAAGGGCAGAAAATCGCCGATTCGATGGGCTATATCCCGCTGCCGAAGTCGGTGGTCGATCAGGTTCGTAAAGCGTCCGCCAACATCCAGTAACGCTTGTGAGGCCTCTCTCGGCGGGCGCTGTCAGCCCGGCCGGGAGGGTTACCCCCCTGTTCCGGAATCAGCCAATGAACACACCGTTTGTCGTACCGGGTAACCCGGATTCTGCCTGCCAGCCACCTTCTGCGAAGGATTTTCTGGTTGACCGCACCTTCCGTGCGCTTGCACGAATAGGCGTGGTTCTGGTGCTGGCGTTGGTGTTTGCCCTGGTGTTCGAAGTCGGGCGCAAGGCCCTTCCAGGCATGGAAAAGCACGGCTTTGACGTGCTGCTGGGCAGCGTCTGGGATGTCAACCAAGGCAAGTACGGCATTCTGCCGGCCATCTGGGGCACGCTCTACAGTGCCTTTATCGCGTTGCTGATCGCAGGTGTTTTCGGCGTCAGCATGGCGATTTTCCTCACCCAGGATTTTTTGCCGGCGAAGCTGGCGGCGGTGTTTCGTACCATCGTCGAACTGCTCGCGGCCATCCCCAGCGTCGTTTACGGCCTGTGGGGCATTTACGTGGTCATCCCGGCAATTCGGCCGTTGACCGCATGGTTGAACACTGAACTTGGCTGGATCCCCTTTTTCGGCACGTCCCTGAGCGGCCCTGGGTTGCTCCCGGCGGCGCTGGTACTGGCCATCATGATTCTGCCGACCATCGCCGCCGTGTCGCAGGATGCGCTCACCGCCGTGCCGATGAAAACCAAGCAAGCCGCCTACGGCATGGGGACCACCCACTGGGAAGCGATTCTCAAGGTGATGGTGCCGTCCGCCGCCACCGGCATCTTCGGTTCCCTGGTGCTGGGCCTGGGCCGCGCACTCGGTGAAACCATGGCCCTGGCCATGCTGGTGGGCAACGCCAACAACATCTCGCTGTCGTTGTTCGCCCCGGCCAACACCCTGGCGGCCTTGCTGGCGCTGAACTTCCCCGAAGCCGGGCCGAACGAGATCGAAGTATTGATGTACGCCGCACTGGTGCTGATGTTGATCACGCTGATCGTCAACATCTTCGGCTCCATGATCATGATGTACGCCCAACGGGGTAATAAGTGATGACTGACCTCACTGCTGCAACTGACCTGACGTCCCCCGCAGGCGCAATGCCCAGCCTCCAGCGCCGGTTCGAAGGCCGTGCCCTGCGCAGCCTGGTGTTGACCACCCTGGTCTGGGCGGGCGCGCTGCTGGCCAGCGTACCGCTGATTTCCGTGCTCTACATGCTCATCACCCGCGGCGGCGCGCGCCTGAGCCTTGAAGTGTTCACCGAGCTGCCACCCACTGGTTTCGAGACCGGCGGTGGTTTCGGCAACGCGATGGCCGGTACCTTCGTGATGGTCGGCATTGCCGCTGCCATCGCCGTGCCGGTCGGCATCATGGCGGCAATCTTCCTCGCCGAACTGGGCCCGGACAGCAAGCTGGCGAACGCCGCGCGTTTTGCCGCGAAGATGCTCACCGGCCTGCCTTCCATCCTGGCCGGTGTATTCGCCTACGCCCTGGTGGTGATGACCACCGGCACCTACTCGGCCCCGGCCGGTGGCGTGGCACTGGCGGTGCTGATGCTGCCGATCGTGGTGCTGACGGCTGAAGAGTCGATGCGCATGGTGCCCAAGATCATGAAGGACGCCGCCTACGGCATGGGTTGCACCCGCTCCCAGGTGATCTGGAAAATCGTCCTGCCCACCGGCCTGCCGGCAATTCTCACCGGCGTGATGCTCGCCGTGGCCCGCGCCGCCGGCGAAACCGCGCCGCTGTTGTTTACCGCGCTGTTCAGCAACTACTGGATCTACCACGACGGCAGCCTGGCGGTGATGAACCCGACGGCCTCCCTGGCCGTGCTGATCTACAACTTCTCCGGCATGCCCTTCGACAACCAGCTTGAACTCGCATGGGCGGCGTCGCTGGTACTGGTAATGATCGTGCTGGTCGTGAATATCGTGAGCCGTATCTTCGGCAAGCCAAAGTATTGAAAACGGGAGCATCTGAATCTTGAACGTATCAACTGCGCAAATAGCCGCTCCGTTTGTCACCCAGGCGCCTGTGGTCATGGACTGCAAGCTGGACAAGATCTTCTACGGCAACTTCATGGCCGTGCGTGACAGCCATGTGCCGATCGAAAAGAACAAGATCACCGGCTTCATCGGCCCTTCCGGCTGCGGTAAAAGTACCGTGCTGCGTAGCCTCAACCGCATGAACGACCTGGTCAAGGGCTTCCGTTTCGAGGGCCATGTGCACTTCCTCGGCCAGGACGTCTACGGCAAGGGCGTGGACCCGGTGGTCGTGCGCCGCTACATCGGCATGGTATTCCAGCAGCCGAACCCGTTCTCGATGAGCATCTTCGACAACGTCGCCTTCGGCCTGCGCCTGAACCGCTACAAAGGCGACCTGGGCGACCGCGTCAAGCACGCCCTGCAAGGCGCCGCGCTGTGGGATGAGGTCAAGGACAAGCTCAAGGTCAGCGGCCTGTCGCTGTCCGGTGGCCAGCAGCAACGCCTGTGCATCGCCCGTGCCATCGCCACCGAGCCGGAAGTGCTGTTGCTCGATGAGCCGTGCTCGGCGCTTGACCCGATCGCCACCCGCCGGGTCGAGGAGCTGATGGTCGAGCTGAAGAAGGACTACACCATCGCCCTGGTGACCCACAACATGCAGCAGGCCATCCGCGTGGCCGACACCACGGCGTTTTTCTCGGTGGATATTTCCCAGGGCACGCGCACCGGCTACCTGGTGGAGATGGGCCCGACGGCGCAGATCTTCGAGAACCCGCGTGAACAAATGACCGGGGACTACATCAGCGGCAAGTTCAGCTGATGCCCCTGCGGGAGCTGGGATGCTCCCGTATTTTCAACTGCTTATGGGAATGCCGATGCCTGCAACACGACGCCTTGATTTGCCCGCGATTGAACGCGCACTGCGTGAGGTGCAACAGCGCTTTGCCGAGCTCAGCCGGGACTTTACCGAGCCGCGCGACCCGTTGACCGACGAAGTGCTGCACAACGTGCTTGAAGGCTACGCGCTGATTGACGACTATGTCGCGCGGGGCGTCGACCTGTTCGACCTGCAGCAGCTGGACCTGATGCTGGAGATCAACGCCACCGTGCTCTGTGGCAGCGACCCGGCACGGCGCCTGGAATACGCCCACCACCTGGCGGCGACCGAAGAACACTTCTTCAACAATGTCGAAGGTGGCATCAAGGACTTGTACAACTGGTACTGCGCGTACCGCAGTGAATCAGTCTGGAAGCGCGCCGCCGGGGTGTATGTACGCATCCTCAGCAAGCCGCAGCTGTTCATTGAAGGCAACAACCGCAGCGGTTCGCTGATCGTCAGCTATTTGTTGATGCGTGCAGGCCTGCCGCCGTTCGTGCTGACGCTGGAGAACGCCGAGGGCTACTTCAACCCTTCGTCGGTGATCCGCAACTCAGCCAAACATGGAGTCAAGGCGTTGTACGAATTGCCCAAGATCAAGAAAAAATACGCCGCCTTCCTGGAAGAACAGGCGCCGGATCCGCACAAGTTTTTTCTCAAGGACCCGCGCCCGCCCGTTTTTCAAGGAGGCCATTGATGAGTGGTTCTCCCCTATTCGCCAGGGCAGGGCGGGTCCTCCAGCGCATCCTGCCGATGCAGCAGCGCCCGCGTATCCGTATTTCCTTCGATATCGACGACACCCTGGCCTGCCAGCTGCACCACTGCGACGTCGAGCCGAGCCGGCTGCCGGCCTGCGTGCACCGTTGGCTGGGTGAGCCCTTGCGGATCGGCACGCGTTCCCTGACCCGTGAGCTACGTCGCCAGGGCTGCAGCATCTGGGTCTACACCTCGTCCGGTCGCACGCCGTCGTATATCCGCCGCTGGCTGATGCTCTACGGCATCCGCGTCGACGGCGTGGTCAACAGCGTGCTGCACAACCATGCCCTGACGGCACGCGGGCTGTCGAACGCACCCTCGAAATTCCCCCCGGCCTTCGACATCGACCTGCATGTGGATGACTCCGAAGGCGTGCGCAGTGAAGGCCATGACCACGGTTTTCGCGTGGTAGTGGTGGACCCTCAGGACGAAAACTGGGCGCAGCGGGTGTTGGATGCGGTCGCGCAGGTTCAGGCGCAGCTCGCTCGACAGCAGCCAGTCAGGCACAAGCAGCCTGCGCAAGTATTTTCCTCCTGAGGCTCACTCAATCCACAGGTCGTTACCCGTTCCAATCGCAGAACAAGCCACTCAGACGAGTGGCTTTTTTTTGCATTTTTCGCGAAGGCTCTCGGCTTGTGCCGTTTTTTGGTGTCGACCGGGTATTCCAAAAGCGACGCGATACGTTCCTGTAAGCGACCTGTCAGCTTTCGGCTGTGCTTCAGTAACTACCTGAATCTAATAGTAAAAATATTATTTAATTTGTGTTTTATCTGAATTCAATTTGTATACACAGAAAATACATCCTATTGACCGGCACTTTCGCCCATGCCAGTCTGGATTCAGCAAGCAGCTTTTTCCAACGCTGCGCCCCTTGTTGTCGCATCACCCCTGCCTCTGGCAATCAGAGGTTTGAAACTAAAAATAGAACGAGATCGAGGCACGCCATGAAGAAATTCTGGAAAACCGTTTGTGCGATTGCGCTGGTGGGGATGGTGGTTCTGCCTGTGCAGGCGGAAGAAAAAACCATCACTGTCGGGACCATGTCCTGGGAGGATCTGACGCCGATTACCGGCATCACCCGAAAAGTGCTGGAGAACGCGGGCTATACCGTGAAAGTGGTGGAGTTTTCCGAGATCGGCATCGCGTATGCGGCGTTGACCAAGGGCGACGTACAAGTCCTGGCTTCGCAGACCGATTACGCCACCCAGGATTACTGGAACAAGAACAAGAACCGCCTGGAAAAACTCTCTCCGGTTTCCTATGGCTTGTACCAGGCCATCGCGGTACCCAAGTACGTAGACATCGATTCGCTGGAGCAACTCAACGACAACGCCGACAAGTTTGGCGGCAAGATCATCGGCATCGAACCCGGTTCAGGCTTGATGAGCGATGCCAACAAAGCGGTGAAGGATTATGGCTTCAAGCTGCAATTGCTTGAAGGCAGCACCGCCGCCATGACCGCCGCCCTGAAGTCCGCCGTCGACCGCAAAGAGTGGGTTGCCGTGACCATCTGGGAGCCGTCGTGGATGGCCCAGAAGTTCGACCTCAAGTTCCTCAAGGATCCCAAGGGTTCTTTCGCTCCGCCGCAGGCTTACTACTGGATCGGGCATAAAGGTTTCGCTGCCGAATACCCCCACGCCCGTGAAGTCATCGCCAGCGTGTATGTACCCCTGGCCGATATCACCGCCATCAACGGCGACGTCAAGGATGGCAAGACCATGGACCAGGCCGTCGCCGGCTGGGCCGACAAGCACGCCGACCTGATGAAGCGCTGGGCCAATATCAAACAATAAGCACTGCTGTTCTTTGCCACTGCCACGTTCTGAAAAAGCGCTCTGATCAATTAGAAAAACCAGCTCGACTGGTTCAATAGGCTTAGAAATGACAACGCTCAAAATCGACATTAACGAAGTGCTTGTGGATTGCCAGTCGGTCTGGAAGATCTTCGGTCAGAATGCCAAGGCAGCGATGGAGGCGGTGGTGCACAAGGGCCTTGGCAAAACCCAGGTGCTGCAGGATTTCAGCTGCGTGGTCGGGGTGTCGGATGTAAGTCTGCAGGTTCGCCGCGGTGAGATTTTTTGCATCATGGGGTTGTCCGGCAGTGGCAAATCGACCCTGATTCGGTTGCTTAACAAGTTGATCACCCCCAGCGCCGGCAAGGTGCTGGTCAAGGGTAAGGATTTGTCCGCATTGTCCCCCGCACAGCTACGGGAAGTACGAGCCCGGCATATCGGCATGGTGTTCCAGAGTGTGGCGCTGTTGCCCAACCGCACGGTGCTGGAAAACACCGCCTTCGGCCTGGAAGTACAGGGCGTGGGCAAGGCCGAGCGGTACCAGGTGGCCGAACGTGCGTTGGCCAAGGTCGGCCTCACTGACTGGTCATCGCGTTATCCCAGCGAGTTGTCGGGCGGCATGCAACAACGTGTCGGGTTGGCGCGGGCACTGACCGCGGACCCTGAGATTATCCTGATGGACGAACCGTTCAGTGCACTCGACCCGCTGATCCGTCGTCAACTGCAGGACGAGTTCCGCCAGCTCACCAAGGAACTGGGCAAGTCTGCGGTATTTATCACCCACGACCTGGAAGAGGCGATCCGTATCGGTGATCGCATCGCCATTATGAAGGACGGGGTGATTATTCAGGTCGGCACCGCCGAAGAGATCGTGTTGAACCCGGCCGATGACTATGTGGCCGAGTTCGTCGCAGGCATTTCACGCTTGCACTTGGTCAAGGCGCATTCGGTGATGACGCCGGTGGCGATCTACACGCAGGCCTTTGCGCAATGCGATTTTTCGCGCTTGACGCAGACGTCGTTGGATGCCGATATCAACGCGCTGATCGGTCTGACTATCGGCGCCAACCTTGAGCCGCTGGCAGTAGTCGAGCAGGGTGTGGTGGTCGGTATCATCACAGCCAAGGACCTGCTGCGCGGCGTGCAGGGCATTCCCAATGATGCCCACGCCACCGCCCCGTTTCTGGAGCCCTTGGCATGAGTATTCCAGACTTTTCGGTACAGTTCGACGCTGCCGTGGATTCGGGCCTGATGTGGCTGCAGGACAACGGTGAGTCATTCTTCGACGCTGCCAATGCGTTGCTCTCGGGGGTGTTCAAAGGGGTGGCATGGTGCATCGGCACACCGCCCTTTTATGTGATTGCCGTGCTGATCGGCCTGCTGGGCTGGCGCATGGTGGGCGCTCGTTTCGGCGTGTTGTCGATGCTTGCATTGCTGGTATGTGCGTTCATTGGTTTGTGGTTCGAGACGGTCAGTACCTTGGCGTTGGTGCTCACGGCGACGGTGCTGGCGCTGCTGGTTGCCGTGCCGCTGGGCGTACTGGCAGGGCTGGCGCCGAGATTCGATCGAGTGGTCGACCCCTGCCTGGACCTGGTGCAGACCCTGCCTCCCTATATCTACCTGTTGCCGGCCATCGCGTTGCTCGGTTACGGCCCTGCGACGGCACTGCTGGCGACTTTTATCGTCGCGGTACCACCGGCGTTGCGCCTGACAGCCCTGGGGATCCGCATGACGCCCAAGGAGTTCATCGAGTTGGGTGAAGCCAGTGGTGTCACCGGCTGGCAGATGTTTTTCAAGATCCGCTTGCCCTTCGCCATGCCGAGCATCATGGCAGGGGTCAATCAAAGCCTGATGATGGCGTTCGGCATGGTGGTGATCGCCGGGATCGTTGGTTCCGGCGGGCTCGGCGAATCGATCTACGGCGCCGTCCGTACCCTGGACATCGCCAAGTCGATCAACGCAGCGCTGGCCATCGTCATCCTCACCATGATTCTCGACCGTCTCGCCCAGAGTGCCGCCGAGTCGCGCGAGGGAGCAAGCCAATGAACCTGCAGGATTTGCGGTTTTCGCCAGGTGCGTTCCTGGCGCCCGCCATCGATTGGCTGAATGCCAACCTGCATGGCTTGTTCGTGGTAATCAGCAAGGTTATCGAGGCCTGCTTGGGCGCAATCGAGGGCTGCCTGCTCGCGCCCCATGCCTACGTGTTGATTGCCGTGGTGGTGCTGTTGGCCTGGGTCTTCGCCAACTGGCGCGTTGCCGTATTCGCCGGGTGGATGTTGGCGTTCTGCCTGTTCGCCGGGCTGTGGGTGGCGTCGATGCAGACCATCGCGCTGGTCTCGGTGGCGGTGCTGATTTCGGTGAGCATCGCCTTCCCCCTGGGCATCCTGGCCGCGCGGGTCAAGCGTGTGGACGCAGCGTTGCTGCCGATCCTCAATATCATGCAAACCGTGCCGCCGTGGGTGTACCTGATTCCGGCGGTGATGCTGTTCAGCCTGGGCCGTGTGCCGGCAATTATCGCCACCATCGTCTATGGCATCCCGCCGATGCTGCGCTTAACCACGCTGGCCTTCAAGCAACTGCCCAAGGACCTGCTGGAGCTAGGCCAGGCCATGGGCGCGTCGCCACGGCATATCCTGTTCAAGATCGAATTGCCCACGGCGGCGCCCACGCTGCTGGTGGGATTGAACCAATGCATCCTGTTGTCGCTGGCGATGGTGGTGCTTGCAGGTCTGGTGGGGGCAGGTGGACTGGGCGCCGAAGTAACGCGCGGGCTGACACGTATGGAAATGGGACTGGGCCTGCGTGCAGGTCTGGCCATTGTGGCCGTGGCCTTGTTGCTCGATCGCCTGTCACGCGGTGCCTTGCAGCGCCAGGCGCGTCGTACGTGATGCCCTGGAACGCCACCTCTCCAGCCAGTATTAAGGTGCCTGTTGTTGTCACTGTTGGCCCCGAATATTCACCAGGAAAATACCCTCAAAGCCGCATGGATACTGGGCCTTGGTTTCTATTTTAGTTGTGTATATAAATTGTAGACATTAAGAATATTGTTGTTTTATAGTGCGAATACAGGTAGTAGACCGTGTTCACTTAATCCCAGGAAGGTTTTCACGATGGCTACGAAAGAACTCGATCTGCAGGCTCCCGCCGAGTCGCCCGTTGACCGCAAGGCGGTATTGGGCGAGGCGCTGCGCCGCCGCATTCTCAGCATGGAACTGGCGCCGGGCGCCGTGGTGGATGAGTTGGCCCTGTGCGACGAGTTCGGTTTGTCGCGCCCACCTGTGCGTGAACTGATGCGGCAGATGGCGGCAGAAGGGTACATCGACCTTGAAGCTAACCGCGCTGCCCGGGTCTCGGCGATGAGCTACCAGTCGCTGCGCAGTTTTTTCCTGGCGGCGCCGTTGATCTATATCGCGACCACGCAATTGGCCTGCTCCCACGCAACGCCGGCGGAGGTGGTGGAGTTAAAGCGGATACAAGCGTTTTTCCGTTCCGCCATCGAGGAAAAAGATGTTGAGAAGCGTGTGCTCTACAACGACGAATTCCACCTGCAAATCGGCAAGATGGCCCACAACGCCTACCTGATGCCGAGCTTGCAGCGCCTGCTGATCGACCACGCTCGCCTGGGCAAAATCTTCTACCGCCACCCCACCACGGTGGACATGCAGGAAGACCTGGAAGTGGCCGCCCAACAGCATGACGACATGATCAGCGCAATCGAAAACCACGACCCGGTCTTGGCCGGTGAAATCGTGCGGGCCCACCTCGAACTGTCCCGTCGGCGGATGTCTGAGTACGCGGCCCCCGAAGGCCTGGATGTGACGCTTAACTACTGATCCCTCAATGACGGCCAGTGTGATGCGATCAACAGACGGGCAGCTTTTAATACTTACAACTATAAAAGAACCCAGGTCGCGAAAATGGCACTCATCAGAAACACACCGGCAGACGATTCAACCTGTGGCTGGTTTCACCTCAGCCCCCCTCGCGTGGCACGCCCGGCCCATAGCGGCATGCGGACGGCCCGCTGGGCAGTGGTCGGGGCGGGGTTCACCGGCCTGGCTGCAGCACGCCAGTTGGCGCTGAATTTTCCGGATGACGAGATCGTGCTGATCGAAGCGCAGGAAGTGGGTTACGGCGCCTCCGGGCGCAACGCAGGCTTCGCCATTGACCTGCCCCATGACATTGGTGCCGAAGACTATATCGGCGATATCGCCACCGCCAGGATCAGCATGGAGCTGAACCTCGCCGGGCAATCCATGCTGCGTGCGCTGGTGGAGCAACACGGCATCCGCTGCCAGTGGCGCGACTGCGGCAAGTATCAGGCCGCCGTCGAAGACCGTGGCATTGCCGTGCTGGACGCCTATCGCAGGGGCCTCGATAAGCTTGGCCAGCCCTACCAGGTGATCGAAGCCAATGACTTGCCCAGCCACATCGGCACCGGTTTCTATCGCAAGGCATTGTTCACCCCCGGTACTGCGCTGGTGCAGCCGGCGGCGCTGGTCAAAGGCCTGGCGGACAGCCTGCCGTCCAATGTGACGCTCTACGAAAACACGCCGATTACTGCCGTAGAGTACGGCGACAAAACCGTGCTGATCCACCCCCACGGGCGCATCATCGCCGACAAGCTTTTGCTGACGAATAACGCCTTCGCCATGAGTTTCGGCTTCCTCAAAAGCCGCATGCTGCCGATCTTCACCTATGCCAGCCTGACCCGACCGTTGACCGAAGAAGAACAAGCACGCCTCGGTGGGCAGGCCTCCTGGGGCGTGATCCCCGCCGATCCGTTTGGCACCACGCTGCGCCGTACCGTCGATAACCGCCTGCTGGTGCGCAACAGCTTCAGTTTCAACGCCGATGGGCGCAGCAATCCCAAGTACCTGCAGCGCTTCGTAAAACGGCATAAAGCGTCCTTCGACCGGCGGTTCCCGCTGCACCGCGAGGTCAATTTCGAATACACCTGGGGCGGTTCCCTCAGCCTGTCGCGCAACCATATGGCGCACTTCGGCGAATTGGCCAAAAACGTCTACGGCGCCCTGTGCTGCAATGGCCTCGGTGTAACCCGTGGCACCGTCACCGGCACCTTGCTGGCCGATTGGCTGGCGGGCAACACCAATCATTTGGTGGACTTCCTGTTGACGTCCCCGGGACCGAGCAGAAACCCACCGGAACCTCTGTTGTCAGCGGGTGTGAACATGAACTTGCTATGGGGACAAAGCCGCGCCGGCCAGGAAAGTTGAGCGTCGCAACACGCTAGATAGGCAATACCGAACTTAATCTATCAATGAGTAAACAGCAGGCGCTTGCGACTGCGGTTTCTGATTGAGACGGCTTTCATTCGCCTGAATTTCAAGTGTGCGCCGTACCTCGGCGAATGAACTAAGCGAAGTAGGAGACAATAATGACAAGTCCGAATGCCTCAGTTGAAGATGTACCGCTTAATAACTTTCACCGCCTGCTAACCGTGCGTTCGGGGGGTGGTTCTTTTGTCGATGGTTATGTATTAAGTATTATCGGTATTGCCATGGTGCAATTAGCCGGCGCCTTGCAGCTCAGCGAGTTCTGGCAAGGCCTGATTGCCGCTTCGGCGTTGATCGGCGTGTTCTTTGGCGGTTTTATCGGCGGCTGGCTGACCGATAAATTAGGTCGCAAGAAAGTCTATTTCATGGGCCCGTCGCTATTTATCGTGTGTTCGCTGGCGCAGTTCTGGGTCGAGTCGGCGTGGGCGTTATTTATCTTGCGTTTCATCATCGGCCTGGCGGTCGGCATTGAATACCCGGTCGCCACTTCGCTGTTGGTGGAGTTCCTCCCGAAACAACAACGCGGGCCGCGTCTCGCCGCGCTGACCATCCTTTGGTTCGCCGGTGCGGCCTTTGCCTACGTGGTCGGCAACGCGATCCTCAACACCGGTACCGATGATGCCTGGCGCTATGCGTTGGCGAGTGCCTCGGTGATCGGCCTGGCGCTGCTTGTCCTGCGCCTGGGCACCCCGGAGTCGGCGCGCTGGTTACTCAGCAAGGGCCGCGATGCCGAAGCCGATCAGGTCATCAAGCGAATCTACGGGCCGCACTATTCGCTGCGGGACCTGCCGGAGCAGCCTGACGAACGCAAGATGACCTTGTGCGACCTGCTGCGCTCCGGTTATGGCAAGCGCCTGTTCTTTGTCTCGGTGTTCTGGTCCTGCTCGATCATTCCCGTGTTCGCGGTGTACGCGTTCGCCCCTAAGGTACTGCTGGCGCTCAACTTGAAAGGTGAATGGGCCTCTTATGGCTCGATGTTCATCACGCTGCTGTTTGTGGTCGGTTGCGTGCTGGCAACCCGGCTGATCAACACCCTTGGCCGGCGCAGCATGTTGATCCACAGCTTCCTCTGGTCAGGGCTTGCGCTGTTGCTGTTGGCGGCCTTTTCCAACAGCCATGAAGTGCTGGTGCTGTTGCTGTTTGGCGCCTACGCCGTGTTCATCGGCGGCGCACAAGTGCTGCAACTGGTTTACCCGAATGAATTGTTCCCCACGGAAATCCGCGCCTTTGCCGTCGGCATCGGCACCTCGTTGTCGCGGGTCGGCGCGGCCGTGGGTACGTATCTGGTCCCGCTGTCCCTGCATACATTGGGTATCGGCAACACCATGTATGTCGCGGCCGGCGTGACCTTTATCGGCCTGGCTGCGGCCTGGGCCATGGCGCCTGAAACACGTTCCTTGAACTTGCGCGATGCGGCGGCGTTAAGCCGCTGAGTTGAAAACATCCCTTTTACTGTTGGAGAGACACTCATGAAGTTTGAAGGCATCTATACACCGGCCATCACCCCGCTGACCGCTGCCGGCCAGATCGACAACGCGGCGTTCGCCGACGTCCTTGAATACCTGATCGAATCCAAGGTCCACGGCATCATCATCGGTGGCTCCACCGGTGAATACTACGCGCACACCGCTCAGGAGCGCGTTGAGCTGGCCCGGCACGCCAGGGAAGTGATCGGCAATCGCCTGCCCCTGGTGATCGGTACCGGCGCCATCCGTACCGAAGACTCGGTGGAATATGCCAAGGCGGCGCGTGCGATCAAGGCCGATGCGATCCTCGTCGGCTCGCCGCCTTATGCGTTACCGACCGAGCAGGAAAACGCCATCCACGCGTTGACCGTCGACAAGGCCGCCGACCTGCCGATCATGCTTTATAACTACCCGGGCCGGATGAGCGTGAATATGGGTGACGAGTACTTCAAGGCCGTATCCACCTCAAAAAACGTCGTGGCCATCAAGGAAAGTTCAGGCGACATGGCCCAGGTGCATCGCCTGGCCACACAATACCCGAACATCGCCCTGTCATGTGGCTGGGATGACCAGGCCCTGGAGTTCTTCGCCTGGGGCGCGCGCAGTTGGGTGTGCGCCGGTTCCAACTTTGTGCCGCGTGAGCACATCGCGCTGTATGAAGCCTGCGTGATCGAAAAAGACTTCGACAAAGGCCGCAGGATCATGGGCGCGTTCATGCCGTTGATGGACTTCCTCGAAGGCGGCAAATTCGTCCAGGCCATCAAGGCCGGTTGCGCTTTAAACGGCCTGCGTACCGGCAGCGTGCGTTCGCCGCTGCAACCGCTCTACGAACATGAAAAGCACGCGCTGGAGCAGGTCATTACCACCCTCAAGCGCGACGTTGCCCACATCGTTGGAGGTGCATGATGACCCAACTGCTCAGTGCCGTCGAATACGCCGCGATTGCAAAGGACATGAAATTCCCCACTACGTCTTTCATCAATGGCGCGTCCTACACCTCAGGTTCGGGCAAGACCTTTACCACCACCAACCCTGCCACCGGCGAAGTGCTGGCGCAAATCACCGCGTGCAACAGCGACGATGTGGATGTTGCCGTGGCCTCGGCCAAGCAGGCCTTCGACGATGGCCGCTGGCACACGCTCAGCCCTGGCACACGCAAGAAAGTGCTGCTGCGCTTTGCGGACCTGCTGGAGCAGCACGCCCACGAATTGTCCGTGCTCGAAAGCCTCGACAGTGGCAAGCCGGTGCGTGAATGCCAGCTGACTGACGTGCCGGAAACCATCCACATGATCCGCTGGCACGCCGAACTGATCGACAAGATCTACGACAACACCGCCCCGGTCGGCCACGATGCACTGACCCTGGTGGTGCGCGAAGCCATCGGCGTGGTCGGCCTGGTGCTGCCGTGGAATTTCCCGCTGCTGATGCTGGCCTGGAAAATTGCTCCCTCGCTCGCGGCCGGTT
This sequence comes from Pseudomonas sp. NFX5, assembly GCF_049132125.1. Lineage (NCBI taxonomy): Bacteria > Pseudomonadati > Pseudomonadota > Gammaproteobacteria > Pseudomonadales > Pseudomonadaceae > Pseudomonas > Pseudomonas sp. NFX5. The sequence continues at coordinate 264,690 of NZ_JAFMZG010000035.1, forward strand.
GTTCGATTGTGGTCAAGCCTGCCAAGGAGACCACGTTGACGGCGTTACGCGTCGCCGAGCTGGCGTCCCAGGCCGGCATTCCGGATGGCGTGTTCAACGTGGTCTCCGGTGGTGGTCGCGAAGTGGGCGAGCCGTTGGGTCGTCACATGGATGTCACCATGGTCAGCTTCACCGGTTCCACCGACACCGGCCGCCTGTTCTTGCAGTACGCGGCAGAATCGAACCTCAAGCGCATCGTGCTTGAACTCGGTGGTAAAAACCCGGCCGTGGTCATGAACGATGTGGCCGACCTGGATCTGGTGGCGGGGCATATCGTCAACGGTTCGTTCTGGAATATGGGGGAAAACTGCTCGGCGTCTTCGCGCCTGATCGTCCACGCCGATATCAAGGATGAACTGCTCAGGCGCATAGGCGTGCAACTGCAGGCCTGGAAGATGGGCAGCCCGCTTGATCCGGACAACCGATTGGGTTCGATGGTCAGCAAAGCGCACTTCGATAAAGTCAGTTCATACCTGGTACAGGCCGGCAACGAACAACTGCGCGTGGTCTTCGGAGGCAAGACCGAATACGACATTTACGTGCAACCGACCGTGGTCGATGGGGTAGGTGCCGACAGCCTGCTGTTCAGGGAAGAGATCTTCGGGCCGGTGCTGACCGTCACGACGTTCAATACCCTGGAAGAAGCCATCACCTTGGCCAACGACACGATCTACGGCCTGGCCGCATCGGTCTATACCGACAACCTGCGCAACGCGATCAAGCTCTCCCGCGAGATCCGCGCCGGCATTGTCACCGTCAACTGCTTTGGCGAAGGCGACGCCTCCACCCCATTCGGCGGCTACAAGCAGTCAGGGTTCGGTGGGCGTGACAAATCCATCTGGGCCCATGACCAATACACCGAGATCAAGACCATCTGGATCGACGTGTCCCAAGGCTGAGACACACAGGCAGCGCCTCGCTTCAACGCTCAACGCAGGGGCGGGGCGTCTGTGTCAGCGGAGCAGGGCGAGGGCAGCTCACCCGCCGCTGCACGCCCGGAGGCCTCAGTCGGAGCGCGCAGCCTCCATGCCGCGCCGGATCCGCATCAGGTCCTGATACGCCTCGGTGCGCTTTGCATCGGCTAGCTGTTTCGCTTCGGTAAAGCGCAGCCAGTCACCGGCGTCGGCCAGGCTGCTGCCTATGATGGCGTAGGCCTGTGTTTCCAGGCGGTCGGCCTCGTAGAACAGTTCGGTGTTTGTGGCCAGCTCAATTTCCCAGCCGGCTTGTTTCGACACGTCACGCATATTCGCTGCCATGGCCTTCACCCCAAGGTCGTCATGTGCGAGCGAAGAGAGCAGGGCCTGGTCGAGGCCGCCGGGTTCGTTGCTCGCGTAGGAGCGACACAAGCCGTTCTCGTGTCTGATAGGTCCTTCAATGTTGATGGATAAACGTGGAGGTTCGTTCAAATTAGTTCGGGGGGCGCTGCTTCACTATTTCCGCGCCCCCGTAACAGTTGTCGAGCGCTGAGTCCGTTGGGGGTTGGCAACGGCAAATGCATCTTCAACCACTCTTGCCCGAAGGGATAGGGCACTGGACCTTGAACAACTCAAGCGGGAGTTGGGGTAGGCCTCAGTACACCCGTTCAACGCATATGCAAAATAATCGGACTGCTGCTGGCCGGGTCGGTATGCCCGCGCAGCTTGCCGACTGCCTTGGCGTCGATCGCCTCCCCGTGGTTGCCCCAGGTGCTGCGCACGTAGGTCAGTACCTGGGCGATTTCCGCATCGGACAGTTGCTCACGAAACGCCGGCATGCGGTAGGCGTCCGGTACGCCGGCGGCCACTACCCGCTGTGAGCCGTTGAGGGTGATGTTGATCGCCGAGGCGCTTTCCCTGGCCAATGCCGAGGTGGCGCCGGCCAGGGGGGGCATCCATTCGGGCTGGCCCTTGCCGTCAAGGCCATGGCAGGAGGCGCAGCGGGTCGCGTAGGTGTGGGCACCGGGGACGTCCTGGCGTGTATCGGCGGCTACGTACTGCCAGGGCGTGCCGTCACGCTGTGGGTCGCCGGGCAGTGACTTGAGGTAACGGGCGATGGCGGCCAGGTCGGCGTCTTCCATGAACTGCGTGGAGTTGTTGAACGCTTCGGTCATCGAGCCGTAGACCACCGCATGGGCGTTGCGCCCGGTCTTGAGGAATTGCACGATCTGCGCCTCGCTCCAGCGCCCCAGGCCGGTGTTGGGGTCCTGGCGCAGGCTCGGAGCGTACCAGCCGTCGAGCAGGGCGCCGGCGAGGAACGGCTTGCCGGACTCGTCCAGGGCTTTTTCGTTGAAGGCCAGGCCGCGCGGCGTGTGGCAGCTGCCGCAGTGGCCAGGGCCCTGGACGATGTAGGCGCCACGGTTCCATCGCGCGTCCTGGTTGGGTTTGGCCGCGTAAGTGGCGGTCGGCGCGAAGAGGCCGTTCCACAGGGCAATGGGCCAGCGCAGATTGAGCGGCCAGGGAATATCGCTGGGGATGTTGGGCTCGCTGGCCGGCTGTACGCCTTGCATGAAGAACGCATACATCGCGCGGATATCGTCGTCGCTGAGCTTGGCGTAAGACGGGTAGGGCATCGCCGGGTAGAGCCGCCGCCCGCCCGGTGCTACGCCGTGGCGCACTGCTCGGTCGAAGTCGGCGAGGCTGTAGGTGCCGATGCCGTGGGTGCGGTCCGGGGTGATGTTGGTGGCGTGAATGGCGCCCAGCGGCGTGGCCATTTCCAGGCCCCCGGCGAAGGGCGCCTTGCCCGGCAGGCTGTGGCAGGCGACGCAGTCACTGAGGCGGGCGACATATTCGCCGCGACTGACCTGTGCGGGGTCGACGCTGGCGGCCTGTTCCTGCGCGAACGGGGTGGCGGGCTGGCGGGTGACATACCAGGCCAGCAGGCCGGCGGCGACCAGGCAGGGCAGCACCAGCCAGCCTGCGGTTCTTGCGAATCGACGGTTGTTCATGGGCGGTCTCGCTCGGTTAGCTGAAGGTGTGTCGGCTTAATGGCAGGCTGCGAACACGCTGGCCGGTCAACTGCGCTACCGCATTGACCACGGCTGGCGCCACAGCGGGGAGCGGAGGCTCACCGATGCCGCCCATCTTCTCGCCACTCTCGACAATCTTCACGTGTACCTGCGCCATCCGTGAGGGCGGCAGGATCGGGTAAAGGTCGTAATTGCGTGCCCGTGGCTTACCGTCCACGTACACCGCTTCCTCCAGCAATGTCTGCGATAAGCCCAAGGCCACCGCGCCATTGACCTGGGCTTGCACAATCGCCGGGTTGACGATGCTGCCGGGGTCGATGGCTTCCCAGATGTGGTGCACCTTGACCTGGCCGTTTTCAAGCGACACTTCGGCGATCACCGCCGCGTGGGAGCCGAACGGCGAGGCCATGGCCACGCCGCGTGCGCGCCGGGTGCCGTCTTCGGCGGTGTAGGGGCCACGCTTCCAGCCACCGGACAACTCGCCCACGGCCTTGAGCAGGGTGGTCAGCCGTGGGTTGTCGCGCAGCAGGTGCAGGCGCAGCTCATAGGGATCGCGGCCGCCTTTGTCCGCCAGCTCATCAAGGAACGCTTCGTAGAAGAAGTCATTCAGCGAATTGCCCACCGAACGCCAGTAGCCGAGCATGGCCGGGCCCTTGACGTAGATCTGCGCGATGCGTTTGTTGGGGATGGCGTAGCTCTTGCCCGACAACCCTTCAAGGGCGGTGGGGTCGAGTTTTTCGCCCTGCTTGCCGGCGATGGCCTCGGTAGGGCCTTCCGTGGCGCTCACCGCTTCGATCGCCACCGGCAGGCCGTCGGCGTCCAGCGCGGCGCGGAACTTGACCACCGCCACCGGGCGCAACACGTCGCGCAGGAACTCTTCCTCACGGCTCCAGATCAGCTTGACCGGACGACCCACCGCCTTGGCCAATGCAATCGCCTGGGGGTAGGGGCTGGCCGAGTCATACAGGAAGTGCCGGCCGAAAAAACCGCCCAGCAGCGGCGAGTGCAGGGTCACCTGCGCGGGGTCGAGCCCGGCGCGCTTGGCGATGTCGGCGCGGAAAAGATCGGGTGCCTGGTTGGGCAGCCAGATCTCCAACGAACCGTCGGGGTTGAAGCGCGCCAGGGCTGACGGTGGCTCCAGTTGCCCATGGTTGAGGTATTGGTTGTGGTAGGTGGCCTCGACCTGGGTCTTGGCGTTTTTCAACGCGCCGGCCACATCGCCTTCGTTCTCGTCGTCACGGGCCGGGCCTTGCTGGGCCGCGAGGAAATCGCGAAAGCCGTCGCTGGAAAAATCAGCGGGCATGCCGCGCACTTTTGAGTCGGCCGTCGGTTCCTGCCAGTCGACCTGGATCGCCTCCACCGCACGCTTGGCGTGCCACCAGCGTTCGGCCACCACGGCCACCGCGCCGGGCAGCACGTGCACGGAGTGCACGCCTTTCATGGCTTCGACCTGGGATTGATTGCGCAGGCTGCCCACGGTCATGCCCAGGCGCGGCGCGTGCTGCACGGCGGCGTGGAGCATGCCGTCGACCTTGATGTCGATGCTGTACTGCGCCTTGCCGGTGGATTTGTCATAGGCATCCAGGCGCTTGACCGGTTTGCCGATCCAGCGGAACTGGCTCGGGTCGCGCAGGGTGATGCCGGCCGGGTCGGGCACCGGCATGTCCAGGGCGCGGCCGGCCAACTCGCCGTAGCCCAGGGAACGGCCGGAGGCGGCGTGCACCACGCGGCCGGGTTGGGTGGTCAGTTGGGCCACCGGCACACCAAGCTGCTCGGCGCCGGCCTGCAACAGCATGGCGCGGGCGAGGGCGCCCAGGCGGCGCATGACCGGGTAGCTCATGCGCACCGACATGCTGCCGCCGGTGATGCGCATGCCGTTCTCCATCACCACATAGGCCTCACCGGGTGGCGCGGCTTCGACGATAAAGGTGGCGGGGTCGGCATCCAGCTCTTCGCCGACGATCTGCGCCATGGCGGTGTGGGTACCTTGGCCGCCTTCCATAAAGGGGCTGAGCAGGCGCACCGTACCGTCCGGGCGAATCTCCAGGAACGCCGGTACCTGGGTGCCGCGTTCTGCGGCGGCAGCGGCCTGCACCCGGGCCGAACCCAGTGGCAGGCCAAAACCGATGACCAGTGCACCCACCGCCGTGCTGGCGAGGAAGCGTCGACGCGACAGGTTGATCGGCTCGCCCAGGGTGAGGCCGGGGATGACGGATGGCGTGTTCATCAGGCGCTCTCCTTCCCGGCGGCCAGGTCATGCATGGCGGCATGGATGGCGTTGTAGGTGCCGCAGCGGCACAGGTTGACCATGGCCGCGTCGATTTGCGCAGTGGTCGGCGCGGGGCTGTGCTTGAGCAGCGCGGTGGCTGCCACCACCTGCCCGGACTGGCAGTAACCGCATTGCGCCACCTGATGCTCGACCCAGGCACTGACCACCCGCTTGCCCACTTCATCAGCTTCGATGGCCTCGATGGTGGTGATCTCACGCCCGACCACCCCGGCCACCGGCGTGACGCACGAACGCACGACATTGCCGTCCACCAGCACCGAGCAGGCGCCGCATTGGGCCAGGCCACAGCCGTACTTGGTGCCGGTCAGCCCGAGGTCATCGCGGATCACCCACAGCAGCGGCGTGTCGGCGTCGACCTGATAGGTCTTTTGATTGATGCGTAATTCCATGGCTGGCTCACCTGCTGATCATCGGTCGGGATAGCGTGTTTCTTATAAGAAAGGCGATGGGCGCCCATTGTCGAACTCTAGATCAGGGCACAAGGGCCATCTATGAAAAAACCGAACATTCGGAGGATCAGGCAAGTATTCGAGAGGATTGAGTCAGTCAGGCAGGTGCTCGATCAACACAGGGGCCGGCAGCCGATTGGTTTGTGAGGGTTTATTGATCTGGGTCAGTACAACCCCCTATTGGCTCCAGATGACCGTCCGAGAGCGGTAGCGCCGTTTTCATGGGTGATATTATGGCGCCACTATCTTGGCGTGACAGGCGCCAGTCTGATCCATGGACATGAGGCTTTAGGGAAATGCTTAAGAACGCTCCGCTGCGTCTGAAACTGTTGTTGATTCTGCTGCTGCCCATGCTCGGGTTCCTGACCCTGGCCGGCGTGTTTGTGGTGGACAATTACAAAACGCTGCGCGACATGAACACCACGGTGATGGCCAGCGCCACCGCCCAGAAGTTGAGCCAGTTGATTACCACCTTGCAGCGTGAGCGTGGTGCCAGTGGCGTGTTCCTCGGCAGTGGCGGCAAGTCCATGGGCGAGCGGATGGTGCAGATGCGCAGGGATTCCAGCGCGGCCGTCGAGGTGGTGCGCGGTTTGTCCACCTCCGGCGGTGCGAACCTGGACAACGTCCTGCGGGCCCTGGACCAGTTGCCGGCGATGCGTGGGCAGGTCGACAAGCTGAGTATCAACAGCACCGAATCCGGCGCGCGGTATACCGAGATCATTCAAGTGCTGACCGGTTACACCCATTCCCTGGAAGCGAGCGTCAACAACGCGACCATCGTCTACGCCCTGGGGGCCCTGAATCAATTTATCGAAATGAAAGAGCGGGCCGGGCGCGAGCGCGTGGTGCTGGGCCTGGTCTTCAGCCAGGGGCATTTCGATGAGGCGCTGTTGTCGCGCTTCAGCCGCAACCTGGGCGAGTTCGGCGCCTATTACGATGCGTTCCGGCGCAAGGCGCCCGCGGCCTCGCTGGCGCAGTTCGATACGCAAATGCAACAACCTGCCGCCGTCGAAGTCGGCAAGTTGCAGCGCCTGGCGTTTGAGGTGCCGATGGGGCAGGCGCTGGGGATCAAACCCGAAGCCTGGTTTGAAACCTCTACCCAACGCATTGACCTGATGAGCCAAGTGGAGGAAGCCCTGGGCCAAAGTGTCAGCAGCCTGGCGATGCACGAGCGGGATGACGCCCGCCGCGCCCTGTGGCTGACCGTTGGCGCGGTGATCGTGTCCCTGCTGGCGGTGGCGGTGTTGTCCTGGCTGATCATCCGCATGATCGATTCGGCGGTGCGCGACCTCAACCGCGTGCTCAATGACCTGGCACAGCGCGATCTCAGCGCGCGGGCGACTTATGAAAGCAAGGATGAATTCGGTCAGATCTCGCGCAACCTCAACCGCATGGCGCAAGAGATCAGTGGCGTGGTACAGGAAATCGGCAACGCCACCGCGCAGGTTGCAACGGCGGCGGAGGAGTCTTCCACGGTGACGATGCAGACCAGCCAGAGCGTCGAGCAACAGCGTCAAAGCACCGAACTGGTGGCCACGGCGATCAACCAGATGAGCGCCACCGTGCGCGAGGTGGCGCACAGCACCAACGATGCGGCGCAGCTGTCGCAGCGGGTCAATACCAGCACCACCCAAGGACGCACCGAGATCGAAGGCACCATCACCCTGATCCGCCAGCTCTCGGGGCAGGCCGAGGACACCGCGCTGATCATTGGCGAACTCAAGCAGGAGAGCGATGGGATTTCCTCCGTGCTCGACGTCATTCGCGGCATTGCCGAGCAAACCAACCTGCTGGCCTTGAACGCGGCCATCGAAGCGGCGCGGGCGGGGGATCATGGGCGCGGATTTGCCGTGGTGGCGTCCGAGGTGCGGGTACTTGCGCAGAAGACCCAGGAGTCCACCGGGAACATTCAGCAGATGATCAGCAACCTGCAAAGTGGTTCGGATCGGGCGAGCTCGTCCATGCAGGAGACTCTGGGCAAGGCCCAGGACGGCGCGCGCAAGGTCGAACGTGCAGGTGAATTGTTGTTGGAGATCGCCGAAGGCGTGGCCAGTATCAGTGATCGCAACCTGCAGATTGCTTCGGCGGCCGAAGAGCAGAGTGCGGTTTCAGAAGACATCAACCGTAACGTCAACGAGATCAACGACCTGGTCATCCAGGTCAGTGCCGGCGCCGAGCAAACCGCAATCACCAGCCAGGAACTGGCGCGCCTGGCCGAGCACCAGCAGCGGCTGGTCAATCGGTTCAAGGTGGCGTGAGGCGAGGGCGGCCTGCTCCGATGGCGGTGGGTCAGTCGACCTCTACAGTGACTGACACTCCGCTATCGGGAGCAAGCCCCCTGCCACAGTTGTTTGGTGGCGATGGGTGGATGGCAGCAAGGCCTTGATGTCGTCCAAGCCTGCTCCTGCAGTCAGTCCGCCCAGCCGTCACGCACCGCACTGCGAATCCCCTCCAGCAACATCGCGAACGCCGGGTTGTCATTGTTCTCGCGCCAGATCAGGTGCAGTTCACTTTGCGCGCCTTCGCCCAGGTCGATATCGCGAAACACCACGTTCTTGAACACCACGCTGCTGGCGCAACGCGGTACCAGCGCCAAGCCCATGCCGGCGTTGACCAGGGCCAGGATGGTCAGGGACGAGCCCAGCCACTGCACATATTCGGGGGCGACCCGGGCCGAGCGCAGCAGGCCGGTGAGCAGTTCGTTGAACGGCGGGTAGGCCGCATGGGCATACATCAGGAACGGCTGGGCGTCGAGGTCGTGGACGCTGACGCTGTCGGCACTGGCCAGTCGATGGCTGCTCGGCACCGCCAGCACGAAGGGCTCGCGCACCAGGCATTCGGTGGCATAACCGGGTTCCAGCAGGGGCGCGCGGACGATGCCCAGGTCGATGCGCCGCGCACGCAGGGCTTCGTATTGCTGGTAGGTGTTCATCTCCGAGAGGTCGATCCTGACCTGGGGCTGCTTGAGCCGTGCCTCGGCAATGACCCTGGGCAAAAACTCATACACCGCGCTGCCGACGAAGCTGATATTCACCGTGCCGATATCGCCCTCGGCAAAACGCCGTGCGGTCACGGCTGCCTGCTGGGCGCGCTCCAGCAGGTTCTGCGCCTCGATGAAAAACGCGCGCCCGGCGGCAGTGAGGGCGACGCTGCGGGTGGTGCGGGTAAACAGCTCCACGCCCAGATGATGTTCGAGCAATTGGATCTGCCGGCTGAGGGGCGGCTGGGTCATGTTCAGGCGTTCGGCGGCGCGGCGAAAATTCAGCTCGGTGGCCACGGTGGTGAAGCAGCGCAGTTGTGTCAGTTCGAACATTGATCTAATCCAGGTATCAATCGAATGCCAAGTTAGATTAGACGGGAACAATCCCCGGCGTCCATCCTCGGTGCGTCCCTAAAAAAACAATGAGTGGGAGTTGCCCTTGGATACCGTCCAGAATCCGCCCGACCCGAGCGTGCTCGCCCGCGCAGCCGCCAAGGTCAAGCGTCATGTACTGCCGTTGTTCGTGGTGATGTTCATCGTCAATTACATCGACCGGGTCAATATCGGCTTTGTGCGCAGCCATATGGAGACCGACCTGGGCATTGGCGCCGCCGCCTATGGTTTGGGCGCCGGGCTGTTCTTCATCGGTTACGCGATCTTCGAAGTGCCGTCCAACCTGTTGCTGCAGCGCTACGGCGCACGGGCCTGGTTGACACGCATCATGTTCACCTGGGGCGCGGCCGCGATGGCCATGGCCTTTGTCCAAGGCGAAACCAGCTTCTATATCCTGCGTTTCGTGCTCGGCGCGGCCGAAGCCGGTTTTTTCCCCGGCATCATCTATTACTTCACCCAGTGGTTGCCGGCCGCCGAGCGCGGCAAGGCGATGGCGATTTTCCTCAGCGGTTCGGCCATCGCCTCGGTGATTTCCGGGCCGGTGTCGGGGGCGTTGCTCAACGTCAGCGGCTTGAGCCTGCATGGCTGGCAGTGGATGTTCCTGATCGAGGGCTTTGCCTCCATCCTGTTGTGCGGGTTTGTGTGGTTCTGGTTGCACTCTCATCCCCATCAGGCCAAGTGGCTCAGCGCCGAAGAAAAGCATGCACTGGTGACGGCCATCGCGCTTGAGCAAACGGCCCGCGAAGCCAACCGGAGCGTGCGGCCGTCGATGTTCAAGCTGCTGGCCGACAAGCAGATCGCGCTGTTCTGCTTTATCTACTTTTCCATCGCCCTGACCATCTACGGCGCCACGTTCTGGCTGCCGAGCATGATCAAGAAAATGGGCAACCTGGGCGACTTCCAGGTGGGGTTGTTCAACTCGATCCCGTGGTTGATTTCCATCGTCGCCATGTATGGGTTCGCTGCCCTGGCGAGCAAGTGGAAACACCAGCAGGCGTGGGTGGCGCTGATGCTGGTGATCGCCGCCGTCGGCATGTTCATGTCCACCACCGGCGGGCCGGTGTTTGCGTTTGTGGCCATCTGTTTTGCCGCGATTGGCTTCAAGGCCGCCTCGGCGCTGTTCTGGCCGATCCCCCAGGGTTACCTGGATGCGCGCATCGCCGCGGCGGTGATCGCCTTGATCAATTCGGTCGGCAACCTCGGCGGTTTTGTTGCACCCACCACCTTCGGCCTGCTGGAGCAGACCACCGGTTCGATTGAAGGCGGACTGTATGGCCTGGCCGCGACCTCGCTGGTGGCCGCGGTGGTGGTGTTTTTTGCGCGCACCGCACCACGGCCCGGTGTGCCGCCCACCTCCAAACCGACTCATCATCACGCCTTGCGTCCAGGCCCACAGGGAGCCGCCTCTTGAAAATCGTCCGCGTCACCGTCACCCCCATCGCGTTTCGCGACCCGCCGCTGCTCAACGCTAGCGGTATCCACGAAGCCTTCGCGCTGCGCTCGATCATCGAAATCGAGAGCGACACCGGCTACATCGGCCTTGGCGAGAGCTACGGCGATGCCCCGGCGCTGGCGATCCAGCAACAGGTCAAGGACCAACTGATCGGCCTCGATCCGTTCAACCTCAACCAACTGCGCGCCATCGTGCAGGCCACCGTGGCGGCGCACAAACCCGCGAGCATTGCCGGCGCCGAACTGGCCCCCGGTTCCCATGCGAGCAAGGCAGTGAGCAATGCCTATTCGGCGTTTGAGGTGGCGTTTCTCGACCTGCAGGCGCACTCATTGAATGTGCCGCTGGTGGACCTGCTGGGCGGCGCGATCCGCGACCGGATCCCGTTCAGCGCCTACCTGTTCTTCAAGTATGCCGAGCACATCGACTCGCCCTATAAACCCGACAGTTGGGGCGAAGCCCTCAACGAAGTACAGATCGTCGCCCAGGCGCGGCGGATGATCGACACCTATGGCTTCAAAAGCATCAAGCTCAAGGCCGGTGCGCTGGACCCTGAGCATGAAGTGGCGTGCATCAAGGCCTTGAAAAAGGCCTTCCCCGGTGTGCCGCTGCGCATCGATCCGAATGGCAATTGGTCCCTGGAAACCTCGATCCGCATGGCCGAACTGCTCGGCGATGACCTGCAGTATTACGAAGACCCGACCCCCGGCCTGGAAGGCATGGCCGAGTTGCACAAACGCACCGGCTTGCCCCTGGCGACCAACATGGTGGTCACCGATTTCGATGAGTTCCGCCGCAGCGTGGCCCTGGACAGCGTGCAGATCGTGCTCGCCGACCATCATTACTGGGGCGGCCTGCGCGACACCCAGGTATTGGCGAAGATGTGCCAGACCTTTGGCCTGGGCGTGTCGATGCACTCCAACTCACACCTGGGCATCAGCCTGATGGCCATGGCCCACGTGGCCGCGTCGGTGCCCAACCTCGACTACGCCTGTGACACCCACTACCCCTGGCAAGAACCGGACGAAGAAGTGATCAAGGGCGGCAAACTGCCGATTGTCGACGGCTGCGTGAAGATCACCCGCGCACCGGGGCTGGGCCTGGAACTGGACCCTGACCAACTGGGCAAGCTGCATGACCAATACCTCAGCTGCGGCATTCGCCAGCGCGACGACGTGAAGCAGATGCAGCGCTATCAACCGGATTGGAAGACCGTCAAACCGCGTTTCTGAAGCTGGTCGCTTCGTTTTGCCCGGTGGAGCCTTTAGCGGCCGCCGGGCTTTTTTTCAGCTGAAATCTTCCTCGAAGTGTTCCTGTTCACCCCGTGTATCACTCTGGCGTCGCACCACCTCCATCTGCCGCAACTCCACCCGGCGGATTTTGCCGGAAATGGTCTTGGGCAATTCGCTGACAAACTCGATCCGCCGCACCCGCTTGTAGGGCGCCAGGTGCTCGCGGGCGAACTCAAGGATGTGGCGTGCCAGCTCGGCGCTGCCCGGGGCGTCGTGGGCCAGGATCAGGAACGCCTTGGGCACCGCCAGGCGCAACGGATCGGGGCTGGGCACCACGGCCACTTCCATCACCGCCGGGTGTTCGATCAGCGCGCTTTCCAGCTCGAAGGGGCTGATCCGGTAGTCGGAGGCCTTGAACACGTCGTCGGCGCGCCCCACGAAGGTGATGTAGCCGTCGGCGTCGATCTGCGCGGTGTCGCCGGTGCGGTAGTAACCGTCGCGCATCACCTCGGCGGTTTTCTCCGGGCTGTCTTCGTAGCCGAGCATCAGGCCCAGTGGGCGTATATCCAGGGGCAGGGCGACTTCACCCTCGGTGCCCGGCACGCCGTCGGCGTCCAGCAGGGCCACCTGGTAGCCCGGCAACGGGCGGCCCATGGAGCCTGGCTTGAGCAACTGGCCCGGGGTGTTGCCGACCAGGGCGGTGGTTTCCGATTGGCCGAAGCCGTCGCGCAGCGGCAGGCCCCAGGCCTGTTGGATCTGCTCGATGATCTCCGGGTTCAGCGGTTCACCGGCGCCCACCAGTTCGCGCAGGTTCAGGCGCGATTTGTAGCTGGCCAGGTCTTCCTGGATCAGCATGCGCCACACCGTGGGCGGGGCGCACAGGCTGGTCACCCTGTACTTTTCCAGCGCGCCGAGCAATGCCTGGGCACTGAACCGCGCGACGTTATGGATAAAGATGCAGGCGCCGGCATTCCACGGTGCGAACAGGCAGCTCCAGGCATGCTTGGCCCAGCCTGGCGAGGAGATGTTCAGGTGCAGGTCGCCGGGTTGCAGGCCGATCCAGTACATGGTCGACAGATGGCCGACCGGATAGCTCTGGTGGCTGTGCAGCACCATCTTCGGTTTTGAGGTGGTGCCGGAGGTGAAATACAGCAGCATCGGGTCCGTGGCCAAGGTACGGCCCTCGACCTCGAACCGCTCGGGGTATTCGAAGGCGGCGCTGTGCGCGACCCAGCCAGTCGGCGCCGCTCCCACGCAGACGCGGCTGCAACCTTCGCCCAGGCCCTCGAACTTGCCGACATGCGCCGCGCCGACCACCAGGTGGCGGACCTGGCCCCGCTCGATGCGGTCGTGCAGGTCGACGGGGTTGAGCAGGGCGGTGGCGGGGATCACCACGGCGCCGAGCTTGAAGGCGGCCAGCATGGTTTCCCACAGCGCCACATCGTTGCCGAGCATCAGCAGCACGCGTTCGCCACGCTTCACACCGAGGGCGCGCAGGTGGTTGGCCACCTGGTTGGAACGCGCGGCCAGTTGCTGGAAGCTGTAGCGCTGGTCGCTGCCGTCCTCTTCGACGATCCACAGCGCGTCGGCGGCATTGCCCTCGGCGATGGCATCGAAGTAGTCCAGGGCCCAATTGAATTCGCTCAGCTGTGGCCAACGAAAATCCCGGGCGGCGGTGGCGTAGTCGGTGCGGTGCGCGAGCAGGAAATCCCGGGCAGCCAGGAAGGACTGGGTCATGGTCGGTGTCCTTAATTATTGTTGTGGGGACTGGCCCTTCGGGTGCACCGAGAGGCTGGACCGAGTATAGGCACGCATAAATAAGAGCAAAACGCTCAAAAACACCGGAGCGTTGTGCAAAAAAGTCATGGGCGATAAGGGCTGGCGAGGAGTGATTGACGGGTGATACGTAAAAGTCCAGTATGGAATTATAAGTACAAAATACCCGCTCCAGCTTTTTCTTCACGCTTGCCAAAACCAATAACAACTCGCGAGACACGACCATGAAGAAACTCTCCCTCATCACCGCCCTGGCCTTGGGCCTGATCGCCTCCAGCCAGCTGCTGGCCGCCGAGAAAACCCTGCGTATCGGCATCGAAGCGGCTTACCCGCCGTTTGCGTCCAAGACCGAAGAGGGCAAGATCGTCGGCTTCGACTACGACATCGGCAATGCGCTGTGCGCGCAGATGAAGGTCAAGTGTGTGTGGGTCGAAGGTGAATTCGACGGCCTGATTCCTTCCCTCAAGGTGAAGAAAATCGACATGGCGTTGTCGTCCATGACCATCAATGACGATCGCAAGAAGTCGGTGGATTTCTCCCACAAGTACTACTTCACCTCGTCGCGCCTGGTGATGAAGGACGGTGCCGTGGTGGACGACCAGTACGCCAGCCTCAAGGGCAAGACCGTGGGTGTGCAGCGCGCCACCACCACCGACCGTTACGCCACCGAGGTGTTCGAACCCAAGGGCATCAACGTCAAGCGCTACAGCAATAACGAAGAGATCTACATGGACCTGGCGGCAGGCCGGCTGGATGCAATCTTTGCCGACACCATTCCCTTGAATGACTTTTTGCAGATGCCTCGGGGCAAGGGCTACGGGTTTGTCGGCCCGGAACTCAAGGACCCGAAATACGTGGGCGAGGGCGCCGGGATCGCGGTGCGCAAGGGCAATACCGCACTGGTCAGCGAACTGAACAGCGCCATCGACGGCATTCGCGCCAGTGGGGAATACCAGAAGATTTCACAGCAGTACTTCAAGGCCGATATCTACGGCGATTGAGCGTCCTGCGCGGGCAAAATGTGGTGGGAGAGGGCAAGCCCCCTCCCACATTTGATCAGCCCTTGAGTTCCTTCAAGTGCTTGTAGACCGTGGCCCGCCCCATGCCCAGCACATTGGCCACATAGTTCGAGGCGCTCTTGCCCTTGAACGCGCCTTCGGCATGCAGCGCCAGTACCAACTCACGCTTGTGGTCACGGGTGAGCAGGTTCAGGCTCAGCTGGCGCTCGCGCATCCAGGCATGCAGGAACGTGTTGATGCGCTCCTGCCAGTCATCGCGAAACAGCGAGTCCGGTTGCGGGATCAGCTTGCTCGGCGACAGGAACAGGTCCAGCGCGGCCTTGGCGTTTTCGAACAGTGAGATATTCAGGTTGATGCACAGCACCGCCAGCCGGCGACCTGTGTGGTCATGCAGCACGGTGCTCAGGCTGCGGATTTTCTGGCCATCCCAATTGAGCTTTTCGTAGGGGCCGATATTCACGTCGCTGACGTCGGCGCTGAGCATGTCCTCCAGCGCCGAGTCGTCGCCAATGCCCCGTTTGGACAGGTTATTGGCGATGTAATCGACTTTTTGCGTGCGCAGGTCATGCAGCACCACTTCGGCGTGGGGGAAGAACAGCGTGGCGATTGCATCGGCAATCGCACGGAAATTCTGCAGGACTTTTTCGTGTTCGGCGCTGTTCATCAATGGGGCTCCAGGCGGGCGAGGGAGAGCATACCAGCGTCGAGGGCGAACCGTGTCAGTGCCTCCGGCAACGCTTCACCGCGCACCAGCGCTGCGCTGGCCTGGCCCATGGCGGGCGATGTCTGGATCCCATAACCGCCTTGCGCCGCCACCCAGAACAGGCCGGGTACCTGTGGGTCGAAGCCGCTGAGCAAATCACCATCATGCACAAAGCTGCGCAGGCCGGCCCAGGTGCGCGTCGGGCGGCGGATGCTCAGGGTGGTGGCTTCTTCGATCTGGTAGATGCCCATGGCGATGTCCAGTTCTTCGGGCTGGATATCCTGGGGCTCCACCGGGTCGGCATTCGCCGGCGAGCCGAGGAACATGCCGGCGTCGGGCTTCATGTAGAAGGCTTCGTCGAGGGCCACCAGCATCGGCCAGGCATGGCTGTCCACGCCTTCGGGGCCGGCGAAGATAAATGCCGAGCGCCGCTTGGGTTGCAGGCCGATGGACGCGGCGCCCGCCAGCCCGCCGATATGATCGGCCCAGGCGCCGGCGGCGTTGATGATGATCGGCGCGGTGTAGGTCCCGTCCTGGGTGCTTACGTGCCAGAGGCCCGCGCTGTCACGGCTCAAGCCCAGCACGTGGCTGTCGGTGCGCACTTCGCCCTGATTGCGCCGGATCCCGCGCAGATAGCCCTGGTGCAGGGCGTCGGTGTCGATGTCGCTGGCGGTCGGGTCATACAGCGCGCCGTGGACTTTTTCCCGGCGCAGGATCGGCAGGCGCGCGCAGGCTTCATCCGCCGTGAGCCGTTCGACCTGGGGCACCGTGGCCTTGGCACTCAGGTACTGGGCCTGCAATTCGGCAGCGTCGCCGTTGAAGTCCACGGTCATTTCGCCGCGCGGCGTCAGCAGCGGGTGCTCGCAGAAACCCGGCGGCGGGTTATCGAAAAACGCGCGGCTGGCCTGGGTCAACGCCCGCACCTGCGGGGTGCCATACGCCGCCGTGTAGAGCGCCGCCGAGCGTCCGGTGGAGTGATAGGCCGGGTGGGATTCACGCTCCAGCACCAGCACCTTGGCATGCTGCGACAACCAGAAACCCGTGGACGCGCCGGCAATGCCGCCGCCGATGATGATGAAGTCGGCGTGGCTCATAACAGTCTCCATAGGGCATTGGCCAGGGCGATGTCTTCCAGGCCCAGGCCGATGGAACGGAAAAATACGTGGCGGTCATAGGGCGGGCGCTGTACCTGCTCACTGAGCAGTTCGGGCAGGTCGCCGACGATCGCGTTTTTGTCCCAGCCGTGCTGTTCGGCCGCGATCAGCATCTCGCCGGCCGAGCCGGGGGTGGTCTGGCGATAGTCGCAGAACACCTGCATGGCGTTGAGGCTCTGGGGCGGCACTTCATGGGCACGCGGGGCGTTGGTGCTGATCGAGGTGATCAGCGCCGGCTTGCTCAAGCGCGACGGGTCGATCACCGGGCCGGCCGATGAGGTGCACAGCAGGATCACATCGGCGTCGGCCACCGCCGCATCGCAGCTGTCGGCGACGCTCAAGCGTGGATCCAGGCGTTTGATGGCGTCGGTATTGGCAGTGGCCAGGCTGGGCGAAAACACACTGATGCTCTGCCAGTCCCGCAGGTTTTTCACGTAGTGCAGATGCGCCTGGGCCACCTTGCCGTTGCCGATGATCGCCAGGCGCCGTGCTGCCTGCGGGGCCAACGCCTCCACCGCCAGCGCAGTGGTCGCGGCGGTGCGCGCGGTGGTCAACTCGGCGGCATCGCACAGCAACAGGGGCTCGCCGGTTTGCATCGACATCAACAGCGTCCAGGCCGTTACCAGCGGCCCTTGCTCGCGCACGATATACGGCGAGGTCTTGACCCCGTACACCCCCTCTGCAGCCAGCACGCCCAGGTAATTGATGAAGTCGCCCGCGCCGTGGGGGAACGCCACTAACTGCTGCGCCGGTTGCACCGCATGCCCGGCGGCCAGGGCGCGGAACAGCGTGCGCAGGATCTGCGGTACATCGACTTGGGCGAGCAATTCGCGGGCCTGGGCTTGGTTGATGACAAAAGGGGGGCTGGACATGGAGAACTTCCAAATTAAACTAATTTGTCCATTATGGACTTTTAGTTTTATTGGGCAACCACTGGGCGCAAAAAATCTGCAGACCTTCCCCCCTACGTTAGAAGCAACGGTGGTCAGTTTGTCACTGAGCTCACCTTGGCGACCACGGCCCCGCGAGTTTCGACCCATCCTCCTCCAAGCACTTTGTAGAAGGTCACCAGGTTGGTCAGGCGCGACAACTGCGTGCCGATCAGGTCCTGTTGCGCGGTGTAGAGCGAACGTTGCGAGTCCAATACCGTGAGGTAACTGTCGATCCCCTGACTGAAGCGTGCCTGTGACAGCCGATAGCTTCTGGCGGTCGCATCTACCAGCGCTTGCTGTGCATCAAGCTGGCGCCCCAGTGTGCCGCGTTGCGCGAGCGCATCGCTGACTTCGCGAAACGCCGTTTGAATCGCCTTCTCGTAGTCCGCTACATAGATGTCTCGATCCGCCGTGGCGCTGGCCAGGTTGGCTTGGTTGGTACCGCCATCGAAGATCGGCAGCGAGAGTTGCGGCGCGAAACTCCAGGTTCCCGAGCCGCCTTTGAACATGTTCGACAAACTCGCGCTTGAAGTCCCCGCCGAAGCCGTGAGGGTAATGCTTGGGTAAAACGCCGCACGGGCGGCGCCGATGTAGGCATTGGCGGCCTTCAGGTCGCGCTCGGCCTTGAGTATGTCGGGGCGGCGTTGCAGAAGGTCCGAGGTCAAGCCGGGCGGGATGTTGGCCAAAGGGCTCGCTTCGGCTGTCGAGCGTTCGGGCAGGGTCTTGGGCAGCAGCGCGGCTGGCAGATCGGCACCGACTACCAGGCGCAATGCGTTCAGGTCCTCGGCGACTTGAGCGGTATATTTTTCCACATCGACGCGTGCCGTTTCGACGCTGGTCTGTGCCTGGCTCAGGGTGAGGGCGGAAGATGAACCCAGGTCGAACATGCGCTGGTCGAGTGCGTAGCTGTCTTGCTGGCTGGTGAGCGTATCGTGCGCCAGCTTGAGTCGGTCCTGGTCGGACGCCAGTGTGAGGTAGTCCGTGGCGACTTCCGCGATCAGGCTGATTTGAGTGCTTCGGCGATTCTCAGCCGTGGAGAAGTATTGCTCGAGTGCCTGCGCGCTGAGGCTGCGCAAGCGACCAAACAGGTCCAGTTCGTAGGCACTGAAGCCCAGCGTCGCGCTGTAGCTGTGCGTGACCATGGCCTGGCCCGTCTGGGATTGATCGGCCGGTGTGCGGCTGGCGCTGGAGCTGCCGCTGGCATCGACGCTGGGAAATAACGCCGCGTCTTGAACGCGGTAGGTGGCGCGAGCCTTTTCGATATTGAGCACCGCCACCCTCAGATCGCGGTTGTTGGCCAGGGCCAGCTCGATGACCTTTTGCAGGGACGGGTCGGTGAACACATCGCGCCAGCCCAGGTCAGCGACCGGCACGGTGGGCACTACGCCCTGGTCTTCGGGGAACGTCGCTGGGACGGGCGAGGGTGGAGGCTGGTAGGCCGGTATCAGGCTGCAACCGCTCAACAGAGCCCCCACTACCAGTACAGAACGTGTAAACCGTTGCATATCAGAGACCTTGTGCAGGGGCTGGTTGGGCAGGGGATTGCGTGGATGTCGGCGCAACGGTTTTTGGTTTGAACAGGCGCATCACCAGTACAAAAAACAGCGGAACAAAGACAATCGCCAGGAGCGTGCCGGAGAGCATGCCGCCGATCACTGCGCTGCCCAACGCGTGCTGTGCACCGGCCCCCGCGCCGCTGCCCAATACCATCGGTAACACGCCAAGAATGAATGCCAGGGACGTCATGAGTACCGGACGCAAGCGCATGCGCGCGGCTTCGAGTGCTGAATCCACCAGGCTCTGACCGCCGGCGTAGAGGTCTTTGGCGAACTCCACGATCAGGATGGCGTTTTTCGAGGCGAGGCCAATGGTGGTCAATATCCCGACCTGGAAGTACACGTCGTTCATTTTCCACGTCAGGATTGCGCCGACCAGGGCCCCCAGCACCCCCAGCGGTACTACCAGCACCACTGACAATGGAATCGCCCAGCTCTCATACAGTGCGGCCAGGCACAGGAACACGAACAGGATCGACAGGCTGTACAGCAAGCCGGTCTGGCCGGTCGAGGCTTTTTCCTGGCGCGACAGGCCAGTCCATTCGTAGCCGATGCCGGTCGGCAACTTGGCAACGGCGTCTTGCACGATCGCCAGTGCTTCGCCGCTGGACGCGGCTCCAGGCATGGCCATGCCCAATATCTCTACGGACGGGACGCCGTTATAGCGTTCAAGCCGAGGCGACCCCGAGGCCCACACCGCCTTTGAAAAGGCAGAGAAGGGCACCATGCCGCTGTCACTGTTGCGGATGTACCAGCGATTGATGTCATCGGGGAGCATGCGGTAGGTGGCATCCGCCTGCAGCATGACCTTTTTGACCCTGCCCTTGTCGATGAAGTCATTGACGTAACTGCTGCCCCAGGCAGCCGAGAAATTGTCATTGATATCGGCGATCGACACACCCAGTGCCTGGGCCTTGTCCGGGTCAATCTCGAGCTGCAGTTCAGGCGCGTCTTCCTGGCCGTTGGGCCGCACCGCCACCAGGCGCTTGTCTTTTGCGAGCTCGGCGAGCAGTTGGTTACGCGCACTCATCAAGGCTGCGTGGCCAAGGTTGGCGCGGTCTTGCAGCATCAGGTCGAAGCCGGTGGCATTGCCCAACTCCGCCACGGCCGGCGGGGCGAACGCAAATACCCGTGCGTCCCTGAGCGTCGAAAAGTAAGCCATGGCTTTGCTGGACACACCAGACACACTGAGCGCGTCACCCTTGCGCTCATCCCAGGGCCTGAGTTTGACGAACGCCAGGCCGGTGTTCTGGCCACTGCCGGCAAAGCTGAAGCCGGACACTGTGAACACGCCGGAGACCGCATCTTTCTGATCGACCAGGAAGTGTTGCTCGACCTGATGAATGACTTCATCGGTACGCGCGCCTGTCGCACCGGGTGGCAATTGCACCAGTACGAACAGGGTGCCCTGGTCTTCATCGGGCAGGAAGCCGACCGGCAACTTCATGAAGCCGAAGACCACCGCGCCCAGCACCACGGCGTACACCAGCATGTACCGCCAACCCTTGCCCACGATGTGGCGCACGATGCCTTGGTAGCCAAGGTTGCCTCGGTCAAACGAACGGTTGAACCAGCCGAAGAAACCGGTGGTAGCAGCGCCATGGCCTTGCTCAATGGGTTTGAGTAACGTTGCGCACAGGGCGGGTGTGAGCACCAGCGCTACCAGTACCGACAGCGTCATGGCCGAGACGATGGTGATGGAAAACTGTCGGTAGATCACGCCGCTGGAACCACTGAAAAACGCCATCGGCACAAATACGGCGGCCAGCACCAGGGCGACGCCCACCAAGGCTCCGGTGATCTGGCCCATTGACTTGCGAGTGGCCTCCTTCGGCGATAGCCCTTCCTGGGCCATGATCCGTTCGACGTTTTCCACCACGACAATGGCATCGTCCACCAGCAAACCGATGGCCAGTACCATGGCAAACATGGTCAGCGTATTGATCGTGAAACCGAACGTCGCGAGCACGCCGAAGGTGCCGAGCAGCACCACAGGTACAGCTATCGTCGGAATCAACGTGGCCCTGAAGTTTTGCAGGAACAGGTACATCACCAGGAAAACCAGTGCCACGGCTTCAACCAGGGTACGTACGACCTCCTCGATCGAAATACGCACGAAGGGCGTGGTGTCATAGGGCTTTTGCACGGCCATGCCGGGCGGGAAGAATTGCTCAAGCTCTGCTACCCGGGCGTCTATCGCCTTGACGGTGTCCAGGGCGTTGGCACCCGCGGCGAGCTTGATAGCCAGGCCCGCAGCGGGTTTGGCGTTGTAACGTCCGGCACTGGTGTAGCTTTCACTGCCCAGTTCTATGCGCGCAACGTCACGCAGGCGCACCTGAGAGCCATCAGTCTGGGTGCGCAGCAGGATGTCTTCGAATTCTTTCGCCGTTCTCAGGCGGGTCTGCGAGGTGATCGTCGCGTTGATCTGCTGGTTGCTGGTAGCGGGGAGGGCGCCCAACTGCCCGGCGGAGACCTGGACGTTCTGCGCCTGGATCGCGGTTTTCACATCGGTTGGCGTAAGGCTGAAGTTGGCCAACTGGTCGGGGTTGAGCCAGATGCGCATGGCGTACTGTGAGCCAAACAGCGTGGTGTCGCCCACCCCTTCAACCCGACTGATCGCATCCTGCACGTTGGCGGCCACGTAGTCCGAGAGGTCGGAGCCGCTCATGCTGCCGTCCTCGGAAGTAAACGCCAGGACATTGAGGAAGTTCGTCGCTGACTTTGTCACCGTCAGGCCCTGGTTCTGCACCTCTTGCGGCAACAGCGGTGTTGCCAGCGCGAGCTTGTTCTGAACCTGCACCTGCGCGGTATCGGGGTTGGTGCCGTTCTCGAACGTGAGTGTGATGGTGGCCGAACCGGAGGACTCACTGGTGGATGACATGTAGCTCAACCGGTCCAGCCCCTTCATCTTCTGCTCGATGATCTGGGTGACCGTGTCTTCCAGTGTCTTGGCCGACGCGCCGGGATAGGTGGCAGTAATTGCCACGGCGGGAGGCGCGATATCCGGGTACTGCGCGATCGGCAGCGTGAGGATCGAAAGGATGCCGGCCAGCATCACGAGAATAGCCAGCACCCATGCGAACACCGGGCGATCAATAAAAAAACGTGCCATGAGTAGCTCTCTCGCAGGTCAGTTTGACGCGGTGGCCTTGATGGCTGGCGCAGGGGGGGCAACGTGGGAGGCGTCGTCAGTCGGTTTGGTTACCCACGGTGTGACATTCACCTCCAGGCCCGGCGCGGCGTTTTGCTGGCCGTCGACTACAAGCTGGTCCCCCGGCTCAAGTCCGGCCTGCACCAACCACTGATCGCCTACTGCCCGCTCGGTCTGTAGTGGTCGACGCTGCAGTTTTTTCTCGCTGTCGACGACATAGGCGAACGGCTTGCCCGCACCATCCCTGGAGACCGCTTGCTGGGGCACCAACAGGGCGTTTTCCTTGACGGCCTCCTGCAGTATCGCGCGCACATACATGCCGGGCAGCAGGTCGCCGTCGGGGTTGGGAAATACCGCCCGCAAGGTGATCGTGCCGGTGTTCTGGTCCACGGTGACATCCGAGAATTCCAGGGTGCCCTCGTGCGGATAAGCGCTGCCATCTTCAAGCAGCAATTGCACCTTGGCCGAGTTGGCGCCGCTCTTTTGCAGTTCGCCTCGGGCCATCGCGTGTTTGAGTTGCAGCAGCGCGGTGCTGGATTGGGAGAGGTCGACGTACAGGGGATCCAGCTGTTGGACCGTCGCCAGTTCCGTGGTCTGGCTGGCGGTAACCAGTGTGCCGGGGGTGACGCTCGACTTGCCGATGCGCCCGGAGATCGGTGAATCCACACGGGCGTAAGACAGATTGATACGGCTGCTTTCAACGTCAGCCTTGGCTGATGCTACCTGGGCTTCGTCCTCGCCGAGGGAGGCGCTTGCATCATCGTAGTCCTGTTGGCTGACCGCCTGGATGGCCAGCAATTGCTTATAGCGTTCAGCCTTGAGCCGCGCAGTCTTGAGGGTTGCTTGCGCTTTGGCGAGCGCTGCTAGATTGCTGTCGTGGGTGGCCTTGTAGGTGGCCGGGTCGATTTGATACAGCGCCTGGCCTGCAGTGACATCGCTGCCTTCCTTGAACAGGCGAGTCTTGATGATCCCGGCAACTTGCGGGCGTACCTGCGCGACCAGGTACGCTGAGGTGCGGCCGGGGAGTTGTGTCGTCAGCGCCAGATGCCGGGGTTGCACGGTGATCACCCCCACGGTCGGTTTGCCCTGTGCAGGTGGAGGACCACCCGGCGGCTTGCCGCAGGCGGTGAGAAAGCAAGCAGCAGTACAGGCTGCGAAGAAGCTTAAGAAGTAAGTCAGGGGCGGGCGCAAGGCATTCTCCAGGGCGGGAAGGAGGAAGCGGATTAGTTATTTAAATACCGTACCGTACGGTAATGTATTGAGGTAAATTTGCGCCGTCAACCGGGATGAACGCCCCTGGGGTATCATCCGGGCGTTTGTGGAAGCAGTGGAGCAAGGGTTATGCGAGTCAAGACTGAAGCCAAACGCGAGTCCATCGTCGAGGCTGCAGCGCAGGTTTTTCTGGAGTTCGGCTTTGATGGTGCGTCCATGACGCAGATCGCCACGCGAGTGGGCGGATCAAAGGGGACGTTGTACGGGTACTTCAGCAGTAAGGAGGAGTTGTTTGTCGAGGTCATGCATGGCATGGCCAAGCGTTTCCTGGAGCCCATCTTCGAAGCGTTGCAGAAGGACCATGATGACTTGCGGCATGCATTGCAGCAGTTCGGCGAGCGCACCCTGGCCGTGTTGTGCCTGGAAGCTTCCATTCAGGCACGCCGCGCGATCATCGCGCAGTCGGGTCGCAGTGACATCGGCTTGCGGTTCTACGAGCGGGGCCCGAAAAAAGGCATGCGCGAAGTGGCCAGTTTCCTGACACGCCGGATCGAGGCGGGCCAGCTCAGGCCGTGCGACCCGGAGGTCGCAGCCTGCCACCTGATGGCACTGTTGGATTCGGAGACCGTCACTCCTTGTCTGTTGGGCGTCAACCGCAAGCCTTCGACCGCCCATATACGAGCAGCGGTAAGTCGTGCGCTGGATACCTTTCTGGCGGGCTATGCGCTCGGGCCTCACAGCGTTGTCCCCTAGGGAAACGCGGCCTGGCTCATTGGGCGGCGCTGGCCGTTTCACGGTAGAGCCTGGGCGGCATGCCGAATGCTGCCTTGAAATGGCGACTGAAGTGAGCGCTGCTGCCATAGCCCCAGGCGTAAGCAATGTCGGTGAGCGAGCGATGGCTGAGGTCACGGTTGCGTAGGTCTTGCGCGCAGCGCGCCACGCGGCGTTGCCAGATGTACTCGCTGACACTGCAACCGAATTCGTCCTGGAATGCCCGATGCAGACTGCGCACGGAGCAGTGTTCGGCAAACGCGATGCGCTCGATGCTCAGGTCGCGGTCGGCCAGGTGAAGTTCGATATAGCGCTTGAGGCGGTTCTGCTTGTAGTGACGGAAGTCGTGTTCGAGCTTCTTCTCTTCCTGCTTGTTGCCCAGCGCATTGTTCAAAAGCCCGACGATACTGTCGCCGATCAGCGCCGCCGACTGGCTGTTCAGCAGCGGATATTGGCTGTAGGCGTCAACGATAAGGTGCATCAACATCCGCCCAAGCCCGTTGCGTGCGCTGATATGCAGGTCGTCAGCGTCCAGTGCCTGCCCGGCGCCTTCGTTGAACAACAGGATGAAGTGCTCACAGCCTTGTGGGCTGCTGACGTTGAATGGTTGGGCGCAGTCTACCACCAGCAACTCGTCGGGCGCCAAGGCGTTGCTGTGCTTGCCTTGCTGGAAATGACTGACGCCGGCGGTTTGCAGAATCAACATGCGTGACGTATCGGGTGCCTCGACTGCTTTGCTCAGGTGACGGGAGTAGCGGTGCGCGCTGGCGGTCATGCGGCAAAAACGCAGTTTTCCAAGATCGCCGTATTCCAGGCGGCCCTGGAAATCGGCATCGTGCAAAGGTTCGATGTAGGTGGACTCGAGGCGCTTGATGTACTCCGGCGTGCGGCCGAGGTTGTCACTCATAAACTCCTTCCACTTCATCAGGCGGTCGGAGCGCATCACTTGATCGGTAGAAACGCAGGCTAGATTGCTCATGGTTCGCCTCTTTTTATTGTTATGGGGTGGGCCACACCGGGTGGGCCCACCCTGTTTCCTAGAAGGGGTAGTGGTGGCTCCCGGCTTGCCAGGTCACCCAGTGCGCACGGGTGAATTCATCCAGGGCATAGTGACCGTTGAAGCGTCCCAGCCCGGAGTTCTTTTCGCCGCCGAACGGGGCATTGGGCTGGTCGTCCACAGTGATGTCGTTAATGTGCGTCATCCCAGCCACGATGCCACGGGAAAAATTCAGCGCGCGGGCCATATCTTTACTGAACACGGCGCTGGACAGCCCATATTCGCTGGCGTTGGCCAGGGTCAGGGCATGTGCCTCATTGTCGGCGATCAATATTGGCAGCAAGGGCCCGAAGGTTTCATCGTGCGCCAGTTCGTGGTCGAAAGGGACATCCCCGTATACATGGGGCGGCAGCACCAGCCCGGACGCCGGGCCACCGTGCAGTTTCTTCAGGCTCGCGCTGTCGGCGGCATTGACCTTGCGCAGCAGGCCGTCCAACTGGCTGCGGTTGATCACCGGGCCAATCACTGTATCGGCGAGGTTAGGGTTGCCGGTTTTCAAGTTGCGCACGCGCTCCACCACCAACGCGCTGAAGTCGGCGTAGAGCGAACGGTCCACAATCACCCGGTTGACGCTCATGCAGATCTGGCCCTGATGCAGGAAGCGTCCGACCACTGCTGCATGCGCGGCAAGGTCGATATCCGCATCATCGAGCACCACCAGCGGCGCGTTGCCGCCAAGCTCCAGGGCGACCCGCTTGATGTACTGGCCGCCGGTGGCGATGCGCCCGACATTGCGCCCGACATCGGTAGACCCGGTAAATGAGATCAGGCTGGGAACGGGGTGCCCCACAAAGGCATCGCCGATTTCCGAGCCGGCGCCGACCACTACATTGAGCGTGCCCTCGGGAAAACCCGCTTCTTCGAACAGGTGCGCAATCAGCAGGCCGCCGGTCACGGCCGTGTCGCTGGCCGGTTTAAGGACCACCGTATTGCCCAGTGCCAACGCCGGAACCACCGAACGCATGCTCAAGTACAGGGGGAAGTTCCAGGGGCTGATGACCCCAATCACCCCGAGCGGCTCACGGAACACGAAGCTTTGTTCGCCGGGCTTGTAGCTGCTCAGGATGCGCCCCTCCACCTGCATGGGCAGCGCAATGCATTCACGCACCAGGTTCAGGGTGAATTGCCACTCCATGGTCGCCTTGATACGGGTACTGCCGGACTCGCGAATCAGCCAGTCGATGATCTCTTCGCGGCGTTGCTGGATGACGTGAGCGAGCTTTTCCAGCTGGGCGCCCCGTGTGGTTGGATGCAACTGCGCCCACGGGGTTTGTGCGCGTTGTGCTGCTGCGTAGGCCGCGTCGAGGTCGGCAACGCTGGCCAGGGGCATTTCGAGCAATGTCTCGCCATTGAAAGGATTGCGATCGTCCAGCCGTGCTGAGGAACGACCGGTGTGCCAGGTGCCGTCGATGAACTGGTCGCCATTGAGGGCGTAAGGGGTTGGGCGTTGGGCAGTCATGGTTTTACCTTTGGGTCAGTGGGGCACGTGGTTTCAGAGCGAGACGGGCTCAGGTTCTGATCCACGCGCGGCCCCAGGAATTGAGGGTGTGTTCTTCTTGCGGCCAAGTGCCAGGAGGGTCGCTCGCTTCGGTGATTTGCAGCTCCGCCGAGAACTCCAGCCGGTTGCGATCGGCATCCACCACCATGAAGAACAGGTTGTCGCCCGGCCCATGACGACCGGGGCCAAAGAAAATGCTGATGCGCTCCTTGGCAAAGCGATCACCCCAGTCTCGAATGTCATTCCATTCATTGGTTTCGTAACAGTGATGATCCCACTCGTTTTTCGAGCCGCGGAAGAACGCCAGCGAATGGTGCTCATCGTCCGAACGCAGGAAGCACACCATCAACAGGCCGCTCTGTTGGTCGACCACGCTGTCGGACACCGTGAAGCCAACGGTGTTGACGTAGAACTCAATCATCGCTTCCAGCTCGGTGGTCTGGAACACCACATGCTGCAGGCGGCCGGGCATGCCGGGTGGGGTGGCATGGGTGTGTGCCTGGGATACGCCAAAAATCGTCTGGCGACCTTGAGGATCGCGTATTGCAAAGGCGCCCGGGGCGAGCAGTGGCGAGCTGATGTCTTCGGTGGTGCAGTTGCGCTCGCGCAGGCGGCGGTACAGCATGGCGAGTTTCTCTGGGCATGCCAGGTCATACGCCGCCGCCAGCAGGCCGCTGTGCTCGGCCGGGGAGAGCAGCATGGCGCGATTAGGTCCCCTGAGTAGCCAGTGGCCGTCGGCTTGAGGCTGGCCCTGCATGTCCATCATGCGTTGATAGAAGTCGATCTGCCGTTGCGGGTCTTTGCTCGCCAGGTGCAAGTAGCACAGGCGAGCCGGGGTGGACGTTTGCAATGTGTTCATACGCACCTCTCGAGCGTAACGGGCGTTGTGATGGACGGTCGGGGCGTGTGATCGCCCGCGGGCACGGCACCCAGCAAGGACTGCAAGGCCTCGGCAGTGATTGTCTCGGTGGCGCTGTGGAAAATCGCGGCGATGTAGCGATCAGGCCGCAGCAGGAAGAAGCTGGCGCTGGCGCCGAGCAATGCCTCGAGCGCCCCGGCGTGATCGTGCAATACCGTGCAGCCCGGCAGGGCAGGCGGCTTGCTGACGGAACCTGGCAGGACCAGAATCCGCTTCACCTCCAAGTGCGCCCAGAGCGGGTGTTGCAATTGATCCAGGCGTTCGCGATGAGGGTCTCCGTATTGGACCAGGGCGAAACCTGCACCGATGTAATCGTCGAGCAGACGTTCAGTGCCCTGGCTGTCGGTGAGGCTGGGCTGGGGGAACATCTGCCCGCTGCGCACGCCGCCCGCGGCACCGGCGGTGAGCACCAGGCCTTGGCGCAGCCGTGGTTTTGGCTTGAAGCGCATCTGCAGGAAGTAGTCACGCAGCGGCGGTACCCGCCCGATCAGCGAGAATGCACCACTGATCAATCGCGCCCGCAGCACGGTAGCGGGCGCCATCACCACCCCGAGGTTCAGCGCGAGCTTGATCAATGCCCACGCGTGATCGCGGCGCTCGCTTTCGTAGGTGAGCAAAACGGCCGGGGCCATTTTCCCGGTCAGTACGCCGATCAGTTTCCAGGCCAGGTTATGGGCATCGCGCACGCCGCTGTTCATGCCTTGTCCGGCATAGGGCGGCGTGAGGTGTGCCGCGTCACCGGCGAGCAACACACGGTTGACTTGCCAGCGTTCGGCGATGCGGGCGTGAAAGGTGTACACGGTTTTACGCACGATGGAGAGCGGTGCATCGCCCTTGAACGGGCGTAGTAAAGCTTGCAATCGCGCTTGGCTGAGCATCTGCGCGTCGCTTTCGCCGTCCTTGAGCATGAACTCGAAGCGCCGCGTGCGATGCGGGCCGGGGACCTCGACGATCGGGCGGCGCGCATCGCAGTACACGCGGGTTTGCCAGAACGGGTCATCGTCCTGATCGGTGTCCACCACCAGCCAGCGCGAGGCGAAGCTGGAGCCGACCATATTGATCCCAAGCTGTTTACGCACCGGGCTGCGCCCACCATCACAGGCGATCAGGTAGTCGGCCTGCACTTCCAGCAGTTCCTTGTTGGCGTCCACGACCAGCGCGCGCACGCCGTGCTCGTCCTGGGTGAACTCCAGCAGTTCGTGGCTGAAGCGTGCAGTCAGGCAAGCGAAACGCTGCAGGCCGGCCCTCAACGTGCTTTCGAACAGCGGTTGGCGGAACGCATTGCGCTTGGGAAAACCGTATAGCTTGCCGCTGGGTTCGACCTTGCCGAAGCACCGCCCGCCAGGGCGCGTAAAGTAATGCACGCCATAGCCGGCCACCACGTCCGCCAGCACCGCCTGGCTCAAGCCCATGGCCTGCATGGTGCGCAACGACTCATCGTCGATCGAGACCGCGCGAGGCTCGGTGACGGTGCCCGGTTTGCTGTCGATAATCCAGGCATCCACGCCGGCCTGGCCCAGCAGGTTGGCCAGGGTAAGCCCGGTAGGGCCGGCACCGACGATCAGGACACGGGTATTGATACTGTTCAGGGTTGTCATTGTTGTTCCCCTACGACTGCATCAGTCCAATGGCTTGGAGGATGGGTTGGCGCTGTGGGTCAGCGCGAGCATGTGCCGCGAGAGGGTGTGGGCCAGCGCGACCATCTGCTCACCCTGTTCCTGCTCCAGCGCCTTGTGCCGCTCGGCTGCCGGGCGCACGCAACTGAGGCTGCCCACCACCTTGCCGTCGCCGTCGAATATCGGTGCGGCCAGGCCGTACACGCCGGGGTCGACTTCGCCTGCACTGGCCACATAGCCCTGGCGCCGCAAGCGTTGCAGCGAGCGGCGGAAGTCTTCCCAGGTGGCGCCCAGGTTGCTGGCGCGCACCTCGTCAGGGTGCTCGAGAAACAGCTGGCTGTGCTGGCGGGCGTTCATGTGCGCAAGGATGGCTTTTGAGGTCGCGCCCATGAACAACGGCCGTGGCGAACCACGGGAATAGCTGACGGTGCTGGCCAATTCACCGCACTGGTGAACACACACCACTTGGTCCTTGAACAACCGGCAGATCAGCCAGACTTGTTGCTCACTCCAGCCTGGCAGGTTGGCCTCCAGCTGCTGAGCGGCGCGTACCAGCGGGTCGCTGAGCCGCAGTTGACGGTCCCAGGTAATGATCCTGGCTCCCAGTGCATAGCGCCCGGCCTCGACCTGGAACAACAGATTGGTCTCGGCCAGTTCACGCACGTAGCGGTAGGCGGTGGAGCGGGTAAACCCCAGCGCGCTGACCATGTCGTCGACCGCCCAGATCGGCTGCGCCTCGGTAAACAGATCCAGCACGCGCAGCATGCGCTCCAGGCTGGAACCCTTGGTGTCGCGCTCTGGTGGTTGGGATGATTCATCGATCAGGGTCATGGTTTATTGCTCGTCGACGATGGTGTTACGCAGGGTGCCGATGCGCGAGATCTCCACTTCCACCACATCACCGGGCTGCATCCACACCGGCGGCTCGCGGAAGGCTCCAACCCCGCCGGTGGTGCCGCTGACAATCACGTCACCGGGGGCGAGTTCGGTGAAGGTGGAGCAGTATTCGATCAGTGCGCCGACGTCGAAGATCATGTCGCGCGTGGACGTGTGCTGCATGACCTCGCCGTTGAGCCGGGTGGTCAATTCGAGGTTCTGCGGGTCGCTGATTTCGTCACGGGTGACCAGCCACGGGCCAAACCCGCCGGTGCTCGGGAAGTTCTTGCCGGGGACGAATTGAAGGGTGTGCTTTTGCCAATCGCGCACGCTGCCATCGTTGTAGCAGGCGTAGCCGGCGACGTAATCGAGGGCGTCGGCTTTGCGGATGTGGCGCGCGGTCTTGCCAATGATGATGGCGAGTTCGCCCTCGAAATCCAGCTTGTGCGAGACCGTCGGCCGCACGATGGGTTGCAGGTGAGCGGTCTGGCTGTCGGCAAATCGCGTGAAAATCATTGGGTAAACCGGCATGTCACGCCCGGTTTCGCGCACGTGGGTCGCGTAGTTGATGCCGATGCACAGCACCTTGCCGGGGTTTGGAATGACCGGCAGCAGCGTCACGCCGGCCAGTGCCCGGCGCGGCAGGCTCGACACCTGCTCATCGCTCACCGACCCCAGGCGCCCGAGGGCAAGCGCCTGCTTGAGATCCGCGCCGAGGGTATTTTTCATCGATTCCAGATCAGCCACCTGGTCGCCTTCGACGATGCCATAGGTGGGACGGCCTTCAACGGTGAAGCTTGCAAGTTTCATTCGATAGTCCTTGTTGGCGAGGGAAGCGTGGACAGAATTTCACTCTATTCGCGCTTAAAAATCCTGTAAAGCGGGATTTTTCTTAAATCCCAAATTGCAGGAAAAATGTATATTTTTTGCCTTCGCGCAGCCGCGTGCCTGCCTTCGGGAGCAGGCCATTCGGTGTGCTGGCGGTCGGGTCTAGCCCAGGGTTATCCCTGTGCCCAGCAGCCGTGCAGGGACATGCGCATCCGTAACGGAACCTTGATCCGCGCAATGGGCCCGCTGGCCATGTCTCGCGAATCCAGGATCACCAGTTCGCTGCGCGCCTGGTCCAGCACATTCAGCAGTGCGACCACGTAACCGTCGGCCTCTTCGGCATCCGCGGAACGAGGGATGAATATGGGCTCCTGGAAGCAACTGTTGTCCCCTGGGAACCAGGCGTCGGTGCTGCCCGTCTTGAGGTTCAGATGGGCCAACTGGTTGAAAAACTGAAAGGGCATGGGTCCGTTTGCGGGGTTGTAGGGCAGTGTCGGATCAAAAGCGAGCACAAAGCCGTGTTCGTACGGGCGACCCAGATAGCGCTCATCGCAGCGGGGAAACTCACACATGTAGTCGGTCAACGGTTGCGGCTCGACGTCATCCCGCGCGTCGTTCAGATCAAACGTCCAGCGCATCAGGCTCGAAGGCAGGTCCTCGGGGGCGGGCACCGCACCGTCCGCCTGGGGGAAGAAATAAAACACGTTGCCGCCAGTAACCGGCATGTCCACGTACACTTTGCCGTCTTGATCGAAGGCATTGAGGGTGTGGCCTTGAAAGCTGTCCTTGGGTCCTTTGAACCAGCGGATAGCCTGCGCGTTGCCATTGCGCGGCAGCACGGCAAACAACTGCGGCAGATCAGGTTGCCACTGAAAATGCGGCCCGCCGTTTTTCATGCGTTCTACATCGACGGTCAGCGGAATCAGTGGGAACACGACGTAGTGCTCGGTGACCGCAAAGTCATGCACCATCGCCGCATAAGGTGCCTGGAACCAGATCTCTTTGAGCAGATTGCCGTCGGGTGAGAGTTCGAAATACGCCATATCCGGCGTGCCGTCACCTTTGGCTTCATAACTGAAGGCCAGCAGGTTGCCGGTGACGGGGTCGATCTTGGGGTGGGCGGTAAAGGTCGCCGACTTGATTTGCCCGGCAAAATCCCATTCGCCCAGGGTTTCCAGGGTTTGCAGGTCCATGGCCCAGGGCAGGGCGTCCTCCTTGAGTGCGAGCAGCCTGCCGTTGTGAGGGATCACCGACGTATTGGCGGTGGTGTTTTTTTTGGCCGCCAGTGGGTCATTGGTGTACGCGTTTCGATAGACGCCATTGAGGGAGCGGCCTTCACGGCGCTGCGCGAGCAAGCGATCGGTCTGCACGTAGCGTCGCCGCAGGGACACCTTGCCGTCAGCAAAATAGAAACCGCTGACTATCCCGTCACCGTTGAAAAACATATCGCTGCCCAGCATGGGCGGGTATTGCGGGTCGGGGGCCACCTGATAGAAGACGCCTAGGATGGACGCGGGAAGGGTGCCTTCGACCTCAAGGTCCAGCACCTCGGCTTCGACACGACTGGGGCTATACAGCGCCCCGGAAAATTCAGGGGTTTGCGGGAATCGGGTACTCATGGCTACGACCTCATGTGCGCAGTATTTATTTATCGAGCAGGCCGGCGGGCAGCGCAGGCGCGTCGGGTGTTGAAGGGCCGGACGCGCGGCGAAAACGGGCAACCATCCAGCAGGAGATGACCAGGGCGACGATATACGCCGAGGCCGCCAGCCAGCCGACCGCACGGAAGTGTCCGTCACCGACGACCAGGGCCGCGCCAAACGGGCCGAGGCCCTGGCCCACGAAGATCGCAGCATTGCCCAGGCCTGCGAGTCGGCCGCTCGCGTCCAACTCGGCCGCCATCGAGAGCAGGTAGGGAAGGCTGAAGAACCAGACCATATGGATCAGGCATGCCGTGGTGGCGAACGCCATGGGGCTGTCGCCGTAGACCATGATCAGCGTGGCCATCACCGCCGTGCCGAACCCCAGCAACTGCGGAAACAGCAGCCCCAGGCGTCGCCCGATAAGGCCCGCCAGCGCAGCACCGAGTGCCCCGGCAAGAATACTGCCACCCAGGATGGCGCCGATCTGCTGGGGCTCCAGGCCGATACTTTTGCCGATGCGCTCCTGATACACCCACAGCGCAGAATGGCCAAAAAACAACAGCGCAAACAGCCCGATCAACAAGAGTGACGTCAGGCCGAACGGCTGGGCCAGCCGCGCCGGCGCACCGTCGGCGGGGGTGTACTGCGCAGGCACGCGCCCGCAGCCGAGCAGGGCCAAGGCACTGGCGCCGGCCAGCAGGTAAAACGCGCCGTTGACGCCAAAGGCCATGAGCACCGCTGGCATCGAGGTCACCAGCAACATGCCCCAGAACAGATTGCCGATATTGATCACCGCGAACGTCGCGTCCTTGGCTGTGCGCAGTGCCGCCGAGGCATACACCACCGCCATCACCGCGCCGCCGCTGGCGCCAGAGACGATGCGGCACAGCAGCAGCGATGTTTCGCTGTGGAACCGGGTACTCGCCAGATTGGCGCAGACCAGCACCAGCAAGGCGAGCTGCGCCACCCAGCGGCGATTGACGCGGGTCATCAACAGGGCAAACACCCCGCAGGTGAGCGCCATGGCAATCAGTTCGCCTGCGAAAATCCTACCGATGGCATTGAGCGGGATACCGAGCTGATCGATAAAAGCCCCGCCCAGAATCGGTTGAATCTGCAAGGTGCCAAGGGACGTGACCATCATCAGGCAAATAGCCGCCAGGGATGTTTTGCTGTCGATGCCAGCGGATGCATTCATGAATGCAGTACCTCTATAGGGTGAGCGAGCGCTTGTCGGTCAGAAGGTGTGGGCGTAACGAACCTGCACGGCATAGTCCTGCCGGGAGCGGTTCTCGACACCGGTTTCCTTGTAAGTGTTGAGCCAGAAGCCTTGGCCTTCACTGATTTTCCAGAACATGCCGGGGCCTATGCCCAGCACTTTTTCCCGCGAGTCGCTCAGCCGGTCGCCGTTGATCTGGTCGTCGGTGATCTGCCGGAAGTAATAGCCGTTGATCCCCACCGACACGTTGGGGATGACTTCATAGGACGCCGTGAAGTTGGCCCAGGCCGACTGCCCGGCGCGGCTGTCGCTCACCGGTTTGCCCTCGAAGGAATCCTGCGAACTGCTGGCCGGGTCGCGGTTCTTGAAGTTGTACAGGTAATGCAGGCGCCAACTGACTTCCCAGCGCGGTGCCGGCATCCAGGTTGCGGCCCAGTAGGGGTTCAGGGAGTAATAGTTCGACCCTGGGTTGAGGTCTTTGTGTTTGTCGTATTTA
Source organism: Pseudomonas sp. NFX5 (assembly GCF_049132125.1). Classification (NCBI taxonomy): domain Bacteria; kingdom Pseudomonadati; phylum Pseudomonadota; class Gammaproteobacteria; order Pseudomonadales; family Pseudomonadaceae; genus Pseudomonas; species Pseudomonas sp. NFX5. The sequence goes on from NZ_JAFMZG010000035.1 coordinate 298,893, forward strand.
CCGGTCGGCAGGATCGTGTCAAAGGCCACCCGCTGCACGAACACCGGGCGCCCGTGCGCATCGACGATAGGATCGAATTGGATCTGCGGCCCGACGGTGACATCGCCAAGCCCCGTGGCGTTGTCTTGCAGCGCCGGTCCATTACTGCCAAAGGTGGCATCCAGTGACACGACGGGTACCAGCAAGCTCCAGCCCAGGTGCGCGCCGCCGCCAATGGTGTCGGGCGAGTAGTAGCTGAGCTGGTTGATCAGCGTGATCACGTTGATTTTGGGATTGTCGAAGGCGCCGTTGGCCTTGCCGCTGTTGGTCCTGAGACTGCTGGCGGTGCTGAACTTCAAGTAGGTGAGATGGGACAGGCCGGGCGGCCCGGCAAAACCATCGTAGAAACTGGTGCCGCCGAGGTTGATGCCACTGGGCTCGGTCACCGAGGGCGCTGGCGGCCCATCGGCGGCGAATACAATTGACGAGGCGAAGCTGAGCACCAGGCACGCTGGCAAGTATTTGAGTGGGCTCATTGACGTGGCTCTATTATTGGAATTGTGAGCAGAGGGAACTCCCTCGCACAATCACCCTAAGCCAAACCCCGCCGGCGTACTTGCGCGGTACCGCCAGAGTTGACTGATAGCGCCACGGGGCTCGTTTTAACGCCGGCGCTGTCAACCCTCGTAGCGAAACCCACCCGACAACTTGCCCTTCAAATACCCCACCAACGCACTCACCGACTTCGGCACATGGGGCGAATATGGCCGAATCAGGTAGATCTCATCGGCAAACGCGCCCTTGAGTGTCCAGCCCTTGAGCACCTGTACCAGCTTGCCGCTGGCCAGCGCAGCGTGGGCGCTGAAGTCCGGGAGCAGGGCGATGCCCAAGTGGTTGAGCGCCGAATCACGCAGGGCTTCGCTGTTGTTGGTGGCGAAGCTGCCGGCGATGGGCACGGTGAGGCGTTCGACCTTTTTGCTGCCACGCTCGAAGGTCCAGGCGGGCTGGTCGGTGCCGCGCGGGTAGAACAGGCAGTTGTGCGCCGACAGGTCGCCGGGTTCGCGGGGTTCGCCGTGGCGTTGCAGGTAATCGCGGCTGGCGACCAGCACCGAACCGGTGTCGCACAGCTTCCAGGCCACATGGGTTTCCGGCACCTGGAAGCCGTGGCGCACGGCGAGGTCGTAGCCCTCGGCCGCCAGCGAACTCAGGGCATCCGAGACATCCAGCTGGATACGCACCTGCGGGTACTGCTGCAGGAATTCCGCCAAGTGCGGCACCAGCTGTTGCCGGGCGAATGCCACGGGGGCGGTCAAGCGCACCAGGCCACGAATCTCCCCGGCGGAATCGCGCACCGACGAGAAGCTGCGCGCGATTTGCTCATAGGCACCGCGCACTTCACGGGTCAGCGACAACCCGGCATCGGTCAAGCGCACGCTGCGCGTGGTGCGGGTCACCAGCCGTGTGCCGGTGGCTTTCTCGAGGTCGGAAATGCGCTGGCTGACCGCGGATTTACTCACCCCCAGGCGCGCAGCGGCGGCGGTGTAGGTGCCGTGTTCCTCCAGCACTGAGAGCCAGTGAATGTGGGTCCACAGCCCTTCGATCTCGGATTTTTCCATGGGTTTATTGTTCGCTTGTGAGGACAATCAGTTCTTGATTCTGCTCTGGTTTGGAACAAACCGAAAGCCTATCGTGTGTCCCAACGCAACCCACCTGGATCGACTGCCATGACTACAACCATCGAGCACTACATCAACGACCAGCGCGTCAGCCGCGATGATCGCTATCAGGACGTCTACAACCCGGCCACCGGCGAAGTGACCGGCCGCGTTGCCCTGGCCAGCAGCCAGACCGTGTCCGAAGCCGTCGCCGCTGCCCAGGCCGCTTTTGCCGGTTGGGCCGACACCCCGCCTATCCGTCGCGCCCGCGTGCTGTTCGAATACCTGCACCTGCTGCGTGAGCGCAAGGACGACCTGGCGCGCATCATCGTCGCCGAACACGGCAAGGTCTTCACCGATGCCCAGGGCGAAGTCGACCGTGGCATCGACATTCTCGAATTCGCCTGCGGCATCCCCAACCTGCTCAAGGGCGAGCATTCCGACCAGGTCTCCCGTGGCATGGACAACTGGACGATGCGCCAGCCGCTGGGTGTGGTGGCCGGCGTCACGCCGTTCAACTTCCCGGTGATGGTGCCGATGTGGATGTACCCGATCGCCATTGCGGCGGGCAACACCTTCATCCTCAAGCCAAGCCCGACCGATCCAAGTGCTTCGCTGTTCATGGCTGAACTGCTGCGTGAAGCCGGCCTGCCCAAAGGCGTATTCAACGTGGTGCAGGGCGACAAGGAATCGGTGGACGCGCTGATCGCGCACCCGGACGTCAAGGCTGTGAGCTTTGTCGGCTCCACGCCGATTGCCCAGTACATCTACGAAACCGGTGCGCGCAACGGCAAGCGTGTGCAAGGCCTGGGCGGCGCGAAGAACCATATGGTGGTGATGCCGGACGCGGATATCGAAAAAACCGTCGATGCCTTGATGGGCGCCGCCTACGGCAGTGCCGGCGAACGCTGCATGGCCATTTCCGTAGCGGTGCTGGTCGGCGATGTCGGTGACAAGGTCATCGCCGCCCTGACCGAACGCGCCAGGCACCTGCGCATCACCGACGGCCGCGACCTCAAGGCCGAGATGGGCCCGATTGTGTCCCGCGCCGCACTGGAGCGCATCAGCGGCTACATCGAACAAGGCGTGCAGGCCGGCGCGCAATTGCTGCTCGACGGACGTGACTATGTACCCACCGAGGCTGGCCTGGAAAACGGCTTCTGGCTCGGCGCGACCCTGTTCGACCACGTGACCCAGGAGATGAGCATCTACCGCGAAGAAATTTTCGGCCCGGTACTGGCCTGCGTGCGCGTGAATGACTTCGCCGAGGCGGTGAAGCTGGTCAACGACCACGAATTCGGCAACGGCGTCAGCTGCTTTACCCGCGACGGCAACATTGCCCGCGAATTTGCCCGGCGTATCGAAGTAGGCATGGTCGGCATCAATGTGCCGATCCCGGTGCCGATGGCCTGGCACGGGTTTGGTGGCTGGAAGAAGAGCCTGTTCGGCGACATGCATGCCTACGGCACTGAGGGTGTGCGCTTCTACACCAAGCAGAAATCGATCATGCAGCGCTGGTCGGAGAGCATCGAGCAGGGCGCGGAGTTTGCGATGCCGGTGTCCAAATAACGCTTGGCACCGCAGGGCAAAGGTGGGAGGGGGCAGGCTCCCTCCCACTTTTGGTTGTTTTTCACTTGAGGGTTGACGGCCAGGCGAATGACGAATACTGTACGTAAACACAGTGTTTAAGCGCTGATCAACCAGGATGGCAACATCAGCCACGCCAAACACTGTGTGCAAGTTAATGGATTAACTTAATGCGCAGGCTCGTTCTACCGAGCTGTTTTTATTGATAGAGAGGGAACTCATGTCCTATCCAGAAAGCAAACTCACCGGCTTGACCGGTTTCGCCCTCGCGGCAAAAGTCACCGGTGGCTGGTCCGGCCCTGTGGTCAGCATTACTACCCTGGATCAACTCAAGGCCAATATCGGCGACACCACGCCTCGGGTATTGGTGATCAACAGTAATATCTCGGCGTCGGGCCTGACCAAAGTCAACTTGGGCGCCAACAAGACCCTGATCGGTTCCTTCCAGAACCGCACGTTGGAGAATATTCACCTGCGTGCAACCGCGCAGTCGCAGAACATCATCCTGCAGAATATTATCTTCAAGCATTCGGCAAGTATTAAGGCCAATGACGATATTCAGGTCTACCTGAACTACGGCAGCAAGTACTGGATTGATCATTGCTCCTTTGTCGGTCACAGCTGGTCAACCACTGACGGCAGTGAAGATAAACTGCTGTATATCGGTGAAAAAGCCGATTATGCCACCATCAGCAACTGCTTCTTTGGCAGCCACAAGTACGGGCTGATCTTCGGTCACCCGGCGGATGATAATAAGGCAGAGTTCAACGGTTATCCGCGCCTGACGTTGTGTCATAACCGCTTCGACAATATGGAAGTGCGCGCACCCGGCTTGATGCGCTACGGTTACTTCCATGTGTACAACAACTACATCAATAACTTCCACCTCGGTTTTACCCTGGCGCAGAACGCCAATATCCTGTCTGAAAGTAACTATTTTGGCGAAGGCAGCCAGAATAAAGGCATGTTGGATGACAAAGGCACCGGGACGTTCACTGATATAAACAGTGTGCCGCCGATCACCAACCAGAAGTCGCCCAAAGCACAATGGACGGCCAGTTCCAACTACGCCTATACCTTGAAGACCGCGACGCAAGCCAAGGACTTCACCCAGAAGAATGCCGGTGCCCAGGCTGCGGCGCTGGTATTCGGTAGTTGAGTAGCTAGCTTTCTATTGAGCTGTCATTTATTGCAAGTGCCACTGTATTTATATCAAGGATATAAATACAGTGATGGCCTTTGTAATCTAAATAATTCTTCATGTTGCGATAAGCAAGTGCCCATGTTAAACCTTGGGGCGCACTTGCAGGGCCAACTATCTCTTGCTCTTTCAGTCAGTATTAAGTTGCTGGCTGCCAGGTGCTATTTAATCTTCGCTTGTCACTTAAGCGTCAGCAAAAGGACATCATCATGAAACATGCGAATCACACACCCACTCGCTGGACACGGGCCGATGCGCTGAAAGTTAATGAAAATGACCCGACGACGACACAGCCGTTAGTGAGTCCTGACTTTCCTGTCATGAGTGACACGGTCTTTATCTGGGACACCATGCCCTTGCGTGAACTGGATGGCACGGTGGTATCGGTGGATGGCTGGTCGGTGATCTTCACCCTGACCGCCGATCGTCGCCCCCATGATCCACAATTCATCAATGCCGATGGCCGCTACGACATCAAGCGCGATTGGGAAGACCGTCATGGTCATGCGCGGATCTGCTACTGGTATTCGCGCACCGGCAAGGACTGGATCTTCGGCGGCCGGGTCATGGCCGAAGGGGTTTCGCCGACCACCCGTGAATGGGCGGGCACGCCGATCCTGTTGAATAACAACGGTGACATCGACCTGTACTACACCTGCGTCACGCCGGGTGCCACGATTGCCAAAGTCCGGGGCCAGGTCATTACGTCCGACACCGGTGTCACCCTCCAGGGCTTTGATCAGGTCAAGTCGTTGTTCGACGCCGACGGCACCTATTATCAAACCGAAGCGCAGAATGCGACCTGGAACTTTCGCGATCCCAGCCCCTTTATCGATCCCGTCGATGGCAAGTTGTACATGGTGTTCGAAGGCAATGTCGCCGGTGAGCGCGGCACTCACGAAGTGGGCCCGAACGAGCTGGGCCTGGTGCCGCCGGGGCACGAGGACGTGGGCGGTGCCCGCTACCAGGTGGGCTGCATCGGCATCGCCGTGGCCAAGGACCTCAACGGTGACGAGTGGGAAATCCTGCCGCCACTGGTCACGGCCGTCGGCGTGAACGACCAGACCGAACGGCCGCACTATGTGTTCCAGGACAACAAGTACTACCTGTTCACCATCAGCCACAAGTTCACCTATGCCGATGGCGTGACGGGGCCGGATGGCGTCTATGGGTTTGTCAGCGATCATCTGTTCGGGCCCTATACGCCGATGAACGCGTCCGGGCTGGTCCTCGGCAATCCGCCGTCGCAACCGTTCCAGACGTATTCCCACTGCGTGATGCCCAACGGCCTGGTGACGTCGTTTATCGACAGCGTGCCCACCACCGGCGATGACTATCGCATCGGCGGCACCGAAGCGCCGACGGTCAGGATCGTGTTGAAGGGCGCACGTTCGTTTGTGCAGGAGGCTTATGACTATGGCTATATTCCGGCGATGCGGGATGTGGTGTTGAGCCAGTGACCGCAGTGCAAAACCCAGCCTGATTTCATCAGGTAGGTGGGAGGGGGCTTGCCACCTCCCACTTTTTTTTGACCGCATTTCAGCCTGCCTTCAAGGCTCAAGTCCTCGCCCACCTGGCCGATACAGGCACTAGCAGCACGAGTGATCCCGAACTCGTAGGTGCACGCCTGGTCGTCGCTCAGGTCAACGAATAAAAATCAAAAGGGGTGGCCATGACCATATTGCAGCGTGTGATCGGCGGGTTTGCGGTGTTGGTGCTGTTACTGCTAGTCATGGCGGGGATCAGTTATCAGAACACGCAGTCCATCAGCAGTCGCTTGAACATTATCACCGGCGAGTCGGCACCCTTGAGCCGGGCCGCCAGTGAGCTATACGTGCACATCCTGCGCGCCAACCAGGCGTTGCTGGCCCTTCAGATCAGCACCGACCCCAAGCAGATCGAGGACGGCAAGCGACCGTTCACCGAGAGCATCGCCCAGTTCAATCAATTGCTCGACAGCACCGTTGCCTATACGGGCGAGCATGAGGCGCTGCGGGCGAACCTGGCGCAGCAGCGCCAACAGGTCGCGGCCTACGCCGAACAGGCGCAGGCGCTGATGGCGTCCCACGTGCAACACGTGCAGCAATTGGCGCTGACGCGGCAACTGCAAGGCTACAGCAGTGCACAGGCGATACAGCTGACCAGCTATCTGCGCGATTACATTGCCCATGCACGCAGTGTCGGCGAACCGCAACAGGTGGCCGCAGCGGAAAAGCTGCTGTTGGAAGTCAACAAATCCTACGATGGCTTCGCGGCTCATACCGTCACGCCGGCCATTGATAAATTACAGCGTGTGCTCAATCTCCAGGACGAAGTGATCAGCACCCGGGCCCAGGCCCTGGCGGCGATTGACCCCAGGGTCGGGCGGATTGCCGGCGTCATGGTCAATCGCCTGCTGACTGACCTGACCGCCCCTGACGGCCTGTTCCAGGCTTATCAGGTGGAGGCAAAACTGGCCGCGCAGGTGCAGCAGCAACGCAGTGCGGTTGACGCGGCGCTGAAAGCCACCCTGGACAGGATTGGCGAGTTCGGCAGCCAGTCCCTGGAGGTCGCCAACCAGGCCAGCCAGTCGGCCAATGCCACCATCGGCACCAGCCGCAGCTTGCTGTTGATCGCGTGTGTGCTGGCGGTGCTGGCGGCGGTGGCGATTGGTACCTGGGTCGCCTTCAGCCTGCGGCGTCCGCTGGCGGCGTTTCGCGAAGTCCTCAAGACGCTCACGGCGGGAGACATGCGGGTCAGTTTCGATGTCAGCCGTAAAGACGAGTTCGGAGAGTTGGGCGGTTACCTGAACGAACTGACCACGGCCCTGCGCAAAACCTTCCGTGAATTGATCGGCTCTGCCGATGCGCTGGCCGTTACCGCGGGCAGCAACGCCCTGAACAGCGAGCAGACCACCCGGGTGGTGGATGAACAGAAGGACCGCTTGCAATCGGCGGCTTCGGCCATGACGCAGATGGAAAGCACGGTCGAAGAGGTGGCCCGGCGTGCGCAGGACACCCGCCAGGCCGTGGACGACACGAGTGAGCTCACGCACAAGGTGCAGGCGCGTGTGGCCGAGACCATCGTCAATATCCGCCAGCAGGCCGACCAGGTGAACAAGGCCACGCAGGTGACCGATGAGTTGCAGAAGTACGGACAGAATATCGAGGGCATTGTTGTCGCCATTCGCACCATTGCCGAACAGACCAACCTGCTCGCCCTGAATGCGGCGATCGAAGCGGCCCGTGCCGGCGAGCAGGGACGCGGTTTTGCGGTGGTGGCCGATGAAGTGCGCTCCCTGGCCAGCCGTACCCAGACCTCGACCAGCGAAATCCAGGACATGATCGGGCTTATGCAGGAAAAGATTCACTCGGTGGTGCACGTGATGAACGAAAGCCAGGCGCAGTCCACCCAATGCGTGTCCCTGGCCTCGGGCGCGGGTGACTTGCTGCTGTCGATGAGCGACTCGGTCGACAGTATCCGCGACATGAATATCCAGATCGCCGCCGCCACCGAGGAGCAGAGCGCCACGGTGCAGGAAACCAGTCGGATGGTCATCCAGATCAACGATTCGGCCCAGCAGACGGCAGACGGCGCCGAGCAGTCCGCCATCAGCAGCCACGAGCTGTCGGACATGGCCAAGGTGCAGCGCGAGCTGCTCCATCATTTCAGCGTTTGAGCCGCGGGAGTCAGAACATGAAAGCATGGTTAATCCTCGCCTTGGGGGCGACGCTGTTCATTCCGGGCCCGGCCCAGGCCGCCACGCCCTTGCTGGGTGTGGGCATGGCAAAGTACGACGATAACTTCCAGACCCTGCTGCGCAACGGGGTGCAGCAACAGGCCAGCGTCATGAACGCCGACATCTTTATGGAGAACGGGCAGGACAGCGTCGATCTGCAGATGCGCCAATTCCGCAACCTGGTCAATTCCAAGGTGGATGCGATCATCGTCGCGATGGTCGACGGCAAAAGTGCGGCGCAGATGATGCAGCTGGCCTCGGATGCAAAGATCCCGCTGGTGTTCGTCAACCGCAACCCGAACCCGCAAACGTGGCCGGCGCAGACCGCGTTTGTCGGCTCCAACGAGCTGGAGTCGGGTACGTTGCAGATGGAAGAGCTGGCGCGCCGCGCCGGTTACAAGGGCAACGTGGTGATTCTGGTGGGCGACCCCGCCAACGCGTCCTCCTTGATGCGTACCGAGGACGTGGAGAAAGTCGTCGCCAAATACCCCGGTATGAAAGTCGTACAGAAAAAAGTCGGCAACTGGGAGCGTAGCCAGGCCGCCACGATTGTCATTGACTGGGTCAAGCAGGGCGTCGATTTCTCGATCATTGCGGCCAATAACGATGAAATGGCGATCGGCGCGATCATGGGCCTGGAAAAGGCCGGCAAGCAGGCCAAGGACTACTGGGTCGGCGGCATCGACGGCACACCGGACGGCTTGAAATTGATGGCTGAGGGCAAGATGGCGGTCAGCGTGTTCCAGGATGCCGCCGGCCAGGCCGGCGGCGCAGTGGACACCGCACTGCGCCTGGTACGCGGCGAGGTGCTGGAGTCGGCGGTGGTCTGGGTGCCGTTCAAGTTGATCACGCCTGAGAATCGCCAGGCGTTTGAATAGCACTGGGCACCTCGATCCAACCTTGGAGTGCAATCAAATGTGCTCAGGCAGGGGGTTTGGTGAGCTTGGCATGCTACTGACCGATCATGCGAACCACCCGCCTGGCAATCAGAACACCCACCACAGGCGCCAGTGCAAACACCCCAAACAACCACACCGCCGCGCTCGCGGTGCCTTCGACACCGCCGGGCTCAGTGAGGCCGGCGACGTTCGCGACCATCCCCGCCAGTGCCGCGCCAAACGCGGTGGCGAACAGTTGCACGGTAGTAATCGAGGCGCTGGCGAGGTCCTGCTCACCGGCCGGCGCCACCTGGAACACCCGCGTCAGCAAGTGCGGCCAAGCCAGCCCCACGCCCAACCCAATCAGGATAAGCGCCAGGCAGATCGGTGTGAGCGTCTGCCCGCTGCCGTTGCTTTCGACGGGCATCAAGATGGCCAGCGCCACCATGCCCACCACGCCCAGGATCGGCCCGGCCAGGATCGCCCGTCGAATGTTGCTGCCCGTCACACCCGCGCTAGCGATTGACCCCAGCGTCCAGCCGGCCGCCATCAGTGCCGCCAGATAACCGGCCACCAGCGGCGACTGGTGGTGCAGGACTTGAAGAAACAACGGCACGAAGATTTCGCCACTGGTCACGGCCACCGCCAGCAGTGACATCGTGGCGTACAGCGCGCCGAGTGCCGTGGTGATCCGAAACGCGCCGGCGGGCAACAGTCGATGGCGGGCGCGGCTTTCCGTGACGATCAGCAGCGCGGTAAACACCGCCGCCACGGCCAGCCCCAGCAGGTTCAGGGGCAGGGTGGACGAGACACTGCCGGCCGACACCGCCAGTACCGCCGCCGTCAGCAGCACCAGTTGGGCGAGTGGCAACGGGGTCGGCGCAGCGCTCTCGGTGCTGCGCCTGGGCAGGACCGCCGCCGCCAGCACCGCGAATAACCCGGCCACCGGAATCAACGACCAGAACGCCGCGCGCCATATGCCCAGCTCGGCAAACACTCCGCCCACCGCCGGGCCGACCAGCGTCGCCACGCCCCACATCCCCGACACCAACGCCATCGCGCGCGGCCACAGGCTTTCATCGAACACCAAGCGGATCATCGCGTAGGACAGCGCGAACAAGAACCCACCGCCCAGCCCCTGCACCAACCGCCCAACGAGCATCACCGGCATGGACGGCGCAAACGCACAGGCCAAGGCCCCGCCGGCAAACACCAGGCTGGCGACCAGGTACGCCGCACGCGGCCCGAGGCTGCCAAGCAGGCGCGCCGACAATGCCGAGCCGAGGATCGAGGCGGCGACAAATAACGTGGTATTCCATGCGTAGTAGTCGATGCCGCCGATGTCCTGGACCACCGACGGCAGAATCGTGGTGGCGATGTACACGTTGATCGCATGCAGCACCACGCCGCCGGCCAGTGCGAGCGAACGTACGCCGTTGGTACCGGACAACAGCGCGGCCCAGTTGGAGGGGGAGGGTTGAGGTGTGTCCATGCAGGCTCCGATTCAAAGGGCTGAAGGCTTGCCAAGGCAAGCCGACACCCTTTATAAAACCTCATGTTTAGATGAGGTCAAGAGCTGGATGGAAGCGAAAATCGATGTGCGCATCCCCCTCGGCGTGGGCGAACTGGCCCGCCGCAGCGGCGTGACCGTGGCCACGGTGCATTTCTACGAAGCCAAGGGGTTGATTCACGCACAACGCAGCGCGGGCAATCAGCGTCGTTATCAGCGTGACGTACTGCGCCGGATCGCGGTGATCAAGGTCGCGCAGCGCGCGGGCATTCCCTTGGCGGCCATCAAGGACGCGTTGGACGAACTGCCTTCAGGACGGCCGTTGACGGCCAAGGACTGGACCCAACTCTCCACACACTGGCGCGACCTGTTGAGTGAGCGCATCAACAGCCTCACTCAACTGCGCGACCAACTTGATGGCTGTATCGGCTGTGGATGCCTGTCCCTGGATGATTGCCCGTTGCGCAATCCGGGGGATCAGTTGGGACGGCTGGGGGATGGGGCCGTATTGCTCGGAAAGTGAGGCAGTCAGCGCCGACCCGTGCGCGTACTCACATCCACCCACACCGCCAATACCAGGATGCTGCCCTTCACAATCATCTGCCAGTAACTGTCCACGTCCAGCATCGACATGCCGTTATCCAGGCTGGTAATCACCAATGCCCCGAGCAACGCGCCATACACCGTGCCCGAGCCGCCGCGCATCGACGTCCCCCCAATAAAGCACGCAGCGATGGCATCCAACTCGCCCATATTGCCCGCCGACGGTGATCCCGCCGCCAGGCGTGCGGTATTGACCAGGCCGGCGAGGGCGCACATCACGCCCATGATGCCGAAGATCCACAGTTTCACCGCCTGCACGTTGATGCCCGACAGCCGCGTGGCTTCCATGTTGCTGCCCACCGCGTACACGCGGCGGCCGAACACGGTCTGGCTGGTGACGTAGCTGAACACGCCGAGCAGCATCAGCAACAGCAGCACCGGTACGGGGATGCCGTCGTAGCTGTTGAGGGTAGTAACGAACCCGGCGAGCACCGCGCCGATCACCCCCACGCGCAGCACATCGCGCATCAGGGCGTGCGGCGCCAAGCTATGCAGCGCGCGGTTGCGCCGTTGTTTCCAGGTCAAAAACAGAGTCAGGGCAAACAGCAAGACCCCAAGGCCAACCCCCACCGAATGCGGCAAATACCCCTGGCCTACATACACCAGCGACGGCGACACCGGCGCGATGGTGGTGCCGCCGGTGATCCCCAGCAGAATCCCGCGAAACGCGAGCATGCCGCCGAGGCCAACGATAAACGACGGAATGCGCAGGTAAGCGGTCATGTAGCCGTTGGCCAAGCCGATCATCAGGCCGCACAACGCCACCAGGCTGAGGTTGGCCAGCAGCGGAATGTGATAGACCACATCCAGGATCGCCGCGAGCCCGCCCAACAGTCCCAGCAACGAACCCACCGACAAATCGATCTCGCCGCTGATGATCACCAGCACCATGCCGCACGCCAATATCCCGGTGATCGACATCTGCCGCAGCAGGTTGGACAGGTTGCGCGGGGTGAGGAAGCCGCCCTCGGTCTGCCAGCTGAAAAACAGCCAGATAAACGCCACGGCGATCACCAGGGCGAGCATTTTGTAGCGAGTGAACAGCTGTTTGACCTGATTCATCTACGCGTTTTTCCGATTGTTATTGTTTTGGCTGAGCGCGGCGGCGAGCACCTGTTCCTGGGTGAGCCCCTCGTTGATGAAGTCGCCACGCAACTGGCCGTCGCCGATCACCAGCACGCGGTTGGACACGCCGAGCACTTCGGCCAATTCCGAGGAAACCATGATGATCGACACGCCTTCGGCCGCCAGCGCGCCCATCAGTTTGTAGATCTCATACTTGGCGCCCACATCCACCCCGCGCGTGGGCTCGTCGAGGATCAGCACCTTGGGCTTGGCCATCAGCATTTTCGCCAGCACGGCCTTTTGCTGGTTGCCGCCGGACAGGCTGGTGATCGGCAGGAACGGGCTGGCGGTCTTGAGGTGCATGCGCGCGATCTGCTGGTCGATGTTGCCCAGTTCGGCCTCGGCGTCGATGCGGGTCAGGTGGGCATAGGTGTCGAGCACCGCCAGGGTGATGTTCTGGCCCACGCCCAGGTCAGGGATGATGCCCTGGCGCTTGCGGTCCTCGGGCACCATGCACAGTCCGGCGCGGATCGATTTGAGCGGCGTGCGCGTGTCGATCACCTGGCCGTCGAGCCACACCTCGGCGCTGTAGCGGCCGGGGTAGGCGCCGAACAACGCCGACACCAGCTCCGTGCGCCCGGCGCCCACCAGCCCGGCTATGCCGAGGATTTCGCCGCGCTTGAGCACAAAGGAAATATCGTCGACGCGCTTGCGCTGGGGGTTGTCGACGTCATAGCAGGTGACGTTGCGCGCTTCGAAAATCACCTCGCCGATGGCATGGGGCTCGGTGGGGTAGAGATTGCTCATTTCGCGGCCGACCATCTGCGTGATGATCTGCGGGATGTCCATGTCGGCCATGGCCGTGGTCGCGATGTGCTTGCCATCGCGGATCACCGTGATGGTGTCGCACACGGCCGCCACTTCATCGAGCTTGTGGGAGATGTACACGCAGGCCACGCCCTTGGCCTTGAGGCCGCGGATGATGTCGAGCAGCACCTCGATTTCCGAGCGGGTCAGGGCCGAGGAGGGCTCGTCGAGGATCAGCAGGCGCGCCTGTTTGTTCAGGGCCTTGGCGATTTCCACCAGTTGCTGGTAGCCGCCGCCGTACTGTGACACCGGCAGCGCCACGTTCATGTCCGGCACCTTGAGCTCGCGCATCAACGCTTCGGCGCGATGGAGCATCGCCGGGTAGTTCATGCGCCCGCCGGGCAGGGTCAGCTCGTGGCCCATGAAGATGTTCTCGGCCACCGACAGGTCGGGCACCAGGGTCAGTTCCTGGTGAATGATGACGATGCCGGCGGCCTCGGTCTCGCTGATGGACTGGGCCCTGAGCGGCTGCCCATCCCAGAGGATTTCGCCCTCCCAGGTGCCATGGGGGTAGACCGCCGACAGCACCTTCATCAGGGTGGATTTACCGGCACCGTTCTCGCCGCACAGGCCGACGCATTCCCCCGGCCGCACCTTGATGTCGATGCCGTTCAGCGCGTGGACACCGCCAAAGGTTTTGACGATGCCGTTCATTTGCAGCAGGTAGTCGGCCATGGCGATCACTGCCCGCCGATCTGCTCTTTGGTATAGAACCCGTCCTTCTCCAACAGGTCGATATTGGCCTTGGTCAGCGGGGTCGGGGTGAGCAGGATGGTGTCGACTTTCTTGCTGCCATTGTCGTACTGCGAGCTGTAGGTGGGCTTCTCGTTACGCGCCAGTTGCACCGAGAGCTTGGCGGCTTCGGTGGCGATCAGCTTGAGTGGCTTGTACACGGTCATGGTCTGGGTACCGTCGATCACGCGCTTGACGGCGGCGAGGTCGGCGTCCTGGCCGGAGATCGGCACCTTGCCTGCCAGTTTCTGCGCGGCCAGGGCCTGGATCGCACCGCCGGCGGTGGCGTCGTTGGAGGCGACGATGGCGTCGATCTTGTTGCTGTTGCGGGTCAGGGCGTTCTCGACGATGCTCAGGGCTTCGGTGGGGTTCCATTCCTTGACCCACTGTTGGCCGACAATCTTGATGTCGCCCTTGTCGATGGCCGGTTGCAGCACCTTCATCTGGCCTTCGCGCAGCACCTTGGCGTTGTTGTCGGTGGGTGCGCCGCCGAGCAGGAAGTAATTGCCCTTGGGCGCCGCCTGCAGCACGCCGCTGGCCTGCATCTCGCCGACTTTTTCGTTATCGAAGGAGATGTAGGCATCGATGTCCGCGTTGAGAATCAGGCGGTCATAGGACACCACCTTGATCCCGGCTTTCTTGGCTTCGGCGACCGCGTTGGTCAGCACCGTGGCGTTGAACGGCACGATCACGATCACATCGACACCCCGGGAGATCAGGTTTTCGATCTGCGAAATCTGCTTCTGCTCGTTGGCATCGGCGGACTGCACAAAGACCTTGGCATCGAGTTTTTCCGCAGCGGCGACGAAGTAGTCACGATCCCGGGACCAGCGTTCCAGGCGCAGGTCGTCGATGGAAAAACCGATTTTCGGGTGGGCGGAGTCGGCCATCACCGGCAGTGCGAACAGGGCCAGGGCGGTGGCGAGCAGGGTACGTTTGAATGACTTCATGGTGGTGCGTCCTTTTATTGTTGTTGGAAAGACACTGGGTGAAGACTCTAGGCGAACACTGTAGGTGTGGCTAACCGGCGTGTTGTGGCAAGCCGGGCTTTTGTGGTGAACAGGACTTTTGTGGTGAATGGGCTTGTCGTGGTGAATGGGTTTAGTGTGGTGAGCGGGCTTATTGTGGTGAATGGGTTTGGTGTGGTGAGCAGGCTTGTTGTGGTGAGCGGGCTTGCCCCGCGCTGGGCTGCGAAGCAGCCCCAAACCCAGGCACCTCGGTGTGTCAGCTAAAAACACATCGCCTGCAATGGGGCCGCTTCGCGCCCCAGCGCGGGGCAAGCCCGCTCACCACAATAAGCCCCCTCACCACAATAAGCCCCTCACCACACCAACCCCGCTCATCACAACAAACCCGCTCGCCACACTGTCACCGATAAATAAACCGGTTGACCACCCCCTCCAGCATCTCCTGCCGACCACTCACGGCCTGCGGGTTCAGTTGGTGGGTAAACGCGTGTTCGGCCAGTGACTCCAGGCTGAACTCACCGGCCAGCACGGCCTGGCCCAGCGGCTGCTGCCAGCCGGCATAGCGCTGGTCCTTGAACTGCTGCAGCCGGTCGTTCTGCACCATGGCCGCCGCACGTTCCAGCGCCAGGGCGAGTACATCCATGGCGGCGACATGGCCGTGGAACAGGTCGACCTCGTCCAGGCTCTGGCGGCGTACCTTGGAGTCGAAATTGTAGCCGCCATTCTTGAAGCCACCGGCCTTGAGGATTTCATAGGTGGCGAGGGTCATCTCCTCGACGCTGTTGGGGAATTGGTCGGTGTCCCAGCCGTTCTGCGGGTCGCCCCGGTTGGCGTCGATGCTGCCGAAGATGCCCAGGGACACGGCGGTGGCGATCTCGTGATGGAAACTGTGCCCGGCCAGGGTGGCGTGGTTGGCCTCGATATTCACCTTGATTTCATGCTCCAGGCCGTACTCATGCAAAAAGCCGAACACCGTGGCGCTGTCGTAATCGTACTGATGCTTGGTCGGCTCCTGGGGCTTGGGCTCGATCAGCAGGTCGCCCTTGAAGCCGATCTTGTGCTTGTGCTCCACCACCATGCGCATAAAGCGCCCGAGCTGTTCGCGCTCGCGCTTGAGGTCGGTGTTGAGCAGGGTTTCATAACCTTCACGGCCGCCCCACAGCACATAGTTGGCGCCCTTGAGTCGCAGCGTGGCGTTCATCGCGCTGAACACCTGGGCAGCGGCGTAGGCAAACACCTCCGGGTCCGGGTTACTGGCGGCACCGGCGGCAAAACGCGGGTTGCTGAAGCAGTTGGCGGTGCCCCACAGCAACTTGATGCCGGTCTGTTCCTGATGGCGCTCCAGGTGATCGACCATCTGCGCAAAGTGGTTGCGGTACTCCTTGAGCGAACTGCCTTCCGGCGCCACATCGGTGTCGTGAAAACTGTAGTAGTCGATGCCCAGCTTGGAGAAAAACTCGAAGGCCGCCTCTGCCTTGCCGATGGCCACGTCCATCGGCTCGCCGCTGCGCTGCCACGGGCGCTTGAAGGTGCCCATGCCGAACATATCGGCGCCGGGCCACACGAAGGTGTGCCAGTAACACGCGGCCATGCGCAGGTGCTCGCGCATCGGTTTGCCGAGGATCAGCTTGTTGGCGTCGTAATGGCGAAAGGCGAGGGGGGCATCGCTGCTGGGGCCTTCGAAGCGAACCTTGTCGACACCGGGGAAGTACGGCATGGCGTTTTCCTTATTGTTCTTGGCGGTGTCTGGATACTAGCAACGGCACCGGGCCCGCTGATTATGAAAATCACCAAGGTGTAGTGCGATTTTGACCGGCGAGGGCTAGTCTGTTGCCACAGGCCCGAGGACAAAAACAATGAAAACCCTACCGCCCGTGCACCGTATTGCCCTGTTGTTCAACGGCAGCAAAATCTATGACCGCGGCATCATCGCCGGTATTGGCAATTACTTGAGCAGCACCCGCGCGTCTTGGGACTTGTTCCTGGAAGAGGACTTTCTATGCCGGCTCAAAGGCATCGAGCGCTGGCAGGGCGACGGCATCATTGCCGACTTCGACGACCCGCTGATCGGCGAAGCGTTGGCCGACAGCACGTTGCCGGTGGTGGCGGTGGGTGGCTCCTATGAAGACGCGCGCGCCTATCCCAAGGGCATTCCCTATGTGGCGACCGATAACCACGCATTGATGAAGTTGGCTTACGAACACTTGATCGAAGCTGGCCTGACTCGATTCGCCTGTTTCAGCCTGCCCGAGGCCCAGGCCAATCGCTGGGCCCAGGAGCGTGAAAAAGCCTTTCGCCGCCTGCTGCAACGGGATGGTTTGCACGTCGAGGTGTATCGCGGCCTGGGCACCAGCGCGCCGTTGTGGGACAGCGCGGTGGAACAGCAGATTGCCTGGCTGCACAGCCTGCCCAAGCCCATCGGCATCATCGCCGTCACCGATGCCCGCGCCCGGCAACTGCTGCAAGCCTGCCTGACTGCCGGCATCGCCGTGCCGGAGCAAGTGGCGTTGATCGGCATCGACAACGACCCCCTGACCCGCACCCTCACGCGGGTGCCGCTGAGTTCGGTGATCCAGGGCACGGAAACCATGGGGCGCACGGCCGCCGCCTTGCTGCACCAGATGCTGCACGGCAAACCGTGCCTGGGCACGCAGGTCCTGGTGCCGCCGGAGGCGATCAACGTTCAGGCCTCCAGCCTGCATCAACCCTTGGGTAATCCGTACGTGATGCAGGCGCTGCTGTTTATCCGCCAGTACGCCTGCCAGGGCATCAAGACCGCGCAGGTGGCGGCCTATGTCGGCGTGTCGCGTTCATCCCTGGAAGCGCACTTTCGCAAGGTACGCGGCTGCAGCGTGCATGACGAGATCCTGCGCTTCAAACTCGCCGCCGCCGCCAAGGGCCTGGAAAGCCACGAACTGGCGATTGCCGATATTGCCGCCAAGTGCGGGTTCAAATCGGCGCAGTACCTGCATACGGTGTTTCGGCGAGAGTTTGGCTGCACGCCCCGCGAGTATCAGCAGGGCGCGGGGGGGACGATGCCTGCGTCGCAATCATCCACAACGTTCAACCACAGTGTCATTTAGCTCGCTAGGCTGCTGTCCGTGTGCAAGTGCAACCTGTTCGCTTGCTCTGCGTAGCGGAACTTGGCACGCTCAAACGGTGAGTGAGTACGCCAGGATGATCAATAAGGAAGCATTACATTGAGTTGGGGAAACGTTGGAAAATTTCTGTTGGCCCTAGTGACGGGTCTGGGATCAATTACCGGGATATACGTGGCTTTCAAGGATGACACTAAGCTCGAGGCTGATCTGTCCTACCGGTATGAAAGTGCACCCCGTCAATTCTCTGAGCGTTTAGGCAGTACTGCTGAAAAGCTCAAGTACGCCGATTTGTATGACAGCATCAAGCGCATTGGCGACGGTGCGCTCAGCCATGAACAGATCGATAAAATGGTCAACCTGAGCCAGGCGCCTTACCTCGCGCTACTCGATGCGCCGTTCGAAAAAGGGCCGGACAATTACCCCATAAGCCTGTTGATTACGCTGAGGAACAGCGGCAGCAAGGTCATCAAGGATGTACACATCAAGCTGCCTGCAAAGGGACTGGTCCAGATCAGGGATGATTCGCGCTCTGATACGGTGATGCCTGATCCGGTCAGCAGTGTTGTCATTCCTTCGATTGTGCAAAACGGTGTGTACACGCTCTGGATTCATTTTCAGGGTGATTTAAAAACGCTAAAAGAGCAGGACGTGTACATCGGTTACAGTGACGGCGTTGCGCAAGTTCGGGTGTATGAGGATTTCATAGGGTTTGAAGCGAGCATGGCCCGATATGGCATTTTGGTGTTGGGTGCTCTGGTGATGCTTGCGTACTGTTTCCTGGTAGCTGTTTATCTTTTGATAACGACCGATAGAAACAATGATGCGAATACGGTCCAGAGGTGACCGCCTGCACTTGAACGCGAGCATTGCTTGCTCGAAGAGCGATCCAGTCCAGACAGCGCGGTACCGGGGCACCGCGCCAGGAGGGGGTTATGGCAGGGCGTAGGCGATCACGTAGTCGCCACGGTCGGTGGACTGGCGCGCACCGCCGGCGGTGATCACGATGTACTGCTTGCCGGTTTTCGGCGACACGTAGGTCATCGGGCCACCCTGGCTGCCGACGGGCAGGCGGGCCTTCCAGATTTCATCGCCGTTGCCGCTGTTGAAAGCGCGCAGGTAGAAGTCCTGGGTGCCGGCGATAAAGATCAGGCCGCCCTGGGTCGACAGCGTGCCGCCGAGGGTCGGCAGGCCGATCTTGATCGGCAGGTGCATGCGGATGCCCAGGGGGCCGGTGTCTTCAACCGTGCCGACCGGTACTTGCCATGCGACTTTCTGGGTCTTCATGTCGATGGCGGTGAGGGTGCCGAACGGCGGCGCCTGGCACGGAATGCCGGCCACCGACAGGAAGCGGTTTTTGTTCACCGCATACGGCGTGCCCTTGAGCGGGACCGCGCCCATGCCGGTGTTCAGCGCTTCGCCACCGGACGAAGACTGGGCCTTGTTCTGCGACGGCAGCATCTGGATCCACAGGCCCAGGCGCATGTCGTTGACAAAGATAAAGCCATGCACCGGGTCGGTGGAAATGCTGCCCCAGTTCATGCCACCCAGGGAACCCGGGAAGCTCAGGGATTTATCCGTGCCCGGCGCAGTGTACAGGCCGTCGTAGCGCATGCCCTTGAAGTCGATGCGGCACAGCAACTGGTCGTA
This sequence comes from Pseudomonas sp. NFX5, assembly GCF_049132125.1. Classification (NCBI taxonomy): domain Bacteria; kingdom Pseudomonadati; phylum Pseudomonadota; class Gammaproteobacteria; order Pseudomonadales; family Pseudomonadaceae; genus Pseudomonas; species Pseudomonas sp. NFX5. The sequence goes on from NZ_JAFMZG010000035.1 coordinate 318,404, forward strand.
CGGGGTGGCGCCCCACATGTCCGACTCGCTCAGGGTCTGCGCGCCGATCTGCGGCATGCCCACAGACTTGGGCTGGGTCGGCGAATAAGGCTCGTTTGGAATGTTGGCGGCCTTGACCGGTACTTCCTTGACCTCGGTCAGCGGCGTGCCGGTGGCGCGGTCGAGTACATAGATCTGCCCGGCCTTGGTGCCAATCACCACCGCCGGTACCGCCTTGTCGCTGCCCGGTGGGGTGAAGTCGATCAGGCTCGGCTGCATCGGCAGGTCGAAGTCCCACAGGTCATTGTGGACGGTCTGGTACACCCACTTTTCAGCCCCGGTCGAGGCATCCAGCGCCAGCACGGACGCGCCGTATTTATGGTTGAGCGGGGTGCGTTCCACGCCGTAGATGTCGGTGGACGAGCTGCCCATCGGCAGGAAGACCGTGTTCATCAACGGGTCGTAGGACATCGGCGCCCAGCTGTTTGGGGTGCTGCGCACGTAGGTCTTGTCGCCGGTCGGGGCCTGTTTGTCTTCCGGGTTGCCCGGGTCGAAGGCCCAGCGCATTTGCCCGCTGATCACATCGAAGCCACGGATCACGCCGCCGGGCATGTCGGTCTGGACGTTATCCGCGACGCGGCCGCCCACCACTACGGTAGTCCCGGCGATCAACGGCGCGGACGACAGCTGGTAGTAGCTGTCCGGCACATTGCCCAGGCCGGCTTTCAGGTCCACCTGGCCGTGGGTGCCGAAGTCTTCGCAGAATTTGCCGGTGTCGGCATCCACGGCGATCAGGCGCGCGTCGATGGTGTTGGTCAGCAAGCGGCGTTGGCACTGCGCACCGGCTGGAACGCTGGCGGCGATGATCGGCGAGCTGTTGGGCTGGGTAGGCTGGGCAATCGGCGCGGTGGCGTCGAAATACGCCATGCCCCGGCAACGCTGCCACACCGCCGACTTGGCGTTGACTTCGTTCTTCCACAGCTCTTTGCCGGTGTCGGCGTCGAGGGCGATCAGGTTGTTGTGGGGCGTGCAGATAAACACCTTGTTGCCGATCTGCAGGGGCGTGAGCTGGTCTTCGGCGCCGTTGCCGTCGCTGAGGGCCACGTCACCGGTGTGATACGTCCAGGCCACCTTGAGCTTGTCGACAGTGTCGCGGTTGATCTGGTCCAGCGCGGCGAAGCGGCTGCCCCCTTCGGTGTTGCCGTAGTGGGCCCAGTCCTTCTGCGCGTCGGCCGCGGCCACGGGCGTGATGCCTGGGCCTGCACCGGTCGGGGCGACGCTGGGGTGGGCGACAAACATATTGCCCGCCGCCACCGCCACGCCCACCGCCAATACGGCGGCAACGCCATAGGCACCGCGCGCGGGCCGGCCGGCCAGCAGCGGATACACCAGCGCCACTACCAGGCCGATGACCGCGAACATGAACAGCCGCGAGAACAGCGGCCAGAACACCAGGCCCACATCCGCCACCGCCCAGATGGCCGTGCCGATCAGGAAAGCCGCGAACAGCCATGCACCTGCGGTTTTTTGCCGGGCAATCAGCAGGCCGGAAACCGCCATGGCCACGCCGCCGACCAGGAAGTACCAGGAACCACCGAGGCTCACCAGTTTGGCGCCGCCAACGGCCAGCGCGAGGCCGAGCAGGGCGATGATTACGCCCAGGCCCAAGAGTAGGAATCTAGAGACGCCAGTGGCGCGCGATGCTCGTTTCATGTCGAAAGGACTCGAGTGAGAGAGGGCAAAGACGCGATTTTAGCAAGATAATTAACTGGTTAGTACATTAGAGTCCTGCAATAGACTATTACAGGTGCTGCGATGATGGGCTGGGGCTAAATGTCGCGCGTGTCACTGAAGTGTAGGCACGCCTTGGGCAATATGTGGCAGCGCGTAAGCGGGTTGCCACATACGGGGTGGGTTTGGTTTTACGCCTCGGCTGGTTTTTTGCCGCGAGGTTTTTTCTGCGCAGTTTCCCCATCCTCCAGTGCGTCGCCCCCCAGGCTGCGCGTCAACTCGACGGCGGCCTGCTGGAACAGGGGGTGCAATGTCTGCGCCTGCTCGGCGGTCAGGCGACTGGCCGGGCCGGACAGCACCAGGGCACCGATCAGGTTTTCCCCTGGGCCGAAGATCGGCAATGCCATCGACGCGGCGTGGGGGTCGGTGGCGCCATGGGAAAACAACGGCTTGATCATCTTCGCCGCCAGCGAATACGGCGTGCGTAACGCTTCGGCACCGGCTGCACCGTCCATGGGGCGGGTGTCGCCCGGTTGCAGGTGCAAGCGCAGGTGATGCGGGGAGTTGACCCGGTAGAGGCACATTCGGTAGGCGCCGTGGCGCACATAGAATGAAGCTGTTTCGCCGGTTTCCTGGGTCAGGCGATGCAGCAGCGGGGTGATATGGCGCTCAAGGTCGAGGCCGTCCTGGTACACCGTGTTCAAGCGCATGATCTCGGTCGCCAGCTGGTAGCGACCGTCCGCCAGGCGAGTGATCAGGCCGTGGTCTTCCAGTGACACCATCAGGCGCATGATGGTGCTCTTGATCAGCCCGGTGCGCGCGGCCAGCTCGGCCAGTTCCAGGGCCGTGTCCCCCATCTTGAAGGCGGTGAGCACGGTCAGCACCCGATCAGCCGAAGCAACTCCGGTGACGGCGGGGCGTGGGCGTGTTTTTACCATGGGGGGCTCCTTGAAGGGGGGGGGGCGGGTACGCTGCAAAATACTGGCATTGCCCGCAGGGAGCAATGCCAAGCGATTGAGCGTACAGCGATTTCAGCGCGTTACCGGGCGATCAGTTCGCCTGTGCCGCTCAAATCCCGCATCTGCCTGCGCCCCATCAGCAGCACCATCACGGCACCGGCGGCACACAGCGCCGCCAGCGGCAACAGGGCCAGGGCGTAACTGCCGGTGGCGTGGTGAATGGTGCCGTACACATTCACCATGATGCCGCCACCAATCAGATTGGCCATCGCGCCCACGGCGGCCAGACCGGCGGCGGCAGTGGAGGACGAGAGCCAGGTCGACACCAGCGCCCAGAACGGCCCCTTCATTGAGTACGCCCCGATCAACACCATGGACAGCATGAACACCGTCGCCACCAGCGAGGAGGTGACCAGTGCGAGCAGCAAACCGGCGGTGATCAGCAGCAAGGTCATCGCGGTGTGCCAGCGGCGTTCACCGCTCTTGTCGGAGCTGCGTCCCCACAGAATCATCAGCACCGAAGCCAGTCCGTAGGGAATGGCATTGACCAGGCCGATTTCCAGGTTGTTCAGGTCAAACGTCTTGAGCAATTGCGGCGCCCACACGCTCATGGTGCTGCCGGCCGCCGACGCCCCGGAGTAGATCAGTGCCAGTACCCAAATGTGCTTGTGGCGCAGCAGTTTCCACAGCGAGATATGCCCGATGGCGGTCTTGCGGCTGCGCTCTTCGTCCAGGCGGCCGGTGAGCCAGCTGCGTTGTTCGTTGCTCAGCCACTTGGCCTGTTCGGGGCGGTCGGTGAGTACGAACAGGCAGGCGATGCCCAGCAGTACGGCGGGGATGCCCTCGATGATGAACAGCCAGTGCCAGCCGCGCATGCCGAACCAGCCGTCCAGGCTCAGCAACAGGCCGGACAGCGGCGAACCAATGAAGTTGGCGCCGGGAATGGCGACCATGAAGATAGCGACCATGCGTCCACGGTATGCCGCTGGCAGCCAGTAGGTGAGGTACAGCAGCACGCCCGGGAAGAAGCCTGCTTCGGCCGCACCCAGCAAAAAACGCATCACGTACAGCGAATTGGCTCCGGTCACAAACGCGGTGCCGGCGGAAATCAGTCCCCAGGTGATCATGATCCGCGCAATCCACACCCGTGCGCCGAAACGTTGCAGCGCCAGGTTGCTTGGCACTTCCACCAGGAAATACGACACGAAGAACAGGCTGCTGGCAAAGCCGAAGATCGCCGGTGTAAGGCCCAGGTCCTGGTTCATCTGCAGGGATGCCATGCCGATATTGCCGCGATCAATGATCGCCAGCAGGTAGCAAAGGATCAGGAACGGCAGGAGTCGCCACGCCACCTTGCGCATGGTTGAGCGCTCGATCGCGCTGATGTCGGTAGAACTGATAGGCATGACTCTCTCCCATTTTGTTTTTTTTGGAGAAGCGTAATGAGCTCGACCTTCCTTGGGTGAAGGCCGGGCGATGGGCGTTCAATCAGTGTGCGAACAGGTGGCGGTTGACCACCGAACGCGGCTCCGGTGCGCAGCCGTCCCAGAAGTCGATGATCTGTTGCACGGCCAGCAGGCCCACGCGATCGCGCGCCTCGGCAGTGTTGGCGCCTACGTGGGGGGTGGCGACCAGGGTCGGCAGGCCCCACAGCGCTGAGTCGGTGGGTGGCGGTTCGGGGTTGAAGGTGTCGAGGCCGGCGCCGGCGATCTGGCCGGTGCTCAGCGCCTGCACCAGCGCTTCGGTATCGATCAGTTCGCCGCGTGCGGTGTTGATCAACAGGCTGCCTGGGCGCATGCGCTTGAACTGCGCCGCGCCGAAAAGGTTGCGGTTCTGCTCGGTCAGCGGGCAATGCAGGCTGATGATATCGCAGCTCGTCAGCAAGGCATCGAAGTCCTCGGCGCGCTCGACATTCGGCAGGTCGGGCAGGTTGCTCAAGTAGGGATCAAATACCTTGATGGTCATGCGCAGCGGCGTTACCAGTTCCATCAGGATTCGCCCGATAGCGCCCAGGCCCACCAGGCCCAGGGTCTTGCCGGACAGCTCGATGCCCACGGCGGTCGCTTTGTCCCAATGGCCGTCACGCATGCGCGCATCGAGCAGGGCAGTCTGGCGCGCGACGCTGAACATCAGCGCCAGGGCATGCTCAGCCACCGATTGCGCATTGGCGCCCAGGGCGATGGTGACGGGGATGCCGCGTTCAGCGGCGGCGGCGATGTCGATGGTGTCGTAGCCCACGCCGTGCTTGGCGATGATCTTCAGCGCGGGCGATGCATTGATCATGTCCCGGGTCAGTTTGCCCTGGCGCACGATGATTGCGTCCGGCTGTTCGCGGGCAATGATCGCGGTGAGTTCGTCGACCGGGGCATACGGGGTGGTAGGGATTACGCGCACGCCATGGGCGGCGGCGTGGGCCATGGCTTCGGCAGTTAATTGCGGGCCGGTCAGCAGGAGAGTTCGGGTCATTTGGCGCACCTTGGTTTTCTTATCTGTGTGCAGTTGGCGGTTCGTGATGTCGCTCAACAGTGCTCGAAACCTAACATAATGAAATGGCGTTGCAATAAATAATTTTTGTTGATTTGCGCGAAACGGTTGAGTGCATGCGTGCAACCCCGTGTTATTCAACGAGTTAAGGGATTTATTCAGCCTTAAACCGTTTTTCATGTGCCGAAGCCGCTGTGGGTGAGTCTTGTCAGTTTTAAATTGCAGTGTTAATTTCGAAATGCCATTTCATTTCATGAATTTTCACGCTTAATAAAAACCACAAGAGGAATGCCCCATGTCCATCGGATTCAGAGTGCTCAAGCAGCAACGTAAAGTCGCTGCCGAGTGGGTCGAGCGGTACCGGACAATGCCCGTCGCCAATATCAGCGATTCGATGAACCGCATGACCGCCGGTGGCGCCGCCCTGCAACCGATGCACCACCAGGGCGTGCTGGTGGGGCCGGCGCTGACCGTCAAAGCGCGGCCTGGGGACAACCTGATGCTGCATTACGCCCTGGATATCGCCCAGCCTGGCGACGTGATTGTGGTCGACGCCGGCGGCGACTTGAGCAACGCACTGATCGGCGAAATGATGGTGGCGTACGCGATCAAGAAAGGCGTGGCCGGCATTGTGATCAATGGCGCCATTCGCGATGCGGCGAGTATCGGTGCCGGTGACTTCCCGGTGTTTGCCGCCGGCATCACCCATCGCGGCCCGTACAAGGACGGCCCGGGCGAGGTGAACGTACCGATTGCCTTGGCGGGCATGGTGATCGAACCGGGAGATCTGGTGAAGGGTGACGAAGATGGCTTGATCTGCGTGCCCTTCGATCAGGTCGGCGAGGTGTATGATCGCGCCTACGCCAAGCATGCCGCTGAACAGAAGCAGCTTGAACAGATCGCGCTGGGCGAGAACGACCGCACCTGGGTCCTGAAATCGCTCACACAAAAGGGCTGCGAGTTTATTTGAATCCTGCTTCCCACTCCCGTTGGCCGGCGCCTGTGCGCGCGCTGCGCCATCGAAATTTCCAGATCTACTTTGTCGGCCAGGGCCTTTCCACCCTGGGCAAGTGGGTGCAACAGGTCGCGCTGTCCTGGCTCGCCTATCACTTGACGGGCTCGGCCGTGCTGCTGGGGGCGATTGCGTTTCTGACGCTGTTGCCTCAGCTGCTGGTGGGACCGCTGGCGGGCGCCTGGTCCGACCGCCATGACAAACGCCGCCTTTTGATGGCGGTGCAGGCCGCCCTGGCCCTGCAATCGTTGGCCCTGGCCGTGCTGACCTGGCAGCAGTGGATGGGCCGTGAAGTGATCATCGCCATGGCGCTTCTGCTGGGTTTGCTCAACGCCCTGGAAACGCCGCTGCGCCAAGCCTTGATCGCGAGCTTTGTCGATGAGCCCAAAGACCTGCCCAACGCCCTTGTGCTCAACGCGATGCTGATCAATGCCGCACGCTTTATCGGCCCGCCGTTGGCCGGCTTGCTGATCAACTGGAGCGGCGAGGCCGGTTGCTTTGTGCTCACTTCCATCGCGTTCGGTATGTTGCTGATCGGCCTGGGCAGGGTGCAAAGCCGAGCGCAGGCCAGGGCCCAAGGGTCTACCGGGGAGATTTTCCGCGAAGGTCTGCGCTACCTGTGGACCACCCTGGCGATTCGGCGGCTGCTGGTCAGTGTGGTGATGGTCAACCTGTTGGCGTCCTGCTACACCGTACTGCTGCCGATCCTGGCCAAGCATGCGTTCAGCGGCGATGCGCAAACCCTCGGCTGGCTGTGGGGCGCAGCCGGTGCCGGTGCGTTTGTGGCCACGATCTTCCTGGCGTTTGCCGGCAGTGCTTCGAACCTGGGCCGCATTATCGTGCTCGGCACGCTGGTGTGTGCGGTGTCGCTGTGCGCGGTGGCGGCCAACCCGCCGCTGTGGTTCACCCTGGCGGCGCTTGCCGGGCTGGGCTTCGGCATCACGGTGAGCAATGTCAGCAGCAATATGACCCTGCAAAGCGCGGCGCCGGAAGCGTTGCGCGGCCGGGTGATTGCGTTCTATATCGCCATGCGTTTCGGCTTTGAAGCCATCGGCGGATTGTTGGCCGGCCTGCTGGCGGCGGCGCTGAGCGTGCAATGGACATTGCTGCTGGCGGGGCTGTTGCTGGGGGTTTATCAGGGTGTCAGTGGGTACATCAGCCGCAGGCGTGGTTGACAGCAACCACGCCTGCGCCGCGTGTCTCTCAACGAAACGCCGGCACCACCTGCTCGATAAACAACGCCAACGACTTCTTCTTCTCGGCATGGGGCAGGCTGTTGTCGCACCAGAAGCTGAACTCATCCACGCCCAGCTCCTGGTAGTAACGGATGCGCGGGATGATTTCTTCGGCGGTGCCGATCATCGCGGTCTTGTGCAGGCTGTCCAGTTCGAACTCCGGGCGGGCGGCGAATTTTTCTTCCGGGCTCGGTGCCAGGAAGCCATTCACCGGTACCTCTTTATTACCGAACCAGGCATCGAAGGTGCGATAGAACTTCGAGATCGCCTTGGCCCCGATTTTCCAGCCGTCCGGATCATCGGCGGCATGCACGTGGGTGTGGCGCAGCACCATCAGTTGCGGGCGTGGTACGCCGGGGTTGTTGTCGAGGGCGGCCTGGAATTTGTTTTTCAGGTCGAGGACTTCTTCGTCGCCCTTCATCAGCGGCGTGACCATCACGTTGCAGCCGTTGGCCACCGCAAAGTTGTGCGAGTCCGGGTCGCGGGCGGCGATCCACATCGGCGGGTTGGGCTGCTGGATCGGCTTGGGCACGCTGGTGGAGGTGGGGAATTTCCAGATGTCGCCGTCGTGGGCGTAGTCGCCTTTCCACAACGCACGCACCACCGGCACCATCTCGCGCAGCGCCTGGCCGCCGCTGGAGGCGGGCATGCCGCCGGCCATGCGGTCGAACTCTACCTGGTAAGCGCCACGGGCCAGGCCGACTTCCATGCGCCCGTTGCTGATCACATCGAGCAGGGCGCATTCACCGGCGACTCGCAACGGGTGCCAGAACGGCGCGATGATGGTGCCGGCACCCAGGTGAATGGTGGTGGTCTTGGCCGCGAGGTAAGCCAGCAGCGGCATCGGGCTTGGCGAGATGGTGTATTCCATGGCGTGGTGTTCGCCAATCCATACGGTGCTGAAACCGCCAGCCTCCGCCATCAAGGTCAGTTCAGTCAGGTCTTCGAACAACTGACGGTGGCTGACACTTTCGTCCCAACGTTCCATGTGTACGAACAGGGAAAACTTCATGACGCTTACCTCGGATCTATTGTGATCGGCCTGTCGACTGCGGGCCCTTAAGTGCTCTCGCCAATGTGAAGCCTGCCAGTGATGACGGCGGTTCGGCGGATTGATTATTGGTATACCATAATACGGAATGTCCGCAAAATTTTTCTCTCAACCGGTTACCGGGCTGACACCTGCAATCAAACTGTGGGAGGGGCTCAGGCCGGCAGCGGCAGGGCGCCCATCTTGCCGTGGCAATACACCAGTGGCCCGGCGTTCTGCCGGGGCACGATCAGGTTCTTCACTGCGCCGACCATGATCGCGTGATCGCCGCCTTCGTATTCGCGCCACAACTCGCACTCGATCACCGCCGTGGCATTCGCCAGGATCGGGTTGCCCAACTCACTGAGGGTCCATTCAATGCCCTGGGCCTTGTCCTTGCCCTTGCGCGCAAAGGCATAGGCTTCTGTTTGCTGCCCACCGGAAAGCACATGAATGGCAAAGCGTTTGTTCTTGATCAACACCGGGTACGAGTCGGAGCTGTAGTTGGGGCAGAACAGCACCAGGGCCGGGTCCATGGACAACGAGCTGAAGGCACTGGCGGTCAACCCGACGATTTGCCCGTCGTCATCGAGCGTGGTGATCACGGTGACCCCGGACGGAAACGAACCCATCACTTGTTTGTAGATAGCGGCATCGATCATGGGGCGGTCCTCTGCGGATAAAGCGGTTTTTATGGGTTTGTAGGTCTGATGGTATACCGTAATACAATCGATGCAACCGCTTTTTCAGTCGCCCGATGAACGTCAAGGCTGGGTCTAATAGCCAATAAATACGGGCGCCATGGCAGGAAATAACGGGGTGCCCTGTGGCACACTTGCGGATCAGATGGGCGCTGAAACTACGGATCAGCCTTGTGAAAATGTTGGAATACCATAATATGGTGTTCATCTGAGGGGCGGCCAGAGAGCTCCCCCGGTGTGGCGTCAAACAACTATAAGATCAGACAAACGCGAGTTCATTTCCATGCCCCAGATGTCCCGGCAAGACCCCCTGATCGAGCATCACACGGTCGATTACGTCCCCCTCGCAGAGCGCCATGGAAAGGCCCGCGACCTGTTCACCTTATGGTTCAGCACCAACATCGCACCGCTGCCGATTGTCACCGGTGCCATGGTGGCCCAGGTGTTCCATCTCAATCTGGCGTGGGGGCTGCTGGCGATTGCCCTCGGGCATCTGCTCGGCGGCATCGTGATTGCCCTCGCATCAGCCCAGGGCCCGCGCATGGGCATCCCGCAGATGGTGCAGAGCCGTGGCCAGTTCGGCCGTTACGGCGCGCTGCTGATCGTGTTCTTTGCCGCGCTGATCTACATCGGCTTTTTCATCTCCAATATCGTCCTGGCCGGCAAGTCCATCGTCGGCATCGTGCCGTCGGTGCCGGTGCCGGCGAGCATCCTGATCGGCGCCCTCAGCGCCACCGCGATCGGAGTGATCGGCTACCGCTTTATCCATAGCCTCAACCGCATCGGCACCTGGGTGATGGGCAGCGCGTTGCTGGCCGGTTTTATCTACATCTTCGCCCATGACCTGCCGGCAGATTTCCTGACCCGTGGCGGCTTCAACGCCGCTGGCTGGTTGGCCACCGTGTCGCTGGGGGTGATCTGGCAGATCAGCTTTTCGCCCTACACCAGCGACTACTCGCGCTACCTGCCGGCGGATATTGGCATCACCCGGCCGTTCATTGCGACCTACCTGGGCGCCACCCTCGGCACCATCCTGTCCTTCGCCTTTGGCCTGGTAGCCGCACTGGCCACGCCCGAAGGCACCGAAGCCATGGTCGCGGTCAAGCAAGCCACCGGCTGGCTGGGGCCGATCCTGATGGTGCTGTTCCTGCTCAATATCATCAGCCACAACGCCCTGAATCTGTACGGCGCGGTGCTGTCGATCATCACCTCGGTGCAGACCTTCGCCAGCCACTGGACCCCGAGCATCAAGGTGCGCGTGCTGCTGTCGGGCGTGGTCCTGGCCGGTTGCTGCGTGGTGGCGTTGGGCGCGTCGGCGGACTTCATCTCGCAATTCATCGGCCTGATCCTCGCGCTGTTGCTGGTGCTGGTGCCGTGGGCGTCGATCAACCTGATCGACTTCTACATCATCAAGCGCGGGGTCTATGACATTGCCTCGATTTTCCAGGCGGATGGCGGGGTGTATGGGCGTTTCAACCTGCATGCAATCGTGGCGTACTGCATCGGCATCATCGTGCAACTGCCGTTTGCCAATACGTCGCTGTATGTGGGGCCGTGGGCCAACCTGGTGGAAGGCGCGGACCTGTCGTGGCTGATGGGACTGGTGGTGACGTGCCCGTTGTATTACTGCCTGGCGACACGTCAACACACCCGGAAGATCAGGGCGGTGCGGTTGGGCTACACCGACTGAGCCACTCCGCCGAACTCCTCCAACGCATCCCGCAACGTGCCCTCGAAGTATTCCTTCGAGGCGCGATCCCAGAGGATATGAAACGCCGGCAGCTCCACACTCCCTGTGTGGATGACAATCGCATTGACCCGCGCCACTGACGTCTGCGCCACCATCCCGGGCTTGAACGCCGGGTCGCTCAAGTCAACCCCGCACAGCTTGGCCATCACCTGCGCAATCACGCCCCCGCTGAGTCGCACACAGGCATGGCTGTCCTGGCGCGGCAGCAGGTAATTGGCGCGGTGGTCCAGTTCCCAACGCGCTTCTTCATCGGCAATCCGTTGCCCCTGATCCTGCGGACTGCCCAGCACCAGGTATTCGTTCTGCGACAGGCGCGCCACCCAGCTGCCGTCCGCTTGTGCGCTGGCTTGGTTGGGCGCGCCCGGCAACGTGAAGCCGCGCGCGGTAAGGTACTCGGCGCTTTGTGCGCCGCGAAAGCCGACCCGGGGCAGGTCGGTCTGGTCCTGCAGTTGGCAGGGCGGCGTGAACAATTCGTGGGCTTTCAGACTGGTCATGGCTTAACCCTCCTGGCGTTGGTTAGTGGGGTCGAAGAACGGCAGTTGCACCACCTCGGCCTGGACGACGATGCCGCCTTCGACGCGAATCGGAATGCGCTGCCCCGGTGTGCTCTGGTCGATCCCGGCGTAGGCCAGGCCGATGATGCGGCCCAGACTGGCGGAATATTCACAGGAGGTGACGTTGCCGCTGATGTCCGCGCCGTTGAGCACCAGGTGGCCTTCCAGCGGTTGCACGCTGCCCTTGGGCAGGCTGAAGCCCACCAGTTTGCGTTTCAGCGGCTGGGCTTCAAGGATGTCCACCGAGCGGCGGCCGACGAAGAACGGCTTGTTGCGGCTGACCGCCCAGCCCATGTCGATTTCTGCCGGGTGAGTCATGCCGTCGGTGTCCTGGCTGATGATCACATGGCCTTTTTCCAGGCGCAGCAGGCGTTGGGTTTCGACGCCGAAGGGGCGAATGTCAAAGGCCTTGCCGGCCGTCATCAACGCGTCCCACAACGCCAGGCCGTGGCGTGCCGGTACGTGGATTTCATAGCCCAGCTCGCCGACGAACCCGACCCGCAGTAGGCGCGCCTTGATTCCGGCCACCGTGCCCTGGCGCACGCCCAGGTAGGGGAAGCCTTCGGCACTCAGGTCGAGGTCGCTGCACACCTGCTCCAGCACCTTGCGCGAATCCGGCCCGGCGAGGTTCACCGCACAAATCGCTGCCGTGACGTTGGTCACGTCCACGTCCAGGCGCCACTGTGCGTTCCACTTGAGCATCTGCTGGTAGATGCGGTCGACGCCGCTGGTGGTGGCGGTGACGTAGAAATGCTTGTCGGCCAGCCGTGCGCACACGCCGTCGTCGATCACCACGCCGTGTTCGTTGGTCATCAGTGCATAACGCGAACGGCCCACCGGCTGCTTGAGGAACGCGAAGGTGTACATGCGGTTGAGCAATTCGGCGGCGTCCGGGCCGCGCACGTCCAGGCCACCGAGGGTGGACACATCGATCAGCCCGACCTTGTTGCGCACGTGCAGCGCTTCGGCCTGCATGCACGCTTCGCGGTCCTGGGACTTGCCGTAATAGGCCGGGCGCTGCCAGATACCGGCGGGCATCATCTTCGCCCCGGCTTGCACATGGCGCGCGTGCATCGGCGTTTGGCGGTAAGGGTCGAAGGCCCGTCCGGCGACATGGGCGAGTTTTTCCGCCACGAACGGCGGCCGTGCGGTGGTGACCCCGGTTTCGCTGATCGTGCGCTGGGTCGCCCAGGCCACCAGCCGTGCGGTCGGCAGCGCCGAGTGACGTCCCTGGGACGGACCCATGCCGACCGTGGAGTAACGCTTGACCAACTGCACATCGCGGTAGCCGATGCGGGTGGCGTTGACGATATCCGCCACTTGCAGGTCTTCGTCGAAGTCGATGAAATCCTTGCCCTTGGGGTGCGGGAAGATCGGCCAGTGGAAGTTGACCTGGGCTTCGCTGCGCAGCGCTGCAGGCAGGCTGGTGCTGTTCAAACCGAGGGCGCGCAGGCTATCGGCGGCGGCGTTGGTCCCATCCGCCAGCACATTGTCCAGTTGATGCCGACCGTGTACGGAACCGGCCACGCCCAGGTTGCGCGGCAGGCCACTGAGGCTGAACTCCGCTCGTGCGTCGTCATAGGCCAGCTTGCCACCGGCCTGGCATAGCAGCTGATAGACCGGCATATAGCCGGCCGACATGCACAGCAGGTCGCAGTCGATCACGTGCCCGCTGGCGCTGACCTGGCCCTGGCCGGTGATCTGGCGCACGTCGACGCCCTTCACATGGCGCAGGCCTTTTTCATGCAGGGCCTCGAACACGGTGCTGTTGCTCAGGCATAGGATCTTGCGCTGGGCCAGGGCACCCGGCAGGGCTTTGTCCGCCGGGGCGTGACGCAGGTCGATCACGGCGGCCACGTCCACGCCCTGGTCATGCAGGTCGAGGGCGGCGAGGTAGCCGTCATCGTTGCCGGTGAGTACCACTGCGCGCTTGCCGGGCTTGACTGCATAGAGCTTCATCAGGCGTTGCGCGGCGCTGGTGAGCATCACCCCCGGCAGGTCGTTGTTGCGGAAGACCACCGGTTGGTCGAACGAACCGCTGCACACCAGGCACTGCTGCGCGCGCACTTTGTACAGGCGCTTGCCCTGGATCACCGGCAGGTAGTTGTCGGTGAACCAGGCATTGCAGGTGGCGTCGGTGAGCACCTGGATATTCGCGTGTTGCTGCACCGCACCGAGCAATTCGCGGCGCAGGGTGTCGGCGCGGGTGCCGGCGATATCGAAGCGCGCGTAGGTCAGCGACCCGCCGAGGATCGGCTGCTGCTCGATCAGCAGCACCTTGGCGCCGGCATTCGCGGCGGTCAGCGCGGCCTGCAAGCCAGCGGGTCCGGCGCCGATCACGGCGAGGTCGGTGAACAGGTAGGCCTTGTCGTAGTACTCGGGTTGGAAGGTCAGGTCGAGCACGCCCAGGCCGGCTTTTTTGCGGATGATCGGTTCCCAGACTTTCCACATGCCCTTGGGCTTGTAGAACGAACGGTAGTAGAAACCCACCGGCATGAACCTGGAGAACTTGCCCAGGTAGGCGTCCTTGTCGTTATCCAGCGAGCCGTTGACGTTCTGCGCCGTCACCGCCAGGCCGGCGGACAGCGCGTGGGCATCGGCCAATACGTTGGGTTCGCGGGGCAGTTGCACCAGGCTGTTGGCGTCATGGCCGGCCATGGTCAATGGGCCGCGTGGGCGGTGGTACTTGAACGAACGCGACATCAGGAAGCGCCCGTTGGCGAGCAGCGCGCTGGCGATGCTGTCGCCCTGCAAACCCTGGTAGGGCAGGCCGTCGAAACTGAAATCGAGTGGCTGGTCACGCTGGATCAGCAGGCCCATGGGGGCGGGGAGGCGGTTCATCCGGCGATCTCCTTGGCGGTGGTGAAGTCGACGCGGGTAGTGAACACTTCGCGCGGATCGAAGGTGCGCAGGATCTCGTCGGTGACCGTGTGGCGCTCGGCGAGGAACCAGTAACTGGACGGCGTGTGCATCCACCATTCGCGCACCACACCGGCGAGGTTATCGGTGTTGAACACGTAGTCGGCCCATTCGGCATCGCTGCAGGTCACCGGATCGGGCATCGGTTTGAATTCACCGCCGTAGGTGAACTCGCTGATATTGCGCGGCCCGTTGAGCGGGCAAATCATGATTTTCATCGTCTGCTCTCCGTCAGTGGCTGGCCGCTGTGGCGCCCATTTCGTTGACTTGCTGGAAGGTCGAGAAACGTTCGAGGCCGAAGGGCTTGATCAAGTCCGGCACCTTGCCGCCGCTGGCGACCAGCTCGGCCATGGTCTTGCCGCAGATCGGCGTGGCCTTGAAGCCCCAGGTGCCCCAGCCGGCGTCGAGGTAGTAATTCTTCAGCGGCGACAGGCCCATGATCGGGCTGTAGTCGGGGGTCATGTCGGTGATCCCGGCCCATTGGCGCATCAACTTGGCGTTGGCCAGGAAAGGGAACATTTCGATGGCATGGGCCAACAGGCTTTCCTTGAGGTCCAGGGTCGAGCGGGTGTTGAACAGCGGGTACGGGTCGGAGCCGCCACCGAACACCACTTCGCCACGGCTGGTTTGCTGCACGTAGCAGTGCAGGGCCGAGGAACTCACCAACGGGTCGAGGAACGGCTTGAACGGCTGGGTGACCATGGCCTGCAACGGGAAGGTCTGGATCGGCGAACGGATACCGGCCTTGGCCATCAGCAGCGAGCTGTGCCCGGCAATCGCCTGCACCGCGCAGCCGCACCGGATGGTGCCGCGATTGGTTTTCACCGCGGTGATGGCGCCGTTTTCGATGATCAGGTCCTGCACTTCGGTGAGCTGATGGATTTCCACGCCGCGCTTGGCTGCCTGCTTGGCGTAGCCCCAGGCCACAGCATCGTGACGCGCGGTGGCGCCGTCGATATGCCAGAGCCCGGCGATTACCGGCAAGTGGCCGGGGTCGAGGTTGAGGCTGGGCACCAGCTCGCGGATCTGTTGGCGGTCGATCATCTCGGTACGCCCGCCGAAGTGCTTGTTGACCTCGGCGCGCTGGCGGAACGAACGCACGGTGGCGTCGGTGTGGGCCAGGGTCAGTTGGCCGCGCTCGGAGTACATGATGTTGAAATCGAATTCGTTGGACAGCGACTGGAACATCTTCACCGACTCGGCGTAGAAACGAACGCCTTCGCTGGTGAGGTAGTTGGAGCGGATCACCGCTGTATTGCGCGCGGTATTGCCGCCGCCCAGGTAAGCCTTTTCCAGCACCGCGATATTGGTGATGCCGTGGTACTTGGCCAGGTAGTAGGCCGTCGCCAGGCCATGGCCACCGGCGCCGATGATCACCACGTCGTAACTCGACTTGAGTTCCTTGGGCGGTGGCAGGTCCACCTCCACCGGGTACTCCGAACTCAGCCCGTATTTCAATAGATTGAATGGCATACGGCCTCCGATTGGCTGCGTAGGGCGTGGTGTTGCGCCAGGGCGGCGGCCACGGTGTTTTTCATCAGGAAGGCAATGGTCATCGGCCCGACACCGCCGGGCACCGGGGTGATGGCGGCGACATGGGGCAGGGCGCTGTCGAAGTCGACATCACCCACCAGGCGGCTGCGGCCGTCGTCGTCGATGCGGTTGATGCCGACATCGATCACCACCGCGCCGGGCTTCAACCAGCTCGCGTCAATCAAGCGGGCGCGGCCCACGGCGGCGATCACGATATCGGCCTGGCGACACAGGGCCTGGGCGTCGTGGCTGCGCGAATGCAGCACGGTCACCGAGCAATCCGCCTTGAGCAGCAGCGCGGCCATGGGCTTGCCGACGATGTTCGAACGGCCGATCACCACCGCGTGTTTGCCACGCAGGTCGCCGCAGGTTTGCTCCAACAGATACAGGCAACCGCTCGGGGTGCACGGCGTGAGCACTGCGCGGCCCTGGCTGAGGCCGCCGACGTTCTGGCTGTGAAACCCGTCGACGTCCTTGTCCGGCGCGATGGCCTCCAGGGCGCGCAGTTCGTCCATCTGCGCCGGCAACGGCAATTGCAGGAGGATGCCGTGGATCGCCGGGTCGGCGTTCAATTGGCCGATCAGGATCAATAAGTGTTCGGTGCTGGTATCGCCGGGCAGGCGATGCTCCACGGAGCGGATGCCCACCTCTCCGGCGCGCAGGATCTTGTTGCGCACATAGACCTGGCTGGCCGGGTCGCTGCCCACCAGTATCACCGCCAGCGCCGGTTGAATAGCCTGCCCATGCAGTCGCGCCACGTCCTCGCGCACTTGCAGCAGCACGCGCGCCGCAGCGGCTTTGCCGTCGATCAGTTTATGCGCGCTCACCGGAACACCACCGTTCTGTCCTGATTGAGGAAGACCCGGTGCTCCAGGTGGTACTTGACCGCCTTGGACAAGGCTACGGTTTCGGTGTCGCGGCCGATGGCGACGAGGTCGTCGGGCTTGTACACGTGGTCGACGCGCTGCACTTCCTGCTCGATGATCGGGCCCTCATCCAGGTCGCTGGTCACATAGTGCGCGGTGGCACCGATCAACTTCACACCGCGTTGATACGCCTGGTGATAGGGCTTGGCACCCTTGAACCCGGGCAGGAACGAATGGTGGATATTGATCGCCCGCCCCGACAGTTGCCGGCACAGGTCGTCGGAGAGGATCTGCATGTAGCGCGCCAACACCACCAGCTCGGTGCGGGTGTCGTCGACGATCTTCATCAGCTCGGCTTCCTGCGCGGCCTTGTTGTCCCTGGACACCGGCAGGTAGATAAAGCGAATGCCCTCGCGCTCGGCCATCGGCCGCAGGTCGAGGTGGTTGGAGACGATGGCGGTGATGGTCATGTCCATCTCGCCCTTGTGGTAGCGGTAGAGCAGGTCGGTGAGGCAGTGGTCGAACTTGCTCACCATCAGCATCACGCGCATCGGCTCGCGGGTGTCATACAGCTCCCACTGCATGTCGAAGGCCTGGGCGACATCGGCGAAACCGTCTCTGATCGCTTGCAGGTCGCCTGTGTGGCCATCGTTGAAACGGAACACCGCACGCATGAAAAAGCGGCCGCTGAAGTCATCGTCGAACTGCGCCATTTCCCCGATGTAGCACGCCTTGTCCGCCAGGTAAGTGGTGACGGCAGCGACAATGCCGGACACGGCGGGGCACGTCACCTTGATGATGAAATGGTTTTTTTCGTGTTGCATGACACGTCCTCGGGATGATGGCGGCAGCTCATCGCATAGCGAAAAAATGTCTGAGGACAGCAGGCTCATTCCTTGAGCGAGTTTTCTTGTGGGGAATAAAATATTCCTGAAGTGGCTTTATAGGGGAATGGGGGCAGGGCGTCTAGAGGGTTTGGGAAAGTTTTTTAACTTAGGGGAATTTTTACACAGGCCCAACGGCATCGAACGCTGTTAAAAATGTGGGAGGGGGCTTGCCCCCGATGAGGGGGGGGCAGTGAAAGATGCATTCACTGACACTCCCTCATCGGGGGCAAGCCCCCTCCCACAATTGGATCTCTGTGCTTCAGGTGTATCGAGTCCGGATTACTCTTTGTCGTTGCCGTAATTCATGATCGACAGCAGGCGAATCGGCACCCGCACCAACTCTTCCGGCCCATGGGGAATCTCGCCCTCAAACGTCAAGCTGTCCCCGGCCTCCATCCGATACAGCTGGTTGCCATGCCGGTAAATCAACTCCCCCTCCAGCAAATGCAGAAACTCCGTCCCTGGATGGGCAAAGGTCGGGAACTCCTCGCTGGCGTCATCCATGCTGACCATGTACGCCTCGAAGCTCTTCTTCGGACCGCGCGTGTGGTTGAGCAGGTGATAGGTATGCCCCTTCTCCGTCCCACGGCGCACCACTTCCATGCCCTGGTCGGCCTTGACCAGCAAGGCGCTGCCATCCTGCTGATCGTATTCGCTGAATAACTTCGACAGCGGCAGCCCGAGCACATCGCACAGGCGGCTCAATGTATCGAGGCTGGTGGAGACCTGGGCGTTCTCGATCTTGCTCAACATGCCCTGGCTGATATCGGCAATCTTCGCCACGTCGGACAGCTTCAGGTCCTGGGCCTGGCGCTGGCGTTTGATCTGCAGCCCCAGGTATTGCTCGAGCTTGAGGCGCGGGGCGGTTTCGGTGGACATGATCATCGGCTCCTGCACGGTTTCCGTTCAGTAATATTATTTTCGCACTGGGAAAGTGCAAGGTCTGGCGCTTGAAGGCCACCCCGCTGTGCGTATTCCTGCGGGGAAAAGAATTTTCCCATATATACAGCACAAAAGCGCAGCTCCACCCACTTCGATGTGTCGATCGCGATTCTGGCAAGGGTATTGCATTCCTGTAGGGAAACTAACTTTCTTTTTAGGAATAAAAAGACAGCCTAGGCCCACCCACACGGTTTTGCCTTTCGCGAGGAGTGACACGCAATGTTGCCAGCAGAAACCCAGCGCATCATCGACAAGCACGGGATCAAATACGTGCTTGCGCAGTTTGTGGATATACACGGTGCGGCCAAGACCAAGTCGGTGCCCATCTGCGGGCTCAAGACCGTGGCCGAAGAGGGCGCGGGGTTTGCCGGGTTTGCCATCAGCGGCATGGGCATGGAACCCCATGGCCCGGACTTCATGGCGCGCGGCGATCTGTCGACCTTGACCCCGGTACCCTGGCAGCCGGGTTATGGGCGCGTGGTGTGCGTCGGGCATGTCGACGGCAAGCCCCATCCCTACGACAGCCGCTACGTGCTGCAGCAACAAGTGCAGCGCCTGCAGGACAAGGGCTGGACGCTGAACACCGGCCTGGAGCCCGAGTTCAACCTGATGCGCCGCGACGAGCAGGGCAAGCTGCAACTGGTGGACCCCAGCGACAACCTCGACAAGCCTTGCTACGACTACAAGGGCCTGTCGCGTTCGCGGGT
This sequence comes from Pseudomonas sp. NFX5, assembly GCF_049132125.1. NCBI lineage: Bacteria > Pseudomonadati > Pseudomonadota > Gammaproteobacteria > Pseudomonadales > Pseudomonadaceae > Pseudomonas > Pseudomonas sp. NFX5. The sequence continues at coordinate 337,693 of NZ_JAFMZG010000035.1, forward strand.
GTTCCTCGAGCGCCTGACCGAAGCCTTGCAGGCGGTGGATTTCGAGGTCTATCAAATCGACCACGAGGACGCCAACGGCCAGTTCGAGATCAATTACACCTACAGCGATGCCTTGACCTCCGCCGACCGCTTCACCTTCTTCCGCATGGCCGCCGGCGAGATCGCCAATGACCTGGGCATGATCTGCTCCTTCATGCCCAAGCCCGACCCGAAACGCGCCGGCAACGGCATGCACTTTCACCTGTCGATCAGCAGCGCCGAGAACAAAAACCTGTTCCATGACGCCAGCGACCCGAGCGGCATGGGCCTGTCGACACTCGCCTATCACTTCGCCGCCGGCTTGCTCGCCCATGGCCCGGCGCTGTGTGCGTTCGCCGCGCCCACGGTCAACTCCTACAAGCGCCTGGTGGTCGGCAACTCGTTGTCCGGCGCCACCTGGGCGCCGGCCTTTATTGCGTTTGGCGCCAACAACCGCTCGGCCATGGTCCGCGTGCCGTATGGCCGCCTGGAGTTCCGCCTGCCGGATGCCGGCTGCAACCCCTACCTGGTCAGCGCTGCGATCATCGCCGCGGGCCTGGACGGTATCGATCGCCAGCTGGAAATCGACCACGTCTGCAACGAAAACCTCTACAGCCTGAGCCTCGAGCAGATCGCCGAGCGCGGCATCAAGACCCTGCCGCAATCCCTCAAGGAAGCCTGCGACGCGCTGGAAGCCGACGCGCTGTTCGCCGAAATGCTCGGCCCGCAGATCGTGGGCGAGTTCATCAAGCTCAAGCGCATGGAGTGGGTGGAGTACAGCCGCCATGTGAGCGACTGGGAAATCCAGCGCTATACCGAATTTTTCTGACACCGTGTGACGGAGACTTGTTATGTGTGGAATCGTAGGCCTGTACCTGAAGAATCCGCAGCTGGAACCCCAGCTCGGCCAGCTGTTTGAACCCATGCTGCAAGCCATGACCGACCGTGGCCCGGACAGCGCCGGTTTCGCCATCTACGGCGATGAAGTCGCCGATGGCTGGGTCAAGCTGACCCTGCAAGCCACCACCGAAGCCTTCGACTGGAAAGGCTTGATGGGCGAGCTGGAAGGGCGCCTCGGCTGTTCCCTGGACTGGTTCCAGAACGCCAGCGCCGCCGTATTGAAGATCCACGCCGACGAAACCCCGGTGCGCCTGGCCCTGGCCGAACTGGCGCCGAGCGTGCGCATCATGAGCGCCGGGCAGAGCATCGAGATCCTCAAGGGCATGGGCCTGCCCCAGGAAATTTCCCAACGCTTCGGCCTGGCAAACATGCAGGGCAGCCACATCATCGGCCACACGCGCATGGCCACCGAAAGCGCGGTGACCATGGAAGGCAGCCACCCGTTCTCCACCGGCGCCGACCTGTGCCTGGTGCACAACGGCTCGCTGTCCAACCACTTCCGCCTGCGCCAGGAACTCAAGCGCGAAGGCATCCACTTCGAAACCGACAACGACACTGAAGTCGCCGCCGGCTACCTGACCTGGCGCCTGCAACAGGGCGATTCGCTCAAAGAGGCGCTGGACCACTCCCTGGAAGACCTCGACGGCTTCTTCACCTTCGCCATCGGCACGCGCAACGGCTTTGCGGTGATCCGCGACCCGATTGCGTGCAAGCCGGCGATCTTGGCCGAGACCGACGACTACGTCGCCATGGCCTCCGAGTACCAGGCGCTGTCGAGCCTGCCGGGCATCGAGAACGCGCGGATCTGGGAGCCGGCACCGGCCACGTTGTACATCTGGGAACGCCCGTCAGCTTAAGGAGCGCACACATGAAAACCATCGATCTTTCCACCGCCACCGTGCGTGACCTCAACCAGGCGCTGCACGCCCAGGCCATCGACAACGAGTGGCGCGTGACCCATTCCAACGGCAAGCACAACCTCGCGGTGGGGGTGAACCAGGCCGTGTCCATCGATATCGAGGGCCACGCCGGCTACTACTGCGCGGGCATGAACCAGCAGGCCTCGATCACCGTGCACGGCAATGTCGGCGTGGGCTGCGCCGAGAACATGATGTCCGGCTCGGTGCGCGTCAAAGGCAGCGCGTCCCAGGCCGCCGGGGCCACGGCCCATGGCGGTTTGCTGGTGATTGAGGGCGATGCGGGCGCGCGTTGCGGGATTTCCATGAAGGGCATCGACATCGTCGTCGGCGGCAGCATTGGCCATATGAGCTGCTTCATGGGCCAGGCCGGGCGCCTGGTGGTGTGCGGCGACGCCGGCGATGCGCTGGGGGATTCGCTCTACGAAACCCATATCTACGTGAAAGGCACGGTGGAGTCCCTGGGCTCGGACTGCGTCGAAAAAGAAATGCGCAGCGAGCACCTGCAAGAGTTGCAGGAACTGCTCGACCGCGCCGGCTTCGCCCACCAGGCGGCGGATTTCAAGCGCTACGGCTCGGCCCGTCAACTCTACAACTTCAAAGTCGATAACGCCTCCGCGTACTGATCAGGAGCTTCACCATGACTGAACAAACCCCTCCGGTCCTGCGCGAGTCGGCCACCTTCGACCGCCTGACCATCCAGGAAATCCAGCGTGCCGCCGAAACCGGCATCTACGACATTCGCGGTGGCGGCACCAAGCGCAAGCTGCCGCACTTCGATGACTTGCTGCTGCTCGGCGCCAGCGTGTCGCGCTATCCGCTGGAAGGCTATCGCGAGAAGTGCGGCACCGATGTGATCCTCGGCAACCGCTTCGCCAAGAAGCCGATCCACCTGAAGATCCCGGTGACCATCGCCGGCATGAGCTTCGGTGCGTTGTCGGCCAACGCCAAGGAAGCCCTGGGCCGTGGCGCGACCATCGCCGGCACCAGCACCACCACCGGTGACGGTGGCATGACCCCGGAAGAGCGCGGCCAGTCCCAGCACCTGGTGTATCAGTATCTGCCATCACGCTACGGCATGAACCCGGATGATTTGCGCAAGGCCGACGCCATCGAGATCGTCCTCGGCCAGGGCGCCAAGCCCGGCGGCGGCGGCATGTTGCTCGGCATGAAAGTCACCGAGCGTGTGGCCGGCATGCGCACCTTGCCGATCGGCGTGGACCAGCGCAGCGCCTGCCGCCACCCGGACTGGACCGGCCCCGATGACCTGGCGATCAAGATTGCCGAGCTGCGCGAAATCACCGATTGGGAAAAACCGATCTACGTGAAGATCGGCGCGAGCCGGCCGTATTACGACGTGAAGCTGGCGGTCAAGGCCGGTGCCGATGTGATCGTGCTTGACGGTATGCAAGGCGGTACTGCCGCGACCCAGGAAGTGTTTATCGAGCATGTGGGCATCCCGATTTTGTCGGCCATCCCGCAAGCGGTACAGGCTTTGCAAGAGATGGGCATGCACCGCAAGGTCCAGTTGATCGTGTCGGGCGGGATCCGCAACGGTGCCGATGTGGCCAAGGCCATGGCGATGGGCGCGGATGCGGTCGCCATCGGCACGGCGGCGCTGATTGCCCTGGGCGACAACCACCCACGGCTGGACGCGGAACTGAAAAAGATCGGCTCGGCCGCCGGTTTCTACGACGACTGGCAGAACGGCCGCGACCCGGCCGGCATCACCACCCAGGACCCGGAGCTGTCCAAGCGCCTCGACCCGGTGGAAGGCGGGCGGCGGTTGGCCAACTACCTGCGGGTGATGGTGCTGGAGGCGCAGACCATGGCCCGTGCGTGCGGCAAGTCGCACCTGCACAACCTCGACCCCGAGGACCTGGTGGCGCTGACGGTGGAATCGGCCGCCATGGCACGGGTGCCGCTGGCAGGAACCAGCTGGGTGCCGGGTTCCGGTTACTAGCGGGCCCCTGTAGTGAGCGGGCTTGCCCCGCGCCGGGTGGCGAAGCCACCCCAATAAAGCCGCCGCATTCATTGAGGTAGAAATGCGGCGGTTGGTTTACGGGCGGCTTCGCCACCCAGCGCGGGGCAAGCCCGCTCACTACACCCAGGTACTTCCCATTTCTTTTGCAGGAGCTTTGAACATGGTCAATCGTCTTCTCGGCAAATCCCTCTTCGGTTTATTAGTGGCCGGTGCCTTTGCACCCTTGGCGTACGCCGCTGATGCACCCACCTTGAACACCGGCAGCACCGCCTGGATGGTCACCGCCGCCGTGCTGGTGCTGTTCATGTGCTTGCCGGGGCTTGCGTTGTTCTACGGTGGCCTGGTCCGTGCGAAAAACATGCTCTCGTTGTTCACCCAGTGCTTCGGCATCGCTGGCCTGGTGGGCGTGCTGTGGGTGATCTACGGCTACAGCATGGTGGTCGACACCACCGGCATGGTCGAAGGGCAGGTGACCTTCAACAGTTTTGTCGGTGGCCTGAGCCGCGCCTTCCTGGCGGGCATGACCCCGGAGAGCCTGGTGGGGGATATTCCGGAAGGGGTGTTCGTGACCTTCCAGATGACCTTCGCCATCATCACCCCGGCCCTGATCGCCGGCGCCTTTGCCGAACGCATGAAATTCTCGGCGGCGCTGCTGTTCATGGCCATCTGGTTCACCCTGGTCTATGCCCCGGTGGCGCATATGGTCTGGGGCGGTTCGGGAGCCTTGATGCATAACTGGGGCGTGCTCGACTTTGCCGGCGGCACCGCCGTGCACATCAATGCCGGTGTGGCTGCGCTCGCTGCGTGCCTGATCCTCGGCAAGCGCAAGGGCTACCAGAACACGCCGATGCCGGCGCATAACCTCAGCCTGACCATGGCCGGTGCGGCGATGCTCTGGGTCGGCTGGTTCGGCTTCAATATCGGCTCCGGTGGCGGCCTCAGCGGCACCTCGGGCATCGTCATGCTCAACACTCAGTTGGGCGCCTGCGCCGGGATCCTGGGCTGGATGTTCACCGAGTGGTTCAAGGTCGGCAAGCCCAGTGCCCTCGGCCTGGCCAGCGGCGCGTTGGCCGGCCTGGTGGGGATCACCCCGGCGTGTGCCTACGTGGGCGTCGGCGGTGCGTTGGCCATCGGCTTGCTGTGCGGGGTGTTCTGCTACTTGAGCGTGACGGTGTTGAAGCGCCGTTTCGGCTACGACGACAGCCTCGACGTGTTCGGCCTGCACGGCATTGGCGGGATGATCGGCGCGGTGTTGACCGGGGTGTTCTGTGTACCGTCCATGGGGGGCCTGGTGGAAGGTGTGACCATGGGCGGGCAGGTGGTTGCCCAGCTCAAGGGGGTGCTGCTGACTACGGTGTACTGTTTTGTGATCAGTTGGATCATCCTCAAGGGGGTCAATGCCCTGGTTGGCTTGCGTGCCCATGAGTCGGTGGAGGAGATGGGGTTGGACCTGGCCGAGCATAATGAGCGGGCCTACAACCACTGATCATTCCCCCTGAGTAAACGCAGCTCAAAATGTGGGAGGGGCGGTGCGACGATTCGACTTGCCCCGTGGCGGCTCGGGAGCCGACGACTCTCTAACGGGTGCCCCGGGACTGAAATGTGGGAGGGGGCTTGCCCCCGATGGCGGCCTGACAGCCGACCAGGATGTTGGATCGGATCGAGTACATATCCGTTGCTGCGGTAAAGGCGACTATTGGTTCCGCCCTTACGGCGGCTCACTTTGGAAAAGCCCCAAAGTAAGCAAAGGGCTCTTGCCCCACCACTCGGCACCTCGCCCAGGCTCGGTGTGCCCGTAATCCGACAGTGATGTGGGGGGCCGCCGCCACGCGCCATCCATGGCGCGGGGCGGCTAAACCGGCATCCCTGCCGGTTTACCCCCCACATCACTATCGGATTCCGGCCAGCGTGGTTAACGGGGCGCCTGAGATCAAGATCAAGATCTACAGCAAGAGCAAGAGCAAGAGCAAGAGCGGCTCGCTTCGCATCGTGGTTACCGTTGTGGATACCTATGCGCCGACAGCGGTCTTTCAGTCAGCTGGGTTGTAGCTGAGCCACGGCCATCGGGGGCAAGTCTCCTCCCGCATTTGCCTTGCTGCGTTGCAGCTGGCTCGCCACCAGGGTGTTCTTCAGCAGGTAGGCAATCGTCATCGGCCCCACACCGCCGGGCACCGGCGTGATCGCGCTGGCTACGGTGCGTGCGCTGGCATAGTCCACATCCCCCACCAACCGTGTGCCGGTCTCGGTGGTGATGCGGTTGATCCCCACATCAATGACCACTGCGCCGGGCTTGAGCCAACTGGCATCGATCAACTGCGGCCGGCCTACGGCGGCGACGACGATGTCGGCCAAACGGCACAACGCCGGTGCATCGACGCTGCGCGAGTGCACCACGCTGACCGAGCAGTTGGCCTGCAGCAGCAGGGTTGCCATGGGTTTGCCGACAATGTTCGAACGACCGATCACCACCGCGTGCAAGCCGCTCAAGTCGCCGCAGGTTTCGTGCAGCAGGCGCATGCAGCCGCTGGGCGTGCAGGGCGTCAGCACTTCGATGCCTTGCACCAGGCCACCGACGTTTTCGCGGTGGAAGCCATCCACGTCCTTGATCGGGTCGATCGCGTGGATCACTGCCGCCTCGTCGATATGCGCCGGCAGCGGCAACTGCACGAGGATGCCGTTGACCGTCGCATCGGCATTCAACCGGGCAAGCAGGTCGAGCACCTGCGTCTGGCTGGCATCCTCCGGCAGCCGGTATTCCAGGGAGCGAATCCCGACTTCCTTGGCCCGCAGCAGCTTATTACGCACGTAGACGTGGCTGGCCGGGTCATCGCCCACCAGCAATACCGCCAGGGCCGGGTAGATTTGCTGCGAGGCTAGCAGCAGGACCTCTTCGCGAACCTCGTCGAGCACCTGGGCAGAGATGGCCTTGCCGTCGATATCGCGGGCAGGCGTGGGGAGAGAGCTGGTCAAAAGCGTCACCGTTGTCTGGGGAAATAAGGCGCTGAGGGATAAGAATCCCTCAGCCATAGGCAGGCCGGAAGGCTCAGGCTACCAGTTGATGGCAGGCATACACCACCAGCACACCGGCGACCAGCGTGGCATAGGGCAGCCAGCCGGCGCGGCGCTGGCCGTCATCGGCCTGGATATACAGGTCGGTGAGCATGGCGGCGGGGAAGCGGCCCTTGTCCTGTACATAGTGGCGGTAGCAGAACACCGGCAGGATCAGCAGCGCCAACAGCAGGCCGGTGACTAGCGTGCCTGCGCCCCAGATGTCCGCGCCCAGGCCCATGCAGGCCAGGTTGACGAAGCTCAGCACGCCGCCGGCCGCCAGCAGCACGGTGGGGGCTTTGTACGGACGCACCCAGTCGGGGCGGTCCAGGCGGTGGATCCAGCCGGCATTGAGGTTGAGGAAGTTGAAGATGATATAGCTGACGTTGGACGCCGCAAGTACGAACACGTAGTCCGACATCAGCAACAGCAGCAGGTTGAACGACAGGTCGGTCCACATCGCAGCTGTCGGCGCGCCATGTTCGTTGGTGCGCCCCAGGTACTTGGGCAGCCAGCCATCCACCGAGGCCTGGTACAGGGTGCGCGACGAACCGGACATCGAGGTCATGATCGCCAGCAACGTCGCCAGCACCAGCATGATCAATACGATATTGGCCACCACCTTGCCGCCGCCGATGCTGTCGGCCAACACCTGGCCAACGCCCATGCCGCTGTAGATCGCGGGCGAGAGCAGGCCGCTGTACACCGCGGGCGTCACGATTGCGCCACTGGCGTCGAGCACCGCCGGCGTCACCAGTTGGCCCAGCCCGAGGCTGCCTTGAAATGCCAGCGGCACCAGGGTGAACACCAGGATGCACAGCAGGCCGGCGTAGAAGATTGCCTTGAAGGTGTCACGCTTGGGGTCCTTGAACTCACGGGTGTAGCACACCGCCGTTTCAAAGCCATAGGTGGACCACGCCGCCATGAACAGCCCACCGGCCATCAGTGACCAGCCGGACATATCCCACGGCCCATCGATGACTTGACCGGCCGCGTCATGGGCCAGGGGGTACAGCGGCAGGAAGTTGGCCTGGGTCGCATCCCCGGTGAACAACGGCACCACGCCCACCAGCAGCAGCGGAATCAACGAGGTGACGCCGAGCACCAGGGTCAGGCGCGCCGACCGCAGGATGCCGCCGTGCTGCACGGCAAACACCGTGAGCAAAATCAACAAACCAATGGCGAACGTCGCGTTGATGCGCAACGACAGGCCGCTCTTGACCCAGCCCAGGTCCAGCAGGGTCAGTTGCCAGGTGTTGATCAACGCATCGGCGGGAAACAGCGCCGTGAGGATATACCCCGCCGCCAGCCCCGAACCGATGGACAGCACCGGCGACCAGGCCAGCCAGTTGCACCACACCGACACCGGTGCGATCAGCTTGCTGTAGCGCACCCAGGCCACCGCGCCGTACACCGAGGCGCCGCCGGATTTGTGCGGGAACAGCCCGGCGATCTCGGCATAGGTGAAGGCCTGGATAAACCCGAACAGGATCGACACGATCCACACGATCCATGCCGGTTTGCCCACCGTGGCGGCGATCGCACCGATGGAGAACAACACCAGCGCGGGCACGCCACTGGCGACCCAGAAGGCCCCGCGCCAGTCGATCTTGCGGTGCAGGCTGCCCACCGAGCCGGCAGCCTGCGGTACAGCCTCGAACGTCGTCGCTTCCATCTTCGTATTCCCATGTCTGAATAGCGGTTAGGTTGGGGCAGTCAAAATGGGGTGGCACACACGTTTCGGGACGATCAGCTACGCACCCGGCTTTTGTCCGGGTCGTAGAAAATCGCTGCGCTGACCGTGGCGCTGATGCGCTTCTGCAGGCCATCGACTTTGCCAATCTCAAGTTCAGTGCCGGGCTCGGCGCAGCTCACGTCGACGCGGCACAACGCGATATTGCTGGCCAGCAACGGTGAGCGGCAGGCACTGGTGATCACCCCGACCTGGGCCCGGCCCTGGTACACCGGGTCGCCATGGTGGGCGGCCTCGTTGCCGCTCAGGTGCAGGCCAACGAGCTTGTGGCTGGGATGGGCACTGCGCCGCAGCAGGGCGTCACGCCCGATAAAGTCGTCGGTCTTGCTCTTGAGCGGCACGCTGAAACCGATACCGGCCTCGAACGGATCGGTCTGATCGCTGAACTCGTAGCCGGCGAAAATCAGCCCGGCTTCGATGCGCAGCAGGTCCAGGGCTTCCAGGCCCAGGGGCACCAGGCCCAAGGGTTGGCCGAGTTGCCAGATGCGGTCCCAGACCCGTTCGGCGTCTTCGGGCTGGCACCACACCTCAAAGCCCAGTTCGCCGGTGTAGCCGGTGCGCGAAATCATCAACGGGCAGCCGTCGAAACCGTCCAATCGACCGACCAGGAAGCGAAACCAGCCGAGGGTTTCCACACTCGGTTGTGTGGGCGGGGTCCAGACCATCTGCTTGAGCAGCTCGCGACTCAGCGGCCCCTGCACCGCCAGGTTGTGAATCTGCTCGCTGGCGGACTTGACCCACACCTTCATGCCCAGTTTCTGTGCCTGCTCGCGCAACCACACGCCGGCGTAGTCTTCGCCGCAGATCCAGCGGAAGTTGTCCGGGCCCAGGCGCAGCAGGGTACCGTCGTCGAGCATGCCGCCGTGGGCGTGGCACATCGCCGAATACACCACCTGGCCCACCGCCAGGCGCCGTATGTCGCGGGTCAGGCAGTACTGCAACAGGGCTTCGGCGTCGGGGCCGATGATTTCGAATTTGCGCAGGGCAGTCAGGTCCATCACCGCCACCCGTTCGCGGCAACCGAGGTATTCCTCGGTGACGCCGTAACCGTCGTAGCGCAGCGGCAGCCACCAATTGCGGTAGTCGGTGAAGCTGCCGGTGAGGGCGCGGGTACGTGAGTGAAACGCGGACTCACGGGTGAGGATCGGGTCGGCATCCGCCGTGGTTCGAGTGCTCATGGCGATGGAAAAACGCTCCTTCTCGCTGTAGATGCGGACATGGATGTCGGTCGGGTTCCAGCCATTGGCCGGGTCAATGTCATCCGGGCACGAGGTACTGCCACACAGCAGGTCGGTCATGGCCCGCAGCAGCACATAATCGCCGGGCCGTGACCAGGGTTCATCCAGGGTCATCTGCTGGTGCGCATCGATACCGGTGTTGAAGAAGAAATTGATCGCCGGCCAGCCGTTGCGCGCCTGCACGCCATGGGGGGCGAGGACGCGGTTGAGGTTGTCGCTGCAGTTGTCGTGCCCGAAATAGCCATGGGTTTCGTAGTAGCGCGCCGCGCAGGCCAGGGCGAATGAATCGTGGCGCCCGACCGTGTCTTGCATCACCTCCAGCACCGGTTGCATATGGCGGTCGAAAAACTTCGAGAACAGCCCCGGTGCCGGGTAGGCGCTGCCGTTCAGGGTGCGCGTGACGGTCTGGTCCAGGTCCAGCTCGACGCCGCGATCCAGGGCGCGCCGGTCGAGGGCGACGAAGTCCGAACACTGGCGGCCCGCGACGTCCAGCACCTGGATGTACTGCCCTTTGGCGACGGTGTAGCCGTGGGCGGTGCCCGCGCGCAGGGTGAATTCGTCGAGTACTTCGCCCAACGGCTCGGGCAGGGCCGGCAGCAGCAGCGGCGACGGATTGGCCCGCGTCACGATCAGGCGCAGCTCGCTGGGCCGGTATTGCCGGTCCACGGCGGTGGCCTCGGCGGGGGCGGCGACGATCACCAGCAGCGCGTCCTCGGCGACAAACTGTCGGCTGTGGCCGGGCGGGCTGTCGGCGTCCCATAGCGAGGCCGCCAGCGGCAAGGCCTGTGCATCGATGCCGCGCCGCTGGAGCGCCTGGCCGATACGCCCAGGCACGCTGCACGCCGTTGACCCGCTCAGGCCCCAGCTCGCCAGGGCGCTGCGGCCACCGGTGTCGAGGGCCAGCAGTGCGCAGGTTTGCCGGCCTTCGACGTCGATCACTTGCAGGCCGTCGCCGGGCTGCAAGTCGACCAGGGTCACGCCGCCGGCGGCCACGCGGTAGCGTTCCAGGTTCGGCGCGCGGGCAAACAGCCCGGGTTCGCGGGGATGGGAAACACGCGGTGCATTCATCATCAGCCGACCGACTTGATGGGTGTCGCGGGCTCGCCCAGGTACGCCGCCATCGAGTCATCCAGGGCCTGCAACCACGGCGTGTGGTGCGGCGGCGACTGGGTGCCGGTCATCAGCGAGCGATAGGACTTGTCGCGATAGCCCATGATGTTTTCCGCCTTGTCGTGCTTCCAGTGCAGGAAGGTTTCGTTGACGGCGGCGATGTCGAAATTCGGGTAGTCGGTGGCGTCCACCAGTTGCTGGATATAGGCGCCCTGGTACTCGAACATCTGCTGGTTGGTTTCCAGGGCCTGTTCCCGTGCGTGCCACGCTTGGCTGTCGGCGACCATGTCGGCGTGGCCGGGCAACTGAATGCGCCCGAGGATCACGTCGCGGGCATACCAGGCCTGGGCGTCGAACATGTTGAAGGAGTACCACTGGTCCTGCATGCCGAGGTAGACCAGGCGGGGGTTGGGTTCCCAGAACACGCCCTTGTAGAGGTTCATCGGCCACAGGCGGTTGTCGGTCTTGAGGCTCAGTGCATCGGGCAGGAACGGGAAGTGGTGCTTGTAGCCGGTGCACAGGATCACCGCGTCGATGTGCTTGCTGCTGCCATCGACAAAGTACGCGCGGTTGTTTTCCAGGCGCTGGAGCAGCGGTTTTTCTTCCCAGTTATCCGGCCAGGCATAGCCCATGGGCGCGCTGCGGTAGCAACTGGTGATGCTGCGCGCGCCGTATTTGTAGCATTGCGAGCCGATGTCCTCGGCCGAATAGCTGCTGCCGACGATCAGCAGGTCCTTGTCCTTGAACTCCAGCGCCTCGCGGAAATCGTGGGCATGCAGGATGCGCCCGGCGAACTGTTCGAAGCCTTCGAAGTACGGCACCTTGGGCGTGGAGAAGTGGCCGCAGGCGTTGATCACGTAGTCGAATGTTTCGCAGGTCAAGGTGTCGCTGGTGTAGTCGTGGGCGTAGAGGGTGAAGCGCTGGCTCTGTTCGTCGAAGGTGACTTGGCGCACCACATTGTTGAAGCGGATGTAGTCGCGCACGCCGGCCTTTTCCACGCGGCCCTTGATGTAGTCCCACAGCACTTCACGCGGCGGGTAGGAACCGATGGGTCGGCCGAAATGCTCTTCGAAGGTGTAGTCGGCGAACTCCAGGCATTCCTTGGGGCCGTTGGACCACAGGTAGCGGTACATGCTGCCGTGCACCGGCTCGCCGTTCTCGTCGAGGCCGGTGCGCCAGGTGTAGTTCCACATGCCGCCCCAGTCCTGCTGTTTTTCAAAGCACACCAGCTCAGGGATGGCGGCGCCTTTGTCACGGGCCGACTGGAACGCGCGAAGTTGCGCCAGGCCGCATGGGCCGGCGCCGATGATTGCAACACGTAGGGTCATGAGCGTGCCTCCTGAAGGTTTCAGCGAAAGATCACTGTCTTGTCCTGGTTGATGAACACCCGGTGTTCCAGGTGGTATTTCAGGGCTTTGGAAAGGGCCACGGTTTCGGTGTCACGGCCGATAGCGACCAGCGAGTCGGGCAGGTGGGTATGATCGACGCGCTGGATTTCCTGCTCGATGATCGGGCCCTCATCCAGGTCGCTGGTGACGTAGTGGGCGGTGGCGCCGATCAGCTTGACGCCACGGTCATAGGCCTGGTGGTAGGGCTTGGCGCCCTTGAACCCTGGGAGGAACGAGTGGTGGATATTGATCGCCCGGCCCGACAGTTGCTGGCACAGGCCGTCGGACAGGATCTGCATGTAGCGCGCGAGCACCACCAGGTCGGTCTGGGTGTCTTCGACGATGCGCATCAGCTCGGCTTCCTGGCCGGCCTTGGTATCCTGGGTGATCGGCAGGTAGATGAAGCGGATGCCTTCGCGTTCGGCCATCGCCCGCAGGTCCAGGTGGTTGGAGACCACGGCGGTGATGTGCATGTCCATCTCGCCCTTGCGGTGGCGGTAGAGCAGGTCGGTGAGGCAGTGGTCGAACTTGCTGACCATCAGCAGTACGCGGGTCGGTTGGCGCGAACTGAACAACTGCCAGTGCATGTCGAAGCCACCGGCCAGGTCGCCGAGGCCTTTGCGCAGGGCGCCGACGTCGCCGCTCACGCCGGTGTAGAAACGGAACACCGCGCGCATGAAAAACTGCCCGGTGAACTCATCGTCGAACTGCGCCAGCTCGCTGATGTAGCACTGCTGTCGGGCCAGGCACGCGCTGATCGCGGCGACAATCCCGGACGCCGCCGGGCAGGTGATCTTGAGGATGTAATGTTCGCGGGAGGCGTCCATCGAAGGCTCCTGAATTGCGTGAAGGAAGGCTCAGCCCTTGGCCGTGCGCTTGGTTTTTTGCGGGTCGTCGAAGGGCAGGGCGTGGGTGCTGGCGCTGGCCTCGAGGCTGCCGCGAACCTGCAAGGCAATACCGGGTTCGGAACAGGCGACGCTCATGCGCGCGATGGCCATCGAGCGTTTGCTCAGGCGCGAATACATGCCGCAGGTGATCACGCCGACTTGCTGGTTGCCCTGCCACACGGTGTCGCCGGCCTCGGCGGCGCGGACGCCCTCAAGCAGCACGCCGGTGATCTTGAAGCGCTCCTGGCCGCGCAGGCGCAGGTGTTCTTCGGCGCCACGGAAGGCGTTCTTGCCAGGTGAAACAGTGAAGTCCAGGCCCATTTCCCAGAGGGTGTCGCCGGCCTTCTGGTCGGCGAAGGGGTACATCTGCGAGTTGTCGTAGGGGAAAAACATCAGCGAGCTTTCCACCCGCAACCAGTCCAGGGCAGTGAAGGCGCAGGGGATGATCCCCTGGCTCGCGCCTTGTTCGAGGATGCTGTCCCACAGGAACGGCGCATCGGCGGCCTTGCAGAAAATCTCATAGCCACGTTCGCCGGTGTAGCCGGTGCGCGAGATCATCACCGGGCGGTCGAACAGGCGGGTTTGCAGGTGGTGGAAGTACGCCAGCTGGCGGATGCCGGGCACGTGTTCGGCGAGGAAATCCACCGCCAGCGGACCTTGCAGCGACAGGTCGTGCAGGTCGTCATCGAACAGCACCGCCACTTGCCGGCCCTGGGCCGAGCGCACGAGCATTTCATGCCCGGTACCGGCGCCATGCACCACCATGAACGCGTTGGGGCCGGTGCGATAGACGATGCAGTCATCGACGAACTTACCGTCCTCGTCGAGCATCGAGGCGTACACCGATTTGCCCGGGTAGAGCTTGGCGATGTCGCGGGTGGTGGCCCACTGCAACAGGCTCTCGGCGTGGGGCCCCACGTAATGGACTTTTTTCAGGCCGGATACGTCCATCAGGCCGGCGCGGGTGCGGATCGCCTGGTGGTGGTCGGCGAGGTCACTGCTGTAGGTCCAGGCAGTGCCCATGCCGTTCCAGTCTTCGAGGTGGGAGCCGAGGGCGCGGTGCCGGTCGGCCAATGCAGAAATACGCCATGAGTGGGTCATGTGAGGTTCCTTGTCGTAGAAGAAGGGGCGTCAGGCCTGTGGGTCGAACTGGCTCAGCCACTCGACCAGCGTATGGCGGTAGCGGGTCATGCCCTTGTAGTCGGCGATGGGGTCGGGCAGGTCGCGCAGCACGCGGTGCAGGCGACAGCCCCAGCCGGGTTGTGTGACCAGCTCGTCCAGGCTGATCAGGTAGGTGCGGATGCTGAACATCACCGCGTGGCTGCGCGGCAGGCGCGCCATCACTTGCAGCTCGACCCGCAGGTGCACCTGCTGGCCGACGTTCTGCGCGGTGATCCGGCCGCGATCGGCGCCCCATTCATGGAAGGTTTCCGGCGACGAATCCAGGCGCGGGTTGATGGTCAGGGTCCAGTTCAAGCGCCGTACCGGCTGGCCGACCTGCAGGTTGAGCAGGTACTTCAGCGCCCGTTCGAACACGCCCATCTGATGGGCCATGGGCACCGGTGCGTGCCATTGCTTGAAACTCATGCCGGCGTCGAACGCCAGCGACCAGTCGGCCGGGCTGGTGACCAGGCCGGCGTCCATGTACAGGTCGCCGTCGCGCTGGTCGAGCAGGGCGAAATCCCCCTGCACCTGGCGGCCGATGTACTCCAGCGGCGCGCAGGGCAGGCTGCTGGCATCGCCGAAGATGAAGGCCTGGTCGATGTCCAGCAGGTGGTTGCGCCACTGCCAGCGCTCGCCGTTTTGCGTCAGGCTGAACGCCTGCGGGTAGTCGGCGGCCAAGTGTTCCATGATCATCTGCAGCGCATCCCAGGCCGCCACTTGCATGTGGGGCATCACCAGGTAGCGGCGTGGGTCCTTGTCCAGCACCAGGGCGCGCTCGGCCATTTCCGAGCGGTAGTGCTCGTCGATGTCGAAGGCGTGCTCATAGATCGACCCGGGGTCGCGGGAGATGGCCGGTTCGATGTTCACCGAGTACAGGTAGCTGTCCTCGATAAAGGGAAAGGGGAAACGCCGGATCGCGGCCGGACTGTTGCGAAAGCTGAAATCGTCGCGATAGCTCAGCACGGGGCTCGTTTGCAGGGGCATGGCACTCACTCCTATAGGTCCAGCGAAACGCAGGGGCCGCTGCCGCGCGAGACGCAGGGCATCAGAAAGTCGGCCTGCTCGGCCGGGCTGAGGAAGCTGTCGCGGTGTTCGATGGCGCCGCCCTGGTGGCGTGTGATGCACTGGCCGCAGACCCCGCCACGGCACAGGTTGGGCACCTGTAGTCCTGCGTGTTCCAGGGCTTCGAGCAGGCTTTGCTCGGCCTCGACCCGCAGGCGCCGGCCGCTGCGCAGCAGCTGCAGGTCGAATGGCTGGCCGGGTTGTGCGCCCTTGAAGGCTTCCGAATGCACACGTCTGCTCGGCCAACCGAGGCGTGCAGCGTGTTGCTCAACCGCCTCGAGCAAGGGCTGCGGACCGCAGGTGTAGACGTGGCTGCCCAGCGGCCGGTTGCCGAGGATTGGGTTAAGGTCCGGGCGCCGGTCGTAGGTGTGCAGGCGCGGGCCGAGGCGCTGTTGCAGCTCGTCGAGATAGGCGTCGCTGAGGCCCCGGCGGAACAGGTAATGCAGTTCGAAGTCGGCCTGCTGTTGTTCCATCGCGGCGATATAGGCCATGAACGGCGTGATCCCGATCCCGGCGGCGATGAGGATATGCAGGCGCGCGGTGCCATGGGGTGCGAACAGATTGGCCGGCGGTGAAATCTGCAAGGTGTCGCCGACCTGCACCTGCCTGTGCAGGTACTGCGAGCCACCGCGCGAGGCGTCTTGCAGGCGCACGGCGATGCGGTAGTGCTGGGGCTGCGCCGGGTCGCTGGTGAGTGAATAGGCGTTGCGCACCGTGCCTTCGGCCAGCGGCAGGTGCACCTGCACATGGCTGCCGGGCGAGAAGCCGGGCAGGCTGCCCGTGGCGGGCGTCAGGGTGAATTCGCGCACCACCGGCGTGAGCATGCGTGCGGCGCTGACCTGGACGTTGAGGGCCGCGCTCATGGCTGGAACCCCGCGTAGGGCTGGTCGGGGTTGATGCACACGCCGAGATACGCCCCCAGGCGCCGGGAAAAATGCGTGCGGACCTCCAGCCCGACGTGGCAGCCGATGCAGTTCAACAGCGGCTCCGGCCCGGCCGCCTGGGTCAGGCCGCAGTGTGCGCAATACACCTGGCGCAGGCCGGGGATGCAGGTCATGTCGATCTCGTCGTCTTCCAGGCCGGCGGCGCGGGCCTCGCCGTGCACACGCCAGATAAAGGCTTCGTCGCCCAGCAGGTAGAGCCTGCAGCCCACGGTGGCGCTGGCCAGCGCCTGTTGCAGGCGCCGCGCAAACTCGGGGTGTTCGCCGTTCAATAGCAGGGGGCTGTCCAGTTCGCTGATGAACGCTGCGCTGGCGGCGGCTGATTGCATCACCACGATGGGGCGGCTGCGGGTGTGGGTCATGGGGGGCTCTCCACGGTGGGTTTTGTTTCCTGTTGGGAGAGATACTTTCCTATGGGGAAAATCTTCTCAATCTGGAAAAAGGGCTATGCCTTTGGAGATAAGCCTTGCGCGCCGGCCATTCGGGGCATGGAAGTTGCTGGGCCTTTCGACCACGCAGCGCAACCGGACGGGGAGTTATCGAAGAGTGCTGACACGACCAAAAGGCTGGCCGCTCTGGTTGGGGCCTGTACGCCCCGAACAGGCGCGCAGCGTGCGCAGGTTATTGGCCGGGTTGCCCCTGCACGCTGACGGTGCCTTGTCGGGTTTCCTGGACCGTTTCGACGCACTGCTGCCGCCTGCCAGGCTCAACCTGATCCTCGGCGGCGAAGACCTGGGCCCGACGCGACGAGGGTGGGTCGATGGCTGCCAGGCGGTCGCGCGTTGCCCCTGGCGCGACGCCAGCGTGACGGACGCCCCCCAAGCCTGCGGACCGTGCCGGCAACGGGGCGTGCACCGTCTGGTGTGCGCCTTGCCCGAGGGTGAAAAGGGCGCATTGCTGCTCGACACTCCCCGGCGCGCCGGTGGCAGTTGGCGCCAGCTACTGGAAGAGGCGGCGCAGGCGGTAGGTGTGAGCGTGCGCCTGCGCAGTCAAACCCGTGAACAGCAGCGCAAACAGGCGACCTCCCGCCACGGTGCCCTGGCCCGTGAACTGCACGATTCGGTGGCGCAGCAGTTGGGTTACCTGTCGTTCCAGGCCCATGGCTTGCAGTCGCAACTGGGCGAGCCGGCACTGCAGGACCTGTGCACCGGCCTGAGCCAACTGCAACGCCAGGTGCGCGAGCTGATCACCAGTGCGCGCCTGACCATGGACGGGCGCTCGCTGCGTCAGGCCCTGGCCGACTCCGTCGCGGAGTTCTCGCGGCGCTGCATCATCGTCTTCGAACTCGACAACCGCCTGGCCGACGACGCCCTGAGCCCGGAAACCGAATTGCAGATCCTGCAGATCATTCGCGAGGCCCTGGCCAATGCGGTGCGGCATTCCCACGCGCGCCACGTGCGCATCGAACTGCGCCAGACCCAGGACGGCGACGCCTCGGTGTCGGTGGAAGACGATGGCATCGGCTTGATCCCGGCCTGCGACGAGCACAACCATTTCGGCCTGGCGATTATCCGCGAGCGCGCCGCCAGCATCGGCGCGCGGCTGAGCATAGAAGCGATCCGCCCGCACGGGGTGCGCGTGCACCTTGGCCTGCGCCGCCACCACGATCTGCCACAGGGGAGTCTCGATGGGCTGCACGACCTTATTACTGATCGATGATCACCCGTTGTTTCGCAAGGGCCTGGCGCAGTTGTTCGATGCCAGCGGCGACTTCGAAGTGGTAGGGCAGGCGGCCAGCGGCCGCGAGGGCATCAACCTGGCCGTGAGCCTGACGCCGCAACAGGTGCTGCTGGATTTGCACATGCCTGGCCTCAGCGGTTTGCAGGTGCTGGATGAACTGCGCCAGTTGCATCTGGATTGCCAGGTGGTGGTGCTCACCGCCTCCATGGACCGCGCCGAGTTGCTCACGGCCTTGCGCCTGGGCGCCAGCGGTTATGTGCTCAAGGAAACCGAGCCGGATGCGTTGCTGGCGTATATGCGCAACTGCCACAAGGGCGCGATCGTACTGGACTCGAGCCTGATTGCCTTGCTCGCCGACCAGGCCGAGCCCACGCAAGCGTGTGAGGCTGCGGGCAGCGAAAACCTTACCGAGCGCGAAGGCCAGACCCTGGCGCTGATCGCCGCCGGCATGAGTAACAAACAGATCGGCAGGGAACTGGGGATCAGCGACGGCACGGTGAAAATCTACGTGCGCAGCCTGTTGCAGAAGCTCGGCCTGCATTCGCGCCTGGAGCTGGCGGCCTGGGTGCACAGCGGTGCCTTGATGAAACACGAGGAGCGCCACTAGATGAGGGACAGCCCCGAAGCGTTTGCGCCCCCGCCGATTGCCCTGATGGATTGCTTTCCCGCCGCCTTATTGCAACTGCGCGACAACGGCCAGATCGCCCACTTCAACCTGGCCTGG
Source organism: Pseudomonas sp. NFX5 (assembly GCF_049132125.1). Taxonomy (NCBI): domain Bacteria; kingdom Pseudomonadati; phylum Pseudomonadota; class Gammaproteobacteria; order Pseudomonadales; family Pseudomonadaceae; genus Pseudomonas; species Pseudomonas sp. NFX5. The sequence goes on from NZ_JAFMZG010000035.1 coordinate 356,507, forward strand.
GCCGAGTTGATGGGCGCGCCGGGCGCGGAGCGCAACCTGATGGACTACGTGCACCAGGAAGACCGCCCGCTATGGCGCCAGGCCCTGAATGAACTGCGTCGCCGCCCCGACACCTCATTCAACCAGCGCCTGCGCTTTGTGCACCCCAGCGGCGAACTGCGCTGGTTCGAGATCAGCCTCAAGCGCGGCCCCCAAGGCTTCTACCTGGTGGCCGGGGACGTTACTGCCCACAAGCGCCGCGAAATCGCCTGGCAGGCCAGCCAGCGCAGCAGCATGAGCTTGCTCGACAGCATGCCGGGCCTGATCTATCGCGGCCGCAACAACCGCGACTGGACCATGGAATTCGTCAGCGCCGGCTGCCTGGAGTTGACCGGTTACCCCGCTGAGCGACTGGTGGACAACCATGAGTTCACCTACAACAGCCTGATCCTGGCGCAGGACGCCGACTATGTGTGGCGCGAGGTGCAATATGCGTTGTCACGGCAGGAGCCGTTCGAGCTCAATTACCGGATTCGCTGCGCCGACCGCTCGATCAAGCACGTGTGGGAGAAGGGCGTGGGGATCTATGCCGATACCCGTGAGGTGTTGGGGATCGAGGGGGCGATTTTCGAGCGCAAGAGTTGACGGATAAACGCGCTTCAAATGTGGGAGGGGGCTTGCCCCCGATGAGGGCGTGTCAGTGAATGCATCTTTAACTGACACAACGCTATCGGGGGCAAGCCCCCTCCCACATGGGATTCAATGCGCGCCTGCGGCCTTGTTCAGATCACTCTCCGCCCACTGCGTATACACGCACGCATCCGCCGTCGCCCAGCGCACACGCACCGGGTCGCCGGCCTTGAGGGGCATGCCCGCAGCGGACAGCGCCTTGACCGTCATCGATGTGCCGCCGAGGGTTTTCACTGTGCAGGTCTGGCTCTCGCCGAGGAACAGCACCTCACCCACAATCGCCGACACTTCATTCCAGCCCGCTGCCAACGATTGCTCTGCGGCCTGTTCGACACTCAGCGCCAGGGCTTTTTCCGGGCGTACCATCAGCAGCACCTCCTGCTCGGTGTGCAACCCGCTGGTCAGGCGGATCGACACGGATTGGCCTTCGAACGCCGCCACGGCATTGCCCTGGGCCTTGAGCTTGAGGAAGTTGGAGTTGCCGAGGAACGACGCTACGAACGCGTTCGGCGGGTTCTGGTACAGGTCGAAGCCGCTGCCCAGGCCGACTATCTTGCCGTGGCTGAAAATCGCGATGCGCTGGGACAGGCGCATGGCTTCTTCCTGGTCGTGGGTCACGTAGACGATGGTGATGCCCAGGCGCCGGTGCAGTTGACGCAGTTCGTCCTGCAGGTCTTCGCGCAACTTCTTGTCGAGGGCGCCGAGGGGTTCGTCCATCAGCAGGATGCGTGGTTCGTACACCAGCGCGCGGGCGATGGCGACCCGTTGCTGTTGGCCGCCGGACAATTGCGAAGGGCGGCGATGGGCGAACTGTTCCAACTGCACCAGCTTGAGCATGGCGTCGACGCGCTTGTCGCGTTCGGCGCTGGCCAGTTTGCGAATCGCCAGGGGGAAGGCGATGTTGTCGCGCACCGACAAATGCGGGAACAGCGAGTAACGCTGGAACACCATGCCGATGTCGCGCTTGTGCGGCGGTACGTTGACCAGCGATTGGCCGCTGACCAGGATCTCGCCGCTGCTTGGGGTTTCGAAGCCGGCAAGCATCGACAGCGTGGTGCTTTTGCCCGAGCCGCTGGAGCCGAGGAAGGTGAGGAATTCGCCGTCCCGGATGTCCAGCGAGATGTTGTCCACGGCAGCGAATTCGCCGTAGTGCTTGTTCAGGTTGCGCAGGCTGACCAGGGGTTGGCCATGGCTCTGCGCGACATCGTTGATCACTGCACTCATGTTCTTCTCCTCGGCGCTCAAGCGCGGGTTTCGGTACGCCGGCGAACGGCGGCGGCAATCACCATGACCAGCACCGAGAGGCCGATCAGCAGCGTCGACGCGACGGCGATCACAGGCGTCAGGTCCTGGCGCAGGGTGGTCCACATTTTTACGGGAAGGGTTTGCAGGGTCGGGCTGGCCATCATCACGCTGAGCACCACTTCGTCCCATGAGACCAGGAAGGCGAACAGCGCACCGGCGACCATCCCCGGACGAATCGCCGGAAAGGTCACCTTGAACACTGCCTGCAACCGCGAGGCGCCGCAGATCACCGCCGCGTCTTCGATCGACTGGTCGAACAGTTTCAGCGAGTTGATGATCGAGATGATGGTGAACGGCAGCGCCACGATCACATGGCTGACCACAAAGGCGAACAGCGTGCCGGTGTAGCCCAGCTTGAGGAACAGCGCGTACACCGCCACGGCGATGATCACCAGCGGCACGATCATTGGCAGGGTGAACAGGCCGTAGAGCAATTCACGGCCGGGGAAGCGCCCGCGCACCAGGGCAAAGGCGGTGGGCAGGCCGAGGGCGACGGCGAATACGGTGGTCAGCACGGCCACCTTGAGGCTGGCCATGGCCGCGTTCATCCAGTCGGCGTTGGAGAAGAACTGGCCGTACCATTTCAGCGTCCAGCCCGGCGGCGGGAACACCAGCCATTGCGACGAGCCGAACGACAGCAGCACGATAAACACGATCGGCAGCAGCAGGAACAGGCCGATCAACCCGGTGGTGGTGTAGAGGCCCAAGCGCATCCTGCGGCTCATGGCATTGGGAGTCAGGAGCATGACGGCTTACCTCGCGTTGCTGGCGCCAACCGGGGATTCCGGCTGAAGCTTCAGGTAGAAGTAGAACAGCACCAGGGTGATGAAGATCAGCAACGCGGCGCCGGCACTGGCCAGGCCCCAATTGAGGAACGATTGCACCTGCTGGATGATGAACTCGGGCAGCATCATGTTCTGCGCACCGCCGAGCAGCGCCGGGGTGACGTAGTAACCGAGGGACATCACGAACACCATCAGGCCGCCGGAGAACAACCCCGGCCGGCACAGCGGCAGGAACACGCGCAAGAAGTTGGTCCACGGGCTCGCGCCGCAGATCGAGCCGGCCTGCAGGATCATCGGGTCGATGGCCTGCATGGTCGCCTGCAATGGCAGCACGATGAACGGGATCATGATGTAGCTCATGCCGATCACCACGCCGGTGAGGTTATGCACCATCTCCAGGGGCACATCGATGATGCCCATGGCCATCAGCGCCTTGTTGATCACCCCGGAGGCCTGCAGCAAGACCAGCCACGAGTAAGTGCGGGCGAGCAGGCTGGTCCACATCGACAGCAGCACAATATTCAGGATCCAGCGCCCCCAGCCGCGCGGCACCAGGGTGATCGCCCAGGCCAGCGGAAAGCCCAGCAGCAGGCTGAACAGGGTCACCAGGCCCGCCACCGAAAAGGTGTTGAGCAGCACCCGTGCATAGGCCGAGTTGGCGAACAGCTGTTCGTAGTTGCCCAGGCCCGGCGTGGGTTCCAGTACGCCGCGCAGCAACAGGCCGATCAGCGGCGCCAGGAAGAACAGGCCGAGGAACAGCAGGGCCGGGATCAGGTTGCTCGACCCCCGCCAACGCTGCGCCAGGGAGGGCGCCCCGGCCTTGGGCGAAACCGCGCCGGCAGCGCCGAGGGCGCTCCCGGTCGGTGTGGTTGCCGTCATTTTCATTTGACTAGCCATTCATTCCACCGTGTCGCAATGGCCGGACCGTTCTTGGCCCAGTAGGCGAAATCGAGGGTGATCTGGTCCTTGACGTAGGCGGTCGGCAGGTTCGGCGCGAGCACCGAATCCAGGCGCTGCACGCTGTCGATGTTCACCGGTGCATAGGCGGTCAGGTTGGAGAAATCCGCCTGACCCTTGGCGCTGCTGGCGTTGGCCAGGAACTTCATCGCCGCCGCTTTGTTTTTCGAACCTTTAGGCACGACGAGGATGTCGGCCATGACCAGGTTCTGCTTCCAGCTCACGCCCACGGGCGCGCCGTCTTCCTGCAGGGCGTGGATGCGACCGTTCCAGAACTGGCCCATGCTGACTTCGCCGGACGCCAGCAACTGTTGCGACTGCGCACCGCCGCCCCACCAGACGATGTCTTTCTTGATGGTGTCGAGTTTCTTGAAGGCGCGGTCCAGGTCCAGGGGGTAGAGCTTGTCGGCCGGGACGCCGTCGGCCAGCAGCGCCAGTTCGAGCACGCCGGGGCTTGGCCATTTGTAGAGGGCGCGTTTGCCGGGGTAGGTCTTGGTGTCGAACAGCGCGGTCCAGTCCTGGGGCTTGCCGGCGCCGAGCTTGCCTTCGTTGTAGCCGAGCACGAAGGAGAAGAAGAACGAGCCCACGCCATGGTCGGAGACGAAGCGCGGGTCGATCTTGTCGCGCTGGATCACCGAGAAGTCGAGGGGTTCGAGCAGGCCTTCGGCGGCGGCGCGCAAGGCGAAGTCGGCCTCGACATCCACCACGTCCCACTGCACGTTGCCGCTTTCGACCATGGCCTTGAGTTTGCCGTAGTCGGTGGGGCCATCCTGGACCACGGTAATGCCGCTGGCCTTGCTGAACGGGTCGGCCCAGGCCTGCTTCTGCGCATCCTGGGTGCTACCGCCCCAGCTCACGAAGTTGACGCTTTCGGCCGCCATGGCCGCGTGAGTGGCCGTGGCCAATAAACCCGCGAACAGCACCGCGGTTGCACGTTTGTTCAACACCATTTTCACGCCCTCATTTGTTTTGTTATTGAGCGGGCTTGGTAATGCCCGCCTATCGGGAGCAGTAGGTCCATCGGGGGCCTCTAATCGAGACCCCGAAAGGCGACCGTGCCAAGGGCTGTTATTGGTGCTCTCCCTGGCGGGCGCACTTGGCGGAAGCGTTCGGTCTATGGAATATCATATTATGGTATTCCAAACTTTGTGCAAGCATTTTGCCTTACCGGTTATCCGTCATTCGGTGAAGGGAATGCTCTCGACCACCTCCAGGTCGTAGCCGGTCAGCCCGGCGTATTTGAGGGGCGGGCCGAGGTGACGCAGCTTGCCGACGCCGAGGTCCTGCAAGATCTGCGCCCCGGTGCCCACTTCGGAATAGATGCGCGACTGCGAGCGGTTGAACTGGCGCGGTGCCTGGGTCAGTTGCGGCACGCGTTCCAGCAGCGCCTGGGACGACTCATGGTTGGCCAGCACCACCACCACGCCGCTGCCTTCAGCGGCGACACGTTGCAAGGCCGCCCACAGCGTCCAGTTGGACGGGCCGCTGTAGTCGGCACCGACCAGGTCGCGCAGCGGGTCGATCACATGCACGCGCACCAGCGCCGGGGTATCGCGGCGCAACTGGCCCATCACCATTGCCATGTGCACGCCGCCGTCGATGCGGTCTTCAAAGGTGATCAGGCGGAACGTGCCGTGCACCGTGGGCAGGTCGCGTTCACCGATGCGCACCACGGTGCGTTCGGTGCTGAGGCGGTAGTGGATCAGGTCGGCGATGGTGCCGATCTTGATGCCGTGCTTGCGCGCGAAGATTTCCAGGTCGGGGCGGCGGGCCATGGTGCCGTCATCGTTCATCACTTCGACGATCACCGATGCGGGGGTGTGCCCGGCCAGGCGCGCCAGGTCGCAGCCGGCTTCAGTGTGGCCGGCGCGGGTCAACACGCCGCCGTCCTTGGCGCGCAACGGGAAGATATGCCCCGGCTGCACGATGTCGGCCGGCCCGGCATTGCTGTCGACGGCCGCTGCCACGGTGCGTGCGCGGTCGGCGGCGGAGATGCCGGTGGTCACGCCGCTGGCGGCTTCGATGGACACGGTAAACGCGGTGCTGAACACGCTGCCGTTGCTCGGCACCATCTGTTCCAGGCCAAGGCGCTGGCAGTGTTCGTCGGTAAGGGTCAGGCAGATCAGGCCACGGGCTTCGCGGGCCATGAAACTGATAGTCTCGGCGGTGCAGCAGGCCGCAGGCAGTAACAGGTCGCCTTCGTTTTCCCGGTCTTCGTCGTCCACCAGGAGCACCATCTTGCCTTGGCGGTAGTCTTCGATGATGTCTGCGATGCTGTTGAAGGACATGGAGAGTGCTCGATTTGTTGGTTGTATGTATTATGGTATACCACAAAACTCAACAAGAGGATGTCACGATGAAGGCCTACTGGATTGCCCATGTGGATGTGTCCGATGCCGAGCAATACACGCAGTACACCCAGCGCGCGCCGGCGGCGTTTGCAAAGTTTGGCGGACGGTTCCTGGCCAGGGGCGGGCGCAGCGAGGCAATGGAAGGCGGGCCGGCACGTCAGCGTAATGTGGTGATTGAGTTTGAGAGCTATGAGCAGGCGGTGGCGTGTTATGAGTCCGCTGAATATCAGGAGGCGAAGGCGCACCGTGAAGGGGTGGGGCTGGCGCAGATCATCATCGTGGAAGGGCTGGCGCCCTAGGTCATCAGGCCGAACATGGGCCAAATGTGGGAGGGGGCTTGCTCCCGATAGAGATCTGTCAGCTACAAGGATGCTGACTGATACACCGCTATCGGGAGCAAGCCCCCTCCCACATGTTGATCCGTGTTTGGCCGTGCGGTCAGCGGATGAAATGAATCTTGCCGCTGTCATCATTGCCGATGTAAATGCCATACACCCCAGCCTGGCGTTCCTCGATATACCGTTCGAGGATCTGCCGGATCGCCGGGTAGTAGATGCTGTCCCAGGGAATCTCCTCGGGCGCGAAGAACTTGTAGTCGAGGGTCTCCGGGCCGAACTGGCCGGTGATCTCCAGCGCGATGGCGCGGAAGATGATGTACACCTCGCTGATTTTCGGCACGCTGAAGATCGAGTAGGGCGATACGATCTCGGCGCGTACGCCGCTTTCTTCCCAGACTTCACGCAACGCCGCCTGCTCGGTGGTTTCGCCACCTTCCATAAAGCCGGCAGGCAAGGTCCAGGTGCCCGGGCGGGGCGGGATCGCCCGTTGGCACAGCAGGTATTTGCCGTCCTGCTCGATGATGCAGCCGGCGATGATCTTGGGATTGATGTAGTGGATATAGCCGCAGCCCCGGCACATCAGGCGCTCATGGGTATCGCCCGGTGGCAGCTGGTGACCGAGGTCACTGCCGCCGCATGTCGGGCAAAAGCTGTGGCTGGCCAAGGTCAGTGACCTATGCGCGGTTCTTTCAGCGCGATGGGCAGGGTGATTTCCGGAATCTTGCCGGTTTCTTCCTGTTTGCGCTTGAGGTAGTCCAGGGCCACGGCGGCCGCCGCACGCACGTGATCGACGCAGGCCTGGTGGGCCGCCAGCGGGTCGCCGCTCTTGATCGCCTGGACCATGCGTTCCATTTCCTGGTTACTGGTGCCGCGACGGTTTTCCTGGGACACCGAGGTGGCGCGCAGGTAGCTGATGCGCGCTTGCAGCTGGCGCAACTGGGTGGCCGCCACATGGTTGCCCGAACCTTCGAGCAGCACGTCGTAGAAGCCCTGGACCGAGTCGATGACCTGTTGCAGCTCACCGTCCTTGAGGGCCTTGCGGTTTTCTTCCAGGGCTTTTTCCAGGGCCTTGATGTCCTTGGCCTTGGCGCGCAGGGTGAACAATTGCACGATCAAGCCTTCGAGCACGCAGCGCAGTTCATAGATGTCGACGGCGTCGGCCAGGGTGATGATCGCCACCTGCGGGCCCTTGGCATCGGCGAATTCCACCAGGCCTTCGGACTCCAGGTGACGCAAGGCTTCGCGTACCGAGGTGCGGCTGACGCCGAGGCGGTCGCACAGGTCGCGCTCCACCAGGCGGTCACCGGGCAGCAGTTGGAAGTTCATGATGGCGCTGCGCAGTTTTTCCAGCACGATTTCGCGCAGGGTGACCGGGTTGTGATTGACCTTGAAGCTGTCGTCGAGGGGCGCGCGTTTCATGGGGTCTGCTCTGAATTTGGCGGTTAACTGGAGGCCTCGGCCGGCCGGGGCCGATTGAGGGCCGAAAATCGTGCCCAAGTTTATCATGCTGCGTTCCTTAAGCGACAAACCCTCACGGCCCCCGCGCGCCTCAGGCCAGGGCCGGCAGCGGGCCCAGCTTGCCCTTGTGGTAGATCATCGGCGTGACCGGTTCCTTGGGCAGGATCAGGTTCTTCACCGCGCCGACGATGATCGCGTGATCGCCGCCGTCGTATTCGCGCCACAGTTCGCACTCGATGATCGCCGTGGCCTTGGCCAGCAGCGGGTTGCCCAACTCGCTCAGGTGCCACTCGATACCCTTGGCCTTTTCCTTGCCTTTGCTGGCGAAAGCATAGGCCTCGGCGGTCTGGTCGGCGGACAGCAAGTGGATCGCGAAGCGCTTGCTGTCGCGCAGGATCGGGTAGGTGTCCGACCCATAGTTGGGGCAGAACAGCACCAGCGCCGGGTCGATCGACAGCGCGCTGAACGCACTGGCGGTAATGCCGACGATGCCGCCGTCCGGGTCGAGGGTGGTGACCACCGTGACCCCGGAAGGGAATGAGCTCATGACGTCTTTGTAAATGCCGGGTTCGATCATGGTCGGGGTCTCTTAGCGCATCACGAAAGGATCAGGCATGGGCGCCTGGGAGAGGTTGATCCACACCGTCTTCAGCTCGGTGTAGGCGAGCACCGAATCGATGCCGCTTTCACGTCCGTAGCCGCTGTTCTTGAAGCCGCCGATAGGCGCCATGGCCGACACGGCGCGGTAGGTGTTGACCCAGATGATCCCCGAGCGCACGTCCCGCGCCAGGCGGTGGGCGCGGCCGAGATCGCGGGTCCAGATGCCGGCGGCGAGGCCGAACTGCGAGTCGTTGGCGATGGCCAGCGCTTCGGCTTCGTCCTTGAAACGGATGACCGAGGCCACCGGGCCGAACACTTCTTCCTGCATGATCTTCATCGAGTTGCTGTCGCACTCGAACAAGGTCGGCTCATAGAACCAGCCCTCACCGAGGTTCTGCGGGCGTTTGCCGCCGGTGCGCAGGCGCGCGCCTTCGGCGATGGCATCCGCGACCAGGCCTTCGACCACGGCCAGTTGCTGCGCGGTGGCCATGGGCCCCATTTCGCTGGCGTCGTCCTGGGGGTTGCCGATGCGGATGCGCTGGGCGCGTGCCACCAGGCGCTCGACGAATTCGTCGTAGATTTCATCCTGCACCAGCAGGCGTGAACCGGACACGCAGCTCTGCCCGGACGCCGCATAGATCCCGGCAATCGCACCATTGATGGCGCTGTCGAGGTCGGCGTCGGCAAAGATGATATTGGGGGACTTGCCGCCCAGTTCCAGGGACAGCCTGGCGAAGTTCTCCGCACTGCTGCGCACCACATGGCGGGCCGTGGCCGCGCCGCCGGTGAAGGCGATCTTGCGCACCAGTGGGTGGCGGGTGAGGGCGGCGCCGGTGCTGGGGCCGTAGCCGGTGACGACGTTGACCACGCCCGCTGGGATCCCGGCTTCGAGGGCCAGGCGCGCGAGTTCGAGGATGGTCGCCGAGGCGTGTTCCGACGGTTTGATCACGATGGTATTGCCCGCCGCCAGGGCCGGCGCGAGTTTGATCGCGGTCAGGTACAGCGGGCTGTTCCACGGAATGATCGCGGCGACCACGCCCATGGCTTCGTGCACGGTGTAGGCGAACAGGTCCGGCTTGTCCAGCGGCAGGGTGCCGCCTTCGAGCTTGTCGGCCAGGCCGGCGGTGTAGTGGAAAAACTCCGGCAGGTAGCTGACCTGGCCACGGGTTTCGCGGATCAACTTGCCGTTGTCGCGGCTTTCGAGCTGGGCCAGTTGCTCCTTGTTCTCGGCGATCAGGTCACCCAGGCGGCGCAGCAATTTGCCCCGTGCGGTGGCGGTGAGGCCACGCCAGGCCGGGCTGTCGAAGGCGCTTTGTGCGGCCTGCACGGCGCGCTCCACATCGGCTTCATCGGCGTCGGGCAGTTGCGCCCAGGGTTCGGCCAGGGCCGGGTTAAGGCTGTCGAAAGTCTTGCCGGACAGGGCATCGACCCATTCACCGCCGATGCACATCTGGAAGCGTGCGAGTGTCATGCAACGATCCCCTTGATTGGATTGTTTTGGGCGTACACCGTGTCGAGGAAGCCCAGCAGCAGCTGGTTGACCAGGCGTGGCGATTCTACCGGCATCATATGCCGTTGCTCGGCCAGCACCGCAACGGTGGCGCCGGGAATACGATCGGCCAGTTGCCGGGCCATTTCCGGGGTTGAGCCGGGGTCGAGTTCGCCGGTGGCGACCAGGGTCGGTACGCGCAAGCCCTTGAGGTCGTCGGCGCGGTACATGTCCTGGGTCGCAAACAGTTCGTAGGTGGTCAGGTAGCCCTGGGGGTCATTGCCCGCCAGGGTTTCACGCAGGGCGGCGATCTGCGCCGGGTTGGCCGCCTGGTATTCACGGCTGAACCAGCGCGACAGCGCGGCTTCGGCATTCGCATCCGGGCCGTGTTCGGCGGCCTGGGCGGTGCGTGCGATCACGCCGGCACGCTGTTCGGGGCTGCGATTGAACACACTGTTGAGCACTACCAGGGATGTGAGACGCTCGGGGTAGTGCAGGGCAAACGCCCGGGCGACCAGGCCGCCCATGGAAAAACCGATCACCGTGGCCTGGGGCAATTGCAGGTGGTCGAGCAGCTCCAGCAACTGGTCGGCATACCCCAGCAGCGGCGTGCCGGCGGCCGGGCGCGGGCTGGCGCCATGACCGAGCATGTCATAGGTGATCACGCGGTAATTCGTGGCCAGGCCAACGACTTGCCCGCCCCACATTTCTTTATTCAGGCCCACGCCGTGGATCAAAACCACAGGCTGGCCTTGGCCGGTCGCCAGATAACTGGTGCCAGCCGGGGTGCGTTCAGCGGTGAGCCGAATCATGGAGCGCTCCTGCATGCTTTTTGTTTTGGCCGGTCTTGCTTACTGGGCTTTTTCAGCGGCCAGCTCTTCCAGGTCGATATAGCGGTTGCCGATACGAGGGTGCAGGCGGCCGCCATCGGCGCAGCCCAATACCACGACGATTTCATCGGCGCGCGGCGAATCCTCGATGTGCATTTCCAGGGTGATGTAGTGCGAACGCAGGCCTTCGTCGTCCTTGTGCATCATCGGGATCTGGATCGAGGTGCCCGGCCCGCCGCGCTTGTTGGTGAAGCTCAGGTAGCTCTTGGCCTTGACCGCTTCACGGTAGTGATTGCCGAAGCGCAGGGTATGGATGATCGCGCTGGCGTGTTCGATCTCGCCATCGGCCCCGACCACGGCAGCCTTGCCATACGCCTCGATGTTTTCGGCGCCGCCAATGATGCCCACCAGGCGCTCGACCATCAGCGCGCCGAGGTCGGAGCAATTGGCCCGGATCTCGGGCTTCAAGTCTTCGACGAAGCCACGACCCAGCCATGGGTTCTTCAGCACCACGGCGAGGCCGACCATTTTCACCGGGGTGTCCGCGGCCTTGCCGCCTTCGATAAAGGTTTCTTCTACGTAGCTGACGATCTTGCGGATTTCGAAACTCATGAGCGGCTCCATCAGGTGTGGGGGAGTGGATTGCGTATGATGGTATACCATAATACGCAAAGCACAAGGGTCGCAAATGAGTTTGCGTGGGGAAAGGCGATAAGGGGTGAGGCGGAGGTTTTCTCGGATCGATGTTAAAAAATGTCAGATTGAAAAAATAATTAACATGATCCGTTCATTGGTGAGTGATCGATCCCAACTCCAACGCGGCTCGCCGGTGTGGTGTCAGCCGCCGTTTTCCTCTGGAGTACCCCATGAACAGTGGCGGGCTGGCTATGTCCCATATCAACGATGCCGGCTACTGGATCTTCACCAAACTTGCCGGGCTTAACGTGCCCGACGGTTTGCGCACGTGGGCGGTGATCACCACCTTGCTCGGCACCTTGGGTTTCGTGATTACATTGTTGATCTGGCCTTTTGTCTGATTTCCAGGAGTTCCTATGCCTCGTTTTGCTGCCAACCTGAGCATGCTGTACTCGCAACATGACTTTCTCGAGCGTTTCAGTGCCGCGAAGGCCGATGGTTTTGAAGCGGTGGAGTACCTGTTTCCCTACGAGTACGACGCGCAGGTGCTCAAGCAGCGCTTGAGTGATAACGGCCTGGTGCAGGTGTTGTTCAACGCACCGCCCGGTGACTGGGCGGCGGGGGAGCGGGGCATCGCGAGCCTGCCGGGGCGTGAAGCCGAGTTTCGCAGTGGCTTCGAGCGCGCGTTGGAGTACGCCGCCGTGCTCGGCAACCACCGCGTGCATGTCATGGCGGGGCTGTTGCCATCGGAATTCCTGCGTGAGCGCCATCACGCCGTGTACCTGGAAAACCTCGCCTACGCCAGCGCGGCGGCGGCCAAGGTCGGCGTCACCGTGTTGCTGGAACCGATCAACACCCGCGACATGCCGGGGTTTTTCCTCAATCGCCAGGACCAGGCCCACGCCATCTGCCGTGAAGTCGGCGCGCGCAACCTCAAGGTGCAGTTCGACTGCTACCACTGCCAGATCGTCGAAGGTGACTTGGCCACCAAGCTGCTCCGCGACTTCGATGGCATTGGCCATATCCAGATTGCCGGGGTACCGGACCGTCACGAGCCTGACCTGGGCGAGCTGAACTACAGGTTCCTGTTCGAACTGATGGACCAGTTGGGTTACGACGGCTGGGTCGGCTGTGAATACCGGCCAAAGGGCGACACCTCAGCGGGCCTGCAATGGTTGCGGGATTGGAAAGCGGCTCGGTAGTCGACGAGCCTCTGTGTCGGTTCGGTTCAAATGTGGGAGGGGCGGTGCGACGATTCGACTTGCCCGATACGGTACATGCTGAAAGTGCCGTACTTCGAGCTGCTCGCCACCAACACCACCTGGGACGCCGATTGCATCGCCACTTGCTTGACCTCGACTTTCAGCGCCGAGGGGGGGATGCCTCGGTGCACGTCCCAGGAGCTGATGGACACAAAGGCGATGTCCGTGACCACCTGGCGCAGGGTCGCCACGGCCAGCCCGCCGACGGAAGAAGGGTTGTCATGGTCCAGTTGGCCGCCGGTGTGGATCACCGTGACCTGCGTCGCATCCATCAGGGCCTGCACGATCCCGAAGTCATTGGTGACCACCGTCATCCCCGACAGCGCGTTGATAGCAGTGCTTGGGTAAGAGGCGGGGAGTGCGAGGCTATAGTAGCCAATACACGTCCCCGCAGGCGACCCTAGAACTTGAACCGCCCCACCAACCCCTTGAGCTGACCGGAAATATCCGTCAACCGCCCCGATCCGGTCTGCGCCGAGTGGGCAAAGCCTTCGACCAGTTGCGCATCGGCATGGATCTGCGCGATGTGCCGGTTGATCTCTTCGGCCACCTGGTGCTGTTCTTCGGCCGCGGTGGCGATCTGGGTGTTCTGGTCGCGGATCGAGTCCACCGAGCCTTGGATCTTGTCGAAGCTGTCGCGGGCCTGCTGGATGCGTTCCACGCTGGTGTGGGACACCAGCAGGCTGCCCTGCATCTGCTGGGTGACTTCCTGGGTGCGGCGGGCGAGGTTGCCCAGCAGGCTGTCGATTTCACCGGTGGAGTCGGCTGTGCGGCGTGCCAGGGCGCGGACTTCGTCGGCGACCACGGCAAAACCGCGGCCCTGGTCACCGGCGCGCGCGGCTTCAATCGCGGCGTTGAGCGCCAGCAGGTTGGTCTGTTCGGCGATCGAGCGGATGGTGTCGAGGATGGTGTTGATGTTCTGGCTGTCCTGCTCCAGCAACTGCATGGTCTGGGTCGACTTTTGCAGGTCTTCGCTGAGCTTGAGCACGCTGCCGGTGGCTTCGCCGATGTGCTGCTGGCCATTGTGCACGTCGCGGTAGCCTTCGTCGGCACTCGCGGCGGCGGCGCTGCAGGAACGCGCGACCTCGTTGGCGGTGGCCACCATTTCGTTGAACGCGGTGCTTACCAGCTCCACGGCTTCGCGCTGGCGGCCGGCGGCCTGATTCATGTTATTGGCGACTTCGCTGGTGTCGGCGGCGGCGGTCTGCAGGTCGGAAGAGGCGTTACCGATGCGCTGCACCAATTGCGCGATCATGCTCAGGAACTGGTTGAACCAGCCTGCCAGGCTGGCGGTTTCGTCCTTGCCTTGCACCTTGAGTTGGCGCGTCAGGTCGCCTTCGCCTTCGGCAATCTCCTGCAGGCCGTCGGCCACCCCGCGAATCGGGCGCACGATCATGCTCGCAAAACTGGCGCCGACAATCGCGAACACCACGGCCAGGGCGGCGGCAATCGCGGCGATCAACCACGTGAGGCTGGTGGCGCCGGCCATGACTTCATCGCGTTTGATCAGGCCGATAAAGCGCCAGCCCAGATCCTTGGAGCTGACCACGTTGGCCATGTAGGCCACGCCGTTGATGTCGACCTGGGTCACGCCGTCGCCGCGCTTGGCCAGTTCGGCGTAGTTGGGGCCCAGGTCGGCCATCGGCTTGAAGTTGTGCTTGGCGTCGCTGGGGTCCACCAGCACGTTGCCGTTGGCTTCCACCAGCATCAGGTAGCCGCTGTCGCCCAGCTTGATGTTGCGCACCAGCTCGGTGAGCTGCTTGAGCGACACGTCCAGGCCGACCACGCCAAGGATATTGCCGGTGGCGTCGGCGACGGTGTGCACGGTGCCGATCAGCACCACGTCGTCCGGTGCCCAGTAATAGGCGCCGGTGCGCACGGTGGCGCCTGGGGCGGCGATGGCGGCCTTGTACCAGGGGCGTACGCGTGGGTCGTAGTTGTTCAGTTTGGTGTCGTCAGGCCAGCTGGCATAACCGCCGTCGGCGAGGCCCAAGGACAAGTAGGCGGTGCTCGGGTGGCTCTTGGCGAACTGATCGAAAATCGCCAGCAGGTCTTTGTTGGTCTGGGTCAGGGGGATTTGCGCGGCGTCGGCGCCGGCGTAGCTCTTGAGGTCCTTGGCCGCGACAACGCGCGGGTCCTTGGCGACGAAGTCGACGTTCTGGCTGATGCCATCGAAAAACTGCTTCATGCCGTTGTCGATCTGACGGATCTCGCGACCGCTGCTGTCGAGGAAATTGGCCAGGGCCCCCTCGCGCAAGTTCAGCACAACCATAACGGCCACCAGGATGACTGGCAGGCACGCGATAGCGGCAAACGCCCAGGTCAACTTTTGCTTGATATTCATGACTTCACCCGCGGGTATTTATATTTTTGGCAAGGAGAAAACAGTGGCGTCGAGCGTCGCATGTGTTGTTTTGAGGGGATGTGGCCCATGCGTACTCCCTTTGTATCGACTGCGGGAGCACGCACTTTAGGCCGAAGGGCGTGTTTATCCGATGCGCTCGCCACCCAGCGCATCACGCTGCATCGATTGCAGGTTTTTCTCGATGGTTTCGCAGATGGCTTCCATCTGGATCTGGTGTTCGCTGGAGCGGAACGGGCTTTGCAGGTCGGTGCCGATGCGTTCGATGGCCAGCAACATAAAGCCCACCACGGTGGACGCCAGCGGGGTGAACCAGCCCAGGGATTCCACCAGGCCCACGGGCACGATCAGGCAGAACAGCGAGATAAACAGGCGTGGGAAATACACGTAGGGGTAGGGCAGTGGCGTGTTGGCGATCCGCTCCATGCCGCCCTGGGCATTGGACAAATCCACCAGGGTCGATTCCAGCCGTGCCAGGCGAATGCTGTCCAGGTGCCCGGTCTTGTATTCCCTGGCCAGCAACGCCGCCGAGCCGGTGAGGATGTCATTGGCGAAATTATTGGTGGCGCCGTTGCGGGCGAATTCCTCGGCGGGGATAAAGGCGCGTACTTCATCAGGGCACGGCTCGCCCTTGAGGTGCGCAGCCAGGCAATTCACGTAGGCTACGTGGCGGCGCAGCAGGGTGGCCTTGACCGGGTTCACTTCGCCGTCGGGGTCGTCCAGCAGGGTCAATACCTGCCGCGCGAAGCTGCGTGAATTGTTGACCATCGCGCCCCACAGCGTGCGGGCCTCCCACCAGCGGTTATAGGCGCTGCTGTTACGAAAGCTGATGAGCACGATCAGTGCCGAGCCCAGCAGGGTGAGGGGCATCAGCGGCAAATTGATCTTGGCGGTGAGGAACAGCATGAAGTCCACGGTGACGGCGACGTCCCACAGCAACAGCCAGAACAGTGACCAGCCCACATAGCCCATGGTCTTGATGATCAGGCGGTACTTTTTGATGATGGCGGCTTTCAAACGACAACCTCGCGGCGAACGGTAGGCAACAGTGCCTTAGCTCGGACGCCGGCTTGCGGGGAAGGTTCGCCGCGGCGACTGAAACGGTTAAGCCGCCCGGGTTTTTTGGAACAATTTTGGTAACGACGATGTCCCCTGAGCTAATCACGCTAGATTGCGCTCAAGGCAAAACGCCATTACCGGTGCTGCAATTGAGATCAGTGAATCCAAGTTGTTTGATCAGGGCTCTTTCTCATGTGCAGTGGTTCGTTGAAGCTGGCGATTGAACAGTCGGCGCGGGCGTTTGAGCGCCATATGGATTTTGACGGGTGTATTCGTACCCATTATTCGGCTCTGCTGGAGTGCTATTCAAAAAGACCGTTTTTCTACAAGACGGCGCTGAAATTCAGTCGCTTGATGGTGTCCTTTACGTTATTGAGCACGTATTTCACCAAGCCGGTCCCCTTGCTGTCCGAGGTGAAAGCGTTTTGTGTGGCGCGCGGGTTCTGTTCGCGAAACAGCCTGGAGTCGATCTTCCTGCTGTTCAGGGCACTGGGGTTCATGACGGTGTCGAGGCATCCGGACGACAGCCGTCTGCGGCTGTTCAGCCCATCGTCCCAAGCCTGCGCGGAGATCCGGCCGATGCTCACGTCCATGGTCGAGCCGCTGGGCGTGATGTGCCCCGAACCCGCGGTGTGCGCCTCAATGGCCGGGTTGGATGATCGCGCCTATCTGGCCCGGTATTTCAAAGGGTTTTCGGTGCTTCTCTGCCGTAACCTGAGCATTGACCTGTTGATACCGGATTGTTATTGGCTGGTAAAACGCGATGCCGGGCATATGTTGATGCTGGCGATCTATAACGATGCGTGTACGCGGGATAACCAGGGCGCAAGTTTCAGGTCATCGTCCTATCTTTCCATCGCTGAGCAACTTTCGGTGTCCAAGACCCACGTCATTCGTCTGGTGCAAGAGGGGGCCGAGCGGGGCTATTTCAAGATTCATTCCAAGACGCAACTTGAGGTCCTGCCACCTTTTGTCGTGCTGGTAAGACGGTTCATGGCCTATTCGTTTGCGATCTGCCTGCACAGTCTTCAACTGAGTCATGCCGATGACACACCGGCCACCCATGCACAGGGAGTGACGGGATGCCGGCAAATGTGAAACTCAGGCCTCGGATGCAGAGGCTGTTGTCGCCCGCCATCGCCCAGGCCGAACTGATCGGGATTTTCGCCTGGCTGGCGGTGTTGCTGGTGGATCGTGGGGGGATGTTCGGCTGGCCGGTGGTGCTGGTCACGCTGGGGCTGTGCGTGGTGTATGGGGTTCACCGGGTGGTGACGCATTATGTGCTGTGGCGGGCGCTGGGCGGGTTCTACATGGTGCTGCTGTCCGCAGGTTTTGCCTATGTGGTGCACACCCGCCCCGCGTTGCAGGTGTTCGCCTTGCCGCTGGCCGTGACCTTGGTGATGAGCAGCGCAATCCTGTTTATCGTGGTCCAGGATTTTCTGGTCTGCGCCGCCCTGGTCTGGTTACTGACGTGGCCCAACATTCAGCTGAGCCTTTATGACGGGGTCGACACCTATGTGTTTATTTTTTGTGCGGCGTCGGTGTCGATCGGCTTTATCTTGAATGTCTACTACCTGAAAAACCTGCGCTCCGTGTTACTGGTCGAGAGTGAGTTTCGGGAATTGGCCGAGACGGATTACTTGACCTCCATCCTGAACCGGCGCGCCTTTATGGAGGGCTTCGCCAAACTGATTGCGGCCGGTGATACCGGTTACTTCATGATGTTGGATATCGACAGTTTCAAATTGAAGAATGACCAGTTCGGCCATGATGTCGGCGACCGGATTCTCTGCGCCATGGCCGCGTGCCTGAAATCCACCCCCGGCAGCCACAGTTTCGGCAGGATTGGCGGCGAGGAGTTCGGCGTGCTGCTGCTGGTCGATGACCCCGATCTCGCCACCGATTACGCGCTGCGCCTGCTGCAAGCGATCCGCTGCAGTGTCGCGCCGCCCCATCACTACACCTGCAGTGCGGGCATGACGCGCTTTACGACCGGGGCCGATATGTCGGCGGTCCTCAAGCGTGCCGACCGCAATCTCTACGCCTCCAAGGGCAATGGCAAAGACCGCGTATATTTGGATGGCGCGCCGGTGTTTCACCGTTCGATGTCCACCCCGGAGGCCCTATGAAAGTTGGCGTGATTTCCGACACCCACGGCCTGCTGCGCCCTGAGGCTGTCGCTGCCTTGCAGGGATGCGGGCAGATCATCCATGCCGGTGATATCGGCAGCCCTGAGATTCTTCAGCAATTGGCACAGATCGCGCCCCTGCACGTGGTGCGTGGCAACAATGACCAGGACGCGCCGTGGGCAGAGCAGGTGCCCGATCATCTGATGCTGGAGGTGGACGGATGGCGGACGCTGGTGGTGCATGATATCGCCGACGTACCCGCCTTACTCGACACGTCTACTCGGCTGGTGATCACCGGCCATTCGCACAAGCCCCTGATCGAATGGCGGGGCGCAACACTGTACGTAAACCCCGGCAGTGCAGGGCGGCGGCGCTTCAAGTTGCCGGTGACGTTGGCGGTGCTGGACGTGCGGGACATGACGATCGAGTCGCGGCTGATCGCGCTGCTGGACTGATCCGGCTTTTATCGTTGCGTCAGGATGCTCTGCAACAATCCCGGAAACCGTTCCTCAAGCACCTCGCCGCGCAATGAATTCATATGGGTAGTGCCCACGCTGCGGGTGTGGACCAGGCCGGCATCGCGCAGGACCCGGAAGTGGTGGGACATGCTGGACTTGGGGCGCCCGCCGTCCAGTTCGCCGCAGCTGGCCTCGGGCACGCCGGCCAGGCAGCGGACAATCTCCAGGCGCACCGGATCACTCAGCGCGTACAACAGGCGCTCGAGGGTCAGGTCTTCCGGGGTGGGGTGTTTAAAGGCTCGCATGAAACGAATCATAACAGGGGGCTATCATCGAATACCATAGTTCGATTACCATCGAACTATCGAATCATCCACTCGCTCCCGGAGTTCTCAATGCCCGCTTTGTTCGAACCGTTCACACTCAAAGACGTCACCCTGCGCAATCGCATCGCCATCCCGCCGATGTGCCAATACATGGCCGATGACGGCATCGTCAACGACTGGCACCTCGTGCACCTGGCCAGCATGGCCCGTGGCGGCGCCGGTTTGCTGGTGGTCGAGGCCACCGCGGTAGCGCCTGAGGGGCGTATCACCCCAGGCTGCGCCGGTATCTGGAGCGACGCCCACGCCCAGGCGTTCGTGCCCATGGTCAAGGCCATCAAGGCCGCCGGCTCGGTGCCAGGCATCCAGATCGGCCACGCCGGTCGCAAAGCCAGCGCCAACCGCCCGTGGGAAGGGGACGACCATATGCCTGCCTCCGATGCACGCAGTTGGGAAACCATCGCGCCGTCGGCCATCGCCTTCGGTGCCAACCTGCCGCAAGTGCCACGCGCCATGACCCTGGACGACATCGCTCGGGTCAAGCAGGACTTCGTCGACGCCGCCCGCCGTGCCCGTGACGCCGGCTTCGAATGGATCGAACTGCACTTCGCCCATGGCTACCTGGGCCAGAGCTTCTTCTCCGAGCATTCCAACCAGCGCACCGACGCCTACGGTGGCAGCTTCGACAACCGCAGCCGTTTCCTCCTGGAAACCCTCGCTGCCGTGCGCGAGGTCTGGCCGGAAAACCTGCCGCTGACCGCGCGTTTTGGTGTAATCGAATACGACGGCCGTGACGAACAAACCCTGACCGAATCCATCGAACTGGCCCGCAACTTCAAGGCCGGCGGCCTGGACCTGCTGAGCGTCAGCGTCGGTTTCACCATCCCCGACACCAATATCCCGTGGGGCCCGGCTTTCATGGGCCCGATCGCCGAGCGCGTGCGCCGCGAAGCCGGCATCCCGGTGACCTCGGCCTGGGGCTTTGGCACGCCGCAACTGGCGGAAGGTGCGTTGCAGGCCGGGCACCTGGACCTGGTCTCGGTCGGTCGTGCGCACCTGGCTGACCCGCATTGGGCGTACTTTGCGGCCAAGGAGCTGGGCGTGGAGAAATCCTCCTGGACCTTGCCGGCGCCTTACGCCCATTGGCTGGAGCGCTATCGCTGATCGGATCCATTTCTAAAGTTGTATAAAAATCCAAATGTGGGAGGGGGCTTGCCCCCGATAGCGGTAGACCAGTCGATGTTGCTGTGACTGATACACCGATATCGGGGCAAGCCCCCTCCCACATTTGCCTCGCGTCCAATTTCCTACAGATCGATACAAAGCTGTTACCTGAAAAATAGTGAATGAGAACTTATGTCAAACGCGAATGACTTGGTATACCATTCCCGCGTTTTTTGGCAGGTTTGCCGCCCCATCTGGCTCATTCACTAGGTTCAACATCCATGCGTCGTACCCTGATTTCCCTCTGCGTGCTTCAGGCGTTTTCCCCGTTTACCTGGGCCGAGGTTGTCCCTGCCGACAAGGCCAGTCTTGAGCTGCAAGCCACCAATGTCACTGGCGAGGCGGACTACGAGACGGCGCAAGGGCCGGTCAAGGGCTACCACGCCACACGTTCGGCGAGTGCGACGCGCACCGACACCTCGATTCATGAAACCCCGCAGTCCATCAGCGTCGTGTCCAAGGATGTGGTCGAAGACATCGGCGCCACCCGTTTGCAGGATGCCCTGGACTACGCCGGTGGCGTCGGTCGTGCCAACAACTTCGGCGGCCAGGGGCTCACCACCTTCACCGTACGTGGCTTCACCACCGGCGAGTTCTACCGCAACGGTTTCCCGATCAACCGCGGCTACCCGAACATGCCCGACGCCAACACCATCGAACGCCTCGAAGTGCTGCGCGGCCCGGCAACCATGCTGTATGGCCGTGGCGATCCCGGCGGCACCTTCAACGTGGTGTCCAAGCAACCGCTGGCCGAGCCGACCGTGACCCTCGGCAGCCAACTGGATGACCAGGGCATGCAGCGCGCCACCCTCGACGCTTCCGGCCCGCTGGACGAACAAGGTCGCCTGGCCTATCGCCTGAACGTGGTGGGCGAGGGCGGTGACACCTTCCGTGACCATGTCGAAACCGAACGCTATGGCGTGACCCCGGTGATCACCTGGCAGGCCAGCGATGACACCAAGTTGATCTTCGAAGGCGACTTCATGCGCAACAACCACCCGCTGGACCGTGGCCTGACGCGCTACCCCAATCAAAAAGGCACCGCCTCGCGTGACACTTTCTGGGGTGAAAAAGACGCCGGCAAACTGCACAACGACAACAGCATGGCCCAGCTGCGTTTCGAGCACCTGCTCAATGACAGCTGGACCCTGGGCGGTGGTTTCCAATGGCTGGACGGCACCTTGCAAGGCAATGCCATTGAAGCCAACGGCCTGGCCGCCGACGGTCGCACCCTGGGCCGCAACTTCAACTACCGCAAACTGGAGTGGACCGACAAGGACACTCAGCTCAACCTCACCGGGCATTTCTCCACCGGTGGTTTCGACCACACCTTGCTCACCGGCGTCGAATTCGAAGACTACGACTACAAGTCGATCATCCAGCGCTCCAGCGGCGCAGTGGGTGCTTATGCAATCGATATCTTCAACCCGGTCTACGGCCAGGCGCGCCCGAACCTCACGCGTACGCCGACCCACGACAAGGAAAACCTCAAGACCTACGCGGCCTTCGTGCAGGATCAGGTGGCCCTGACCGAGCGCCTTAAAGTGCTCGCCGGCGCACGCTTCGAGCGCTTCGAGCACGACTACCACACCTACGTGCCGGGCGGTAAAAGCTGGGAAGCCAGCGACAACGCCGTCACCCCACGCGTGGGCGTGATCTACGACCTCACCGACACCGTCGCGGTCTACGCCGACGCCGCGCGTTCGTTCAAGCCCAACACCGGCGCCAGTCGCCAGGGCGGTGGTTTTGAGCCGGAGAAAGGCAAATCCTACGAGATGGGCATCAAGTGGGAAGCCCTGGACCGTCAACTGAGTGTCGACGCCGCGATCTACCAGATCGAGAAGAAAAACGTGCTCACCACCGACCCTCTCGACTCCACCTTCAGCGTCGCCGCCGGCCAGGTGCGCAGCCTTGGTTTCGACCTGAACGTGGCGGGCAATATCACCCCCGAGTGGCGTGTGATCGGTGGCTACGCCTACGTGGATGCCGAAGTGACCAAGGACAACACCCTGCGCAGCGGCACGCGCTTGCTGAACATCCCGCGCAACAGCTTCAGCCTGCTCAACGTCTACGAGTTCCAGGACGGCGCCCTCAAGGGCCTGGGCCTCGGCGCGGGTAGCAAGTATGTGGATGAACGGGCCGGGCAGACCGCCAACAACGCCTTCTCGATGGACGCCTACACCGTGGTCGACCTGCTCAGCTACTACAAGGTCAACGACAAGGTGCGGCTGAACCTGGACGTGAAAAACCTGTTTAATCGAGAGTATGAAGAAGGTGCGTTCGGCAATGTGTACGCCTACCCAGGTGAACCGCGCACGGTGCAGGTAGGGATCGCCTACACCCTCTAACGGCCTGCACAGTGCCAGTGTGGGAGCGGGCTTGCTGTGGTGAGCGGGCTTGCCCCGCGTTGGGGCGCGAAGCGGCCCTAAAACCCGCGACCCGGTTCAGCCTGAAAGAATGCAGTGACTGTATTGGGGCTGCTTCGCAGCCCAACGCGGGGCAAGCCCGCTCACCACAGCAAGCCCCCTCCCACATTTGACTACGTTTACATTACAACGGCGTCAGCACATTCATCACCGTATCCAACGCCACCCGCGTGTCATCCAGCTGCACCAGCGACGCATGCCGCGCGCCGAGGGCGTCGCGGTTCTGGATCGCGGTGAGGATCGCCTTGTGCCGGGGCAGGCTCAGGCCCTGGATGTCCGGGCGGCGGTTGGTGATGTTGATCGACTCGCGCAGCGGCAACGACAGCATGTTGCACATATAGGCGAGCAGGTCGTTACGGGTGGCATCGGCAATGGCGCGGTGGAAGTCCAGGTCGGCCTGCAGCAGCTGTTCGTGGGTCTGCGCGGTTTCCATGCCCTGGTAGGCTTTTTCGATGGTGGCGATGTCTTCATCGGTGGCGGTGGTCGCGGCCATGGCGGCGATCTCCGGCTCGAGGATGCGCCGCACACCGGCCAGGGTATTGAAGAATTCACTGTGGGGCGTGGACTGCATCAACCAGGACAATACGTCCGGGTCGAGCAGGTGCCATTTCAAGCGCGGCCGCACCACTGCACCCACCCGTGGCTTGGAATACACCAGGCCCTTGGCGCTGAGCACCCGGGTCGCTTCGCGCAACACCGAACGGCTGACCTTGTACTCCTCGCACAGCGTGGCCTCCATGGGCAGCCGTTCTTCGGGCTTGAAGCGACCTGAAACGATGTGCATGCCCAAGTCCTGAACGATCTGGGCATGCATGCTCTTGCGCGGCTTGGACGGCTGGTGATCCATAACGACAGGGATGCTCCGACTTAAATTCGCGGCATCATAGCATCCCAATTAGTGGGAATGCCGGGGGACTTCAGCACCACGGCAACCCACCAGGAAGTCAAAGTCGCAACCCTGGTCGGCCTGCAGCACATGGTCGATATACAGCTGGCGGTAGCCGCCGACGATCAGGTTCTGCGGCGGTTTCAGGTCGGCCATGCGCGCCGCCAGCTCTGCGTCGGGGATGTCCAGGTGCAGGCGACCGTTGGCGCAATCGAGTTCGATCCAGTCACCTTCCTTCACCGTGGCCAACGGTCCACCTGCCGCGGCTTCCGGCGCCACGTGCAAGACCACGGTGCCGTAGGCGGTGCCGCTCATGCGCGCATCGGAGATCCGCACCATATCGGTCACGCCCTGGGCCAGCAGCTTGGCCGGCAAGCCCATGTTGCCGACTTCGGCCATGCCTGGGTAACCCTTGGGCCCGCAGTTTTTCATGACCAGGATCGAGTTGGCGTCCACATCCAGTTCCGGATCGTTGATGCGCGCCTTGTACATGTCGAAGTTCTCGAACACCACCGCACGCCCGCGATGCTGCATCAGCTCGGCGCTGGCGGCCGACGGCTTGAGCACCGCACCGAGTGGCGCCAGGTTGCCGCGCAACACGCAAATGCCACCGTCGGCGCGGATCGGGTTGTCGAGGGTGCGGATCACTTCGTCCTGGCCGTAGATCGGCGAGTCCTTGGTGTTCTCGCCGAGGGTCTTGCCGTTGACGGTCAAGGCGTTCGGGTGCGGAATCAGGTTGGCTTCACCAAGACGACGCAGCACGGCGGGCAGGCCACCGGCGTAGTAGAACTCTTCCATCAGGAAGCGCCCGGACGGTTGCAGGTCGACGATGGTCGGCATGCCGCGACCGATGCGGGTCCAGTCGTCCAGGTCGAGCTCGACACCGATGCGCCCGGCGATGGCTTTCAAATGGATCACGGCGTTGGTCGAACCACCGATGGCGGCGTTCACGCGGATGGCGTTTTCAAACGCTTCCTTGGTGAGGATCTTCGACAGCTTCAAGTCTTCGCGCACCATCTCCACCGCACGCATGCCGGACATATGGGCCAACACATAACGCCGCGCATCCACCGCCGGGATCGCCGCGTTGTGGGGCAGGGACGTGCCCAGTGCCTCGGCCATGCAGGCCATGGTCGACGCAGTACCCATGGTGTTGCAGGTGCCCGCCGAACGCGACATGCCGCCTTCGGCCGCGAGGAAATCATCCAGGGTAATGGTGCCGGCCTTGACCTGTTCGCTGAGCTGCCACACCACGGTACCCGAGCCGATGTCCTGGCCCTTGTGCTTGCCGTTGAGCATCGGCCCACCGGTGACCACGATGGCCGGCACGTCGCAACTGGCGGCGCCCATCAGCAGGGCCGGGGTGGTCTTGTCGCAGCCGGTCAGCAGCACCACACCGTCAATCGGGTTGCCGCGAATGGCTTCCTCCACGTCCATGCTCGCCAGGTTGCGGGTGAGCATGGCGGTGGGGCGCAGGTTGGATTCGCCGTTGGAGAACACCGGGAATTCCACCGGGAAGCCACCGGCCTCGATCACGCCACGTTTGACGTGCTCGGCGATCTGGCGGAAATGCGCGTTGCACGGGGTCAGCTCCGACCAGGTATTGCAGATGCCGATGATCGGCTTGCCATGGAACTGATGGTCGGCGATGCCCTGGTTCTTCATCCAGCTGCGGTACATGAAGCCGTTTTTGTCGGCGGTACCAAACCACTGGGCGGAGCGTAGGCCGGGCTTTTTATCAGACATGATCGATTCTCTTATTGTATGACTATATGTTCTATGCGTGCTTAAACATAAGCGCAAAATCGATGCTTTGGAAGAGTTGTTTTGCAAATAGTCCTACTATATAGTCTGGCTTAACTGAGGTATGACCCTGGCGGATTTCCGCGAGAGGCGTCCCCCGAGCTTCTATAAAAACAACAATCGGAGATCGACCCCATGAGCCAGGAACTGCGGCTTATTCGGCGCATCACGCTGAAACTGATTCCCTTCCTGATCCTGCTGTACCTGATCGCCTACGTGGACCGTTCCGCCGTGGGTTTTGCCAAGCTGCACATGGGCGCCGACGTCGGTATCGGCGATGCGGCCTATGGCCTGGGCGCGGGGTTGTTCTTCATTGGCTACTTCCTCTTCGAGATCCCCAGCAACCTGATGCTCGACCGCTTCGGCGCACGGCGCTGGTTTGCGCGGATCATGATCACCTGGGGCGCGATCACCATCGGCATGGCCTTCGTGCAAGGGCCGCACAGCTTCTATGTGATGCGCTTCCTGCTCGGCGCGGCCGAAGCCGGATTCTTTCCCGGCGTCCTGTACTACATCACCCAATGGTTCCCGGTGCGCCATCGCGGCAAGATCCTCGGGCTGTTCATCCTCTCCCAACCGATTGCGATGATGATCACCGGCCCGGTGTCCGGCGGCCTGCTGGGCATGGATGGCATCCTCGGCCTGCATGGCTGGCAGTGGCTGTTCATCGTGATCGGCACCCCGGCGATCCTGCTGACCTGGCCAGTGCTGCGCTACCTGCCGGATGGCCCCAGGCAGGTCAAATGGATGAGCGACGACGAAAAGGCCTGGCTCACCGGCGAGCTGGACAAAGACCTGCAAGCCTACGGCCAGACCCGCCACGGCAACCCGCTGCATGCCCTCAAGGACAAACGCGTGCTGCTGCTGGCGCTGTTCTACCTGCCGGTGACCCTGAGCATTTACGGCCTGGGCCTGTGGCTGCCGACCCTGATCAAACAGTTTGGCGGCACCGACCTGGTCACCGGTTTTATCTCCGCCGTGCCGTACATCTTCGGCATCATCGGCCTGCTGATCATCCCGCGCAGTTCCGACCGCTTGAATGATCGCTACGGCCACCTGGCGGTGCTGTATGTGCTCGGCGCCATCGGCCTGTTCTTCAGCGCCTGGCTGAGTGTGCCGGTGCTGCAAATGGCCGCGCTGTGCCTGGCGGCGTTTGCGCTGTTTTCCTGCACCGCAGTGTTCTGGACCTTGCCGGGGCGCTTCTTTGCCGGCGCCAGTGCGGCGGCGGGCATTGCCTTGATCAACTCGGTGGGCAACCTCGGCGGCTATATCGGTCCGTTCGTGATCGGTGCGCTCAAGGAATACACCGGCAACCTCGCCTCGGGCTTGTACTTCCTGTCCGCGGTCATGGTGTTCGGGCTGGTCCTGACCGGCGTGGTCTACCGCGTGCTGGAGCGCAAGCACGTACTGCCCGCCGATCAATTCGCCGCCAGCGCCCGTGGCGCCACACGTACTTAATCTGGGAGAAGTCTGATGCGTTTAGTTCAGTTCGAGTCAAGCAACGGTGAACGCCGGGTCGGCGTTGTAGAAGGCGCCACAGTGCGCGAAGTGCGTACCGCGCGCAGCGTGCGCGAACTGGCGCTGGCCGCCATCGAGGCGGGCGTCAAGTTGCAGCAGCAGGTCGAGAGCCTGGGCCTGGGCGACAGCCATGACTACGCCGCACTGTTGGCCGACCTGAAGATTTTGCCGCCGCTGGACCACCCGGACCCGGCCCATATGCTCATCAGCGGCACCGGCCTGACCCACCTGGGCAGTGCCTCGGCGCGGGACAAAATGCACCAGCAGGCCGGCGATGAGAGCGCCTTGACCGACACCATGCGCATCTTCAAATGGGGCGTCGAGGGCGGCAAGCCCGCTGCCGGCCAGGCTGGCGTGCAACCGGAATGGTTCTACAAGGGCGACGGCAGCATCGTCGTGCGCCCAGGCGAAGCCTTCCCGGTGCCACCGTTTGCCGAAGACGCCGGTGAAGAACCGGAAATCGGCGGCCTGTATGTGATCGGCCCGGACAGCCAGCCCTATCGCCTGGGTTTTGCAGTGGGCAACGAGTTCTCCGACCACATCATGGAGCGCAAGAACTACCTGTACCTGGCCCATTCCAAGCTGCGCAGTTGCAGCTACGGCCCCGAACTGCGCGTGGGCGAGTTGCCCCAGCACCTGGCCGGCACCAGCCGCATCCTGCGTAACGGCGAGGAAATCTGGCGGAACGAATTCCTCAGTGGCGAGGCCAATATGTGCCACAGCCTGGAAAACCTCGAGTACCACCACTTCAAATACCGCCAGTTCCTCAAGCCGGGCGATGTGCACATTCACTTCTTCGGCACCGCCACGCTGTCATTCGCCGATGGTATACGTACCCAACCGGGCGATGTGTTCGAGATCAGCCAGGCCGAGTTCGGCGCGCCGTTGGTCAATGGTGTCGGCAGCAGCGAGGCGGCCTTTGAACCCGGCCAAGTCACCCCCCTTTAAGGAGATCAACATGACCCAGTTCCTCGGCCACAACTACATCGGCGGCCAGCGCAGCGCCAACGGCAGCGTCAAGCTGCACAGCGTCGATGCCAGCACGGGCGAAACCTTGCCGCAGGATTTCTACCAGGCCACGCCGGAAGAAGTCGACGCCGCTGCCAAGGCCGCCGCCGCGGCGTATCCGGCTTACCGTGCGTTGAGTGCCGCGCGCCGTGCGCAGTTCCTGGACGCGATCGCTGACGAGCTGGATGGCCTGAGCGATCACTTCATCGAGCTGGTCTGCCGCGAAACCGCGCTGCCCGCCGCACGTATCAAAGGCGAGCGCGGGCGTACCAGCGGCCAGATGCGCCTGTTCGCCACGGTGCTGCGTCGCGGTGATTTTTATGGTGCGCGTATCGACAAGGCGTTACCCGATCGCCAGCCACTGCCACGCCCGGACCTGCGCCAATACCGCATTGGCCTGGGCCCGGTGGCCGTGTTTGGCGCGAGCAACTTCCCCCTGGCGTTTTCCACCGCCGGCGGCGATACCGCAGCGGCGCTGGCGGCCGGTTGCCCGGTGGTATTCAAGGCCCACAGCGGGCATATGGCCACGGCTGAACAGGTGGCCAATGCAATCATTCGTGCGGCAGAAGCAATCGAGATGCCGGCGGGTGTATTCAACATGATCTTCGGCGGCGGCGTCGGCGAGGCGCTGGTCAAGCACCCGGCGATCCAGGCAGTGGGCTTTACCGGCTCGCTCAAGGGCGGTCGCGCCTTGTGCGATATGGCCGCGGCGCGCCCGCAGCCGATCCCGGTGTTTGCCGAGATGTCGAGCATCAACCCGGTGATCGTGCTGCCCCAGGCCCTGCAAGCGCGGGCGGAAGCGGTCGCACGGGATCTGACCGCATCGGTGGTGCAAGGCTGCGGCCAGTTCTGCACCAACCCTGGCCTGGTGATCGGTATCGCCTCGCCGCAGTTCACTGCGTTTACCCAACAGGTCGCCCAATTGATCGGTGAGCAACCGGCGCAAACCATGCTCAATGCCGGCACCCTGAGCAGCTACGGCAAAGGCCTGGAAAAACTCCTGGCGCATCCTGGCATTCAGCATGTGGCCGGTAGCACCCAGGCGGGCAATCAGGCGCAACCGCAGCTGTTCAAGGCCGATGTGCGCTTGTTGCTCGAGGGCGATGAAGTGCTGCAGGAAGAAGTCTTCGGTCCTACCACGGTGTTTGTCGAAGTGGCTGATCAAGCCCAACTCAGCGCCGCCTTGCACGGCCTGCACGGCCAGCTCACGGCGACGATCATTGGCGAACCGGCAGACTTTCAACAGTTCGCCGAACTCACGCCGCTGCTGGAACAGAAAGTCGGGCGCATCCTGCTCAACGGCTACCCGACCGGCGTTGAAGTCTGCGACTCGATGGTGCATGGCGGCCCCTATCCAGCGACGTCGGATGCCCGTGGCACCTCGGTCGGCACCTTGGCCATCGACCGTTTCCTGCGTCCGGTGTGCTTCCAGAACTACCCTGACAGCCTGCTGCCCGACGCGTTGAAAAACGCCAACCCCCTGCGCATCCAGCGCCTGGTGGATGGCACGCCATCCCGCGACTCGCTGTAAATAATCAGGAGGCAACATGTCGTGCATCGCCGTTACTCCGCACCGTGCTCAGTTGGGCGAAGGTCCGTTCTGGGACGCGCCCACCCAGGCACTGTATTGGGTGAATATCGCCGGCAAACAGGCCCTGCGCCTGATGGGCGGGCAGTTGCAGATCTGGCAGTTGCCCGAGCACGTTTCGGCGTTTATCCCGTGTGAACGCGGTGATGCGCTGGTGACCCTGAGCAGCGGTGTCTACCGCCTGGACCTGGCCACCGAAGCCCTGACCCTGCTGTGCGTGGCCGACCCGCAACCGGGCAACCGTGGCAATGAAGCGCGCTGCGATGCCCAGGGCCGCCTGTGGCTGGGCACCATGCAGAACAACATCGGCGAACACGGCGAAGACCTGCCGATCACGCGGCGCTCCGGCGGCCTGTTTCGCATCGATGCGGATGCCCAGGTCACGCCGTTGCTCCACGGCCTGGGTATTCCCAACACCTTGCTGTGGAGCGAGGACGGCCGCCAGGTGCATTTCGGCGACAGCCTGGACGCCACGCTCTACCAGTATTCGATCCAGGCCGACGGCCAACTCGAGCCCGCAACGCCGTGGTTCGGGCCGCACTTGCGCGGCGGGCCGGATGGCTCGGCCATGGACAGTCAAGGCTACATCTGGAACGCCCGTTGGGACGGCAGTTGCTTGCTGCGCCTGACGCCCGAGGGGGAGGTGGACCGCATTATCGAGTTGCCCGTGAGTCGCCCCACCAGTTGCGTATTCGGTGGCCCCAACCTCACCACTTTGTATATCACCAGCGCCGCCAGCCCATTGGATCACCCTCTGGACGGCGCGGTGCTGGCCATCGAAGTCGATGTACCCGGCATGCCTTGCCATCGCTTTGCCGGTTAACCCCAAGACTTAAAAACAACAACAAGGAGTCACCCGTATGAATCATCGTCGTCGTGGTATCCGTTCCCTGTGCTGCGCCGCTGTGGCGGTCTCGGCCATGAGCTTGAGCGGGCTGTTGCTGGCCGCTGAAGAAGTGAAGATCGGTTTCCTGGTCAAGCAGGCCGAGGAACCGTGGTTCCAGACCGAATGGGCCTTTGCCGAAAAAGCCGGCAAGGAGCATGGCTTTACCGTGATCAAGATCGCCGTGCCCGATGGCGAGAAAACCCTCTCGGCCATCGACAGCCTGGCCGCCAACGGCGCCAAGGGCTTTGTGATCTGCCCGCCGGATGTGTCCCTGGGCCCGGCGATCGTCGCCAAGGCCAAGGCCAACGGCTTGAAAGTGATTGCCGTGGATGACCGCTTTGTCGATGCCAAGGGCAACTTCATGGAGGACGTGCCGTACCTGGGCATGGCCGCCTTTGAAGTCGGCCAGAAACAGGGCGCGGCCATGGCCGCCGAGGCGAAAAAACGCGGTTGGGACTGGAAGGACACCTACGCGGTGATCAACACCTTCAATGAACTCGACACCGGCAAGAAACGCACCGACGGCTCGATCAAATCCCTCGAAGAAGCCGGCATCCCTAAAGACCACATCCTCACCGCCGCACTGAAAACCCTCGACGTCCCCGGCAGTATGGACGCCACCAACTCGGCCCTGGTCAAGCTGCCCAGCGGTGCGAAAAACCTGATCATCGGCGGCATGAACGACAACACCGTGCTCGGCGGCGTGCGCGCCACCGAAAGCGCCGGCTTCGCTGCGGCCAATGTGATCGGTATCGGTATCAATGGCACCGACGCCATCGGCGAATTGAAGAAGGCCAACAGCGGCTTCTTCGGCTCCATGCTGCCAAGCCCGCACATCGAGGGCTACAACACTGCGCTGATGATGTACGAGTGGGTCACCAAGGGCACCGAACCGCCGAAGTACACGGCCATGGATGAAGTGACCCTGATCACCCGCGCCAACTTCCAGGAAGAACTGACCAAGATCGGGCTGTGGAAATGACGGCGGCAGCCCTGCGTTTCGACGCTATCGGCAAGACCTTTCCCGGGGTCAAGGCGCTGGACGGCATCAGCTTCACCGCCCACCCGGGGCAGGTACACGCCCTGATGGGCGAGAACGGTGCCGGTAAGTCGACGCTGCTGAAGATCCTCGGCGGCGCCTATATCCCCAGCAGCGGCACGGTGCAGATCGGCGCGCAGACCATGGCGTTCAAATGCGCCGCCGACAGCATCGCCAGCGGCGTGGCGGTGATCCACCAGGAGCTGCATCTGGTGCCGGAAATGACCGTCGCGGAAAACCTGTTCCTCGGGCATTTGCCCTCGCGCTTCGGCGTGGTCAACCGGGGCCTGCTGCGCAAGCAGGCCCTGGCTTGCCTCAAGGGCCTGGCGGATGAAATCGACCCCGAGGAAAAACTCGGGCGCCTGTCCCTGGGCCAGCGGCAACTGGTGGAAATCGCCAAGGCGCTGTCCCGTGGCGCCCATGTGATTGCCTTCGACGAACCCACCAGCAGCCTGTCGGCGCGGGAGATCGACCGCTTGATGGCGATCATCGCGCGCCTGCGGGACGAGGGCAAAGTGGTGCTCTACGTGTCGCACCGCATGGAAGAAGTGTTCCGCATCTGCAACGCGGTGACGGTGTTCAAGGACGGCCGCTACGTGCGCACCTTCGATGACATGAGCGCGCTGACCCACGACCAGTTGGTGACCTGCATGGTCGGTCGCGACATCCAGGACATCTACGACTACCGCCCGCGCGAGCACGGCGAGGTGGCGCTCAAGGTCGACGGTTTGTTGGGGCCGGGTTTGCGTGAGCCGGTCAGTTTTGAGGTACGCAAGGGCGAGATTCTCGGCCTGTTCGGCTTGGTCGGGGCAGGGCGCACGGAGCTGTTCCGTTTGCTCAGCGGCTTGGAGCGCGCCAGCGCCGGCAGCCTTGAGTTATGTGGGGAGGCCCTGCAACTGCGCTCGCCCCGCGACGCCATCGCCGCCGGTGTACTGCTGTGCCCGGAAGACCGCAAGAAGGAAGGCATCATTCCGCTGTCCAGCGTCGCCGAGAACATCAATATCAGCGCCCGTGGCGCCCACTCTTCGTTCGGCTGGTTACTGCGCGATGGCTGGGAGAAGGGTAATGCCGACCAGCAGATCAAGGCAATGAAGGTCAAAACCCCGACCGCCGCGCAAAAGATCATGTACCTGTCCGGCGGCAACCAGCAGAAAGCCATTCTCGGCCGCTGGCTGTCGATGCCGATGAAGGTCCTGCTGCTGGACGAGCCGACTCGCGGCATCGACATCGGCGCCAAGGCCGAGATCTACCAGATTATCCATAACCTCGCGGCCCAGGGCATTGCGGTGATCGTGGTGTCCAGCGACCTCATGGAAGTGATGGGCATCTCCGACCGCATCCTGGTGCTGTGCGAAGGCGCGATGCGCGGCGAACAGACCCGTGAACACGCGACCGAATCCAACCTGCTGCAACTGGCCCTGCCGCGCGGCCTGGCGAACTGAGAGAAGACCATGACCACTCAAAACAACGCGCTGCCGACGGCACGCAAACCCCTCGATATGCGCGCACTGCTCGACAACTGGGCGATGCTGCTGGCGGCGGTGGGCATCTTTGTCCTGTGCGCCTTGCTCATCGATAACTTCCTTTCGCCGTTGAACATGCGTGGCCTGGGCCTGGCGATTTCCACCGTGGGCATTGCCGCCTGCACCATGCTATTCTGCCTGGCATCGGGGCACTTCGACCTGTCGGTGGGCTCGGTGATCGCCTGCGCCGGCGTGGTGGCGGCGATTGTGATGCGCGACACCGACAGCGTCATGCTGGGCATCGGCGCGGCGTTGCTGATGGGCCTGATCGTGGGGCTGATCAACGGCATCGTGATCGCCAAGCTGCGGGTCAATGCGTTGATCACCACCCTGGCGACCATGCAGATCGTGCGCGGCCTGGCCTATATCTTTGCCGACGGCAAGGCGGTGGGCGTATCCCAGGACCAGTTCTTTATCTTCGGTAACGGCCAACTGTTGGGCGTACCGGTGCCGATCCTGATCACCATCGTGTGCTTCCTGTTTTTCGGCTGGCTGCTCAACTACACCACCTACGGGCGCAACACCATGGCCATCGGCGGCAACCCGGAAGCGGCGTTGCTGGCGGGGGTGAATGTCGACCGCACCAAGATCCTGATCTTCGCCGTGCACGGCCTGATCGGCGCATTGGCCGGGGTGATCCTCGCCTCGCGCATGACCTCGGGCCAGCCGATGATCGGCCAGGGCTTCGAGCTGACGGTGATCTCCGCCTGCGTGCTGGGCGGGGTGTCGCTGAGCGGCGGCATCGGCATGATCCGTCACGTGATCGCCGGGGTGTTGATTTTGGCGATCATCGAGAACGCGATGAACCTGAAGAACATCGACACCTTCTACCAGTATGTGATCCGCGGTTCGATCCTGCTGCTGGCGGTGGTCATCGACCGCATGAAACAACGCTGATGGTGGTAAACAAGCCGGTTGTAGTGAGCGGGCTTGCCCCGCGCTGGGGCGCGAAGCGGCCCCAACACAGTCACTGCATTCTTCCAGGCTGAACCGGGTCGCGGGTTTCAGGGC
>NZ_JAFMZG010000036.1:0-20881 GCF_049132125.1 Pseudomonas sp. NFX5
ACACAGTCACTGCATTCTTCCAGGCTGAACCGGGTCGCGGGTTTCAGGGCCGCTTCGCGCCCCAGCGCGGGGCAAGCCCGCTCACCACAAAAAAAGCCCGCTTCGTTAACCGAAGCGGGTTGATGTCAGGTTAATCAGCGGAGAACTTGAAGACGGTGTTCTGGGTATACGTCTGCCCTGGATTCAAACGGGTCGAGGCAAACGTCGGTTGGTTAGGCGCATCCGGATAGTGCTGGGTCTCCAAGGTGAAACCACTCCAGTGCAGGTAGGTCTTGCCACCTTTGCCCTTCACCGAACCATCCAGGAAGTTGCTGGTATAGAACTGCACGCCCGGTTCGCTGGTGTAGAGCTGCAAGCGCCGGCCTGACGCCGGGTCGTGCACCTCGGCGGCAAGTTGCTTGACGTCGCCCTTGGTGTCCAGCGCCCAGTTGAAGTCAAACCCACCCTGTTTCGGCTCGGCAAATTTGAGCTGCGGGTGATCTTCCTTGATGTGCTGGCCGATCGGGGTGGGCTTGAGGAAGTCCATCGGCGTGCCCTTGACCGGCGCGAGTTCGCCGGTAGGAATCAAGGTGGCATTCACCGGCGTGTAATGGCTGGCATGCAATGTAGCGACGTGCTTGAGGATGTCGCCGTTACCCGCACCGGCCAGGTTGAAGTAGCTGTGGTTGGTGAGGTTGAGTACCGTCGGTTTGTCGGTGGTGGCTTTGTAGTCGATGTGCAGTTCGTTCCTGTCGTTGAGGCGATAGGTGACTTCGGTTTTCAAATTACCGGGAAAGCCCATCTCACCGTCCTTGGACAGGTAGCTCAGCTTCACGCCGACCGAGTCCTTGTCCTTGACCGGCTCGGCCTTCCACACCTGCTTGTCGAAGCCCTGGGCGCCGCCATGCAGTGAGTTGGGGCCGTCGTTGAGCGGCACCTGGAAGCGCTTGCCGTCGAGTTCAAAGGCACCGCCGGCCAGGCGATTGCCGAAGCGGCCGATGGTTGCGCCGAAAAACGCCGTACCGGCTTGATAGCCTTGTACGTCGTCAAAGCCCAGCACCACGTCGTCGACCTTGCCGTTTTTGTCCGGCACTTTCAGCGACTGCAACACGCCGCCGTAGGTGATCACCGTGGCTTGCATGCCGTGGCTGTTGCGCAGGATGTACTGCTCGACGGCGGTGCCGTCGTTGGTTTTACCGAAAGGTTTTTGCTCGCTGCTCAGGCCGGCCGCCTGGGCGCCGCCGCTGGCGATCAGCATGGACAGCGCCAGGCCGGACAGCAGGTATCGAGGGTGCTTCATGGTCGAACTTCCTTTTGTTGTTTTGAGTGGAATAGTTCTACTAATAGCGATATTTTGTCGGTTTGACAGCGAATTTATAGCCTTTAAAGCCGATTTCGTAAAATAAAATAAGACTAATTGATCGAGGCATCCTTTTATGAGTACTGAACACGCCGTTTATCCCGACCTCAAGGGCAAGACCGTACTGATTTCCGGGGGCGCCTCGGGGATCGGCGAATTCATGGTGCGCGCCTTCGCCGTGCAGGGTGCCAAGGTCGGGTTTGTGGACCGCGCGCAAAGCCAGGGCGAACGCCTGGCGGCGTTGTTGAGTTCCCAGGGGCATGCCGTGGAGTTCGTGTGTTGCGACATCACCGATGAAATCGCCTACAAGGCGGCCATAGGGCGCTTCGAACATTCCCTGGGGCCGATCAGCGTACTGGTGAACAACGCCGCCAATGACGTGCGCCACACCCTGGAAGAAGTCGATTCGGAAACCTTCGACAAGCTGATCTCAGTCAACCTCAAACACGCCTTCTTTGCCGCCAAGGCCGTGGTGCCGATGATGAAACGCGCCGGCAGCGGCTCGATCATCAACCTCGGCTCCGTCGGCTGGATGATGGCCTCCGCCGGCTACCCGGTGTACGCCGCCAGCAAGGCCGCCGCCCACGGCATGACCCGCGCGCTGGCACGAGAACTGGGGCCGAACCGTATCCGGGTGAACACACTGGTGCCGGGCTGGGTGATGACCGAAAAACAGCTGTCCATGTGGGTGGATGATGCCGCCAAGGAACTGATCAGCCGCAGCCAGTGCCTGCCCGGCAGCGTACTGCCGGAACACATCGCCAATATGGCGCTGTTTCTCGCGTCCGATGCCTCGGCGATGTGTTCGGCGCAGAACTTTATTGTGGATGGCGGCTGGGTCTGAGCCGAACACGTCAGTTCAGGCAACCCAAATCAATGTGGGAGGGGGCTTGCCCCCGATAGCGGTGGTTCAGGCAGTACTTCTATAACTGATCCACCCTTATCGGCGGCAAGCCCCCTCCCACATTTGAACTGCTGTGCTTAGGCGATGGGGTAACGCCTGAACGCCAGATGCTGCTCCAGCCTTTCGGCATGCCGTTGCAGGTTGGGAAATGCATCCGCCTTGACCACCGATGCCACGGTGAACTGGCTGAACGACCAGGCCACCGCCGCCGTAATCGACGCCTGGGTCAATGCTTCGCTGTCGCCCAATTGCTTGTCCAGCAACCCATAGGCCGCAAGCAATTGCCCGCTCACGCGCTCAAGCCATGGCGCATGCAGCTTCTCGGCCGGGCGCAGGTTGTGTTCATAGACGATCTGCACGCTCTTCTCGCAGGCTGCCAGCGCCAGTCCCAGAACGTGCAAGTCCTTGGCCAGTGCCGCAGGATGCCGGGGCAACAGCTTGCTGTCAGCCGGGGCCAGGGTTTCCAGGTACTCCAGGATCAGGCTGGAGTCCATCAACACCGTGCCATCGTCCAGCACCAGGGTAGGGGCCTTGACCACCGGGTTGATCTGCGCAAATTCGTCGAAGGTGCGGAACACGGACAGGGGTTCATGCACGAAATCCACCCCGTACAGGTCCAGGGAAATAGCCACGCGGCGCACGTAGGGCGAGTCCAGCATGCCGATCAGTTTCATGAAGCCTCCATTGCTGTCAGGTTGACGAGCCCAAGAGATTAAGGGCACTCCGTCGCCCGGCGCAATTGTTGATACGCCTGCACCAGCTGCTCCAGGCTGAACGCCAGGTTGCGCCCGCTGGGATTGGGCAGCACCCACACTGACGCGCCGCCCAACATCTTTGGCTGCAAGCCCCAGGCGATCTCGCGTTGGCCGCTCAACGCGCTGTAGCCGGGCTTGCCGAGGAACGCCACGAAGCGCGGCGCGCAGTGGCGGATCTTGTGTTCGAAGCCCACGGCGGCCTGGGTGAACTCATGCCGTGCCAATTCGCCCGCGCTGGCCGTGGGACGTTCCACCAACGTGGTCAGGCCGCAGTGGTAGTGCAGCAGCGTGCGCCCGTGTTCGGGGCGGATTTCATGGGGCGTGAAGCCGGCCAGGTGCAGGGTGCGCCAGAAGCGGTTGCTGCGGTTGGCGAAATGCAGGCCGAGGGCGGCGGAACCCTTGCCGGGGTTGATGCCGCAGAACACGACCTTCAGGTGATTGGCGAGAATATCTTCAAGTCTGTCGGCCATGTGGGGTATCTGGATGTGAGCCAATCGGTAAGATGCGCTTTGAATTCATCCATTCCAAGCGCCTCAGGAGCAGTGAGCATGACCGATTCATCCAGCTATGTCCCACCCAAGGTCTGGACCTGGGACGCCGAAAGTGGCGGCACCTTCGCCAGCATCAACCGGCCCATCGCCGGCGCTACCCATGACAAGCAATTGCCGGTCGGCAAGCATCCACTGCAGCTGTATTCCCTGGCCACGCCCAACGGGCAGAAGGTCACCATCCTGCTCGAGGAACTGCTGGCCCTGGGGCACAGCGGCGCGGAATACGACGCCTGGCTGATCAAGATCGGCGACGGCGACCAGTTCGGCAGCGGCTTTGTCGGGGTCAACCCGAACTCGAAGATCCCGGCCTTGATGGACCACAGCGGCGCCCAGCCGATTCGCGTGTTCGAATCCGGCGCGATCCTGCAGTACCTGGCCGAGAAGTTCGGCGCCTTCTTCCCCACCGAGCCGGCGGCCCGCGCGGAATGCCTGTCGTGGTTGTTCTGGCAGATGGGCAGTGCGCCCTACCTGGGCGGCGGCTTCGGGCATTTCTATGCCTATGCGCCGAGCAAGATGGAATACCCGATCAACCGCTTTGCCATGGAAACCAAGCGCCAGCTGGATGTGCTGGACCAGCGCCTGGCCGTGAGCGAATACATCGCCGGGGATGAATACACCATCGCCGATATCGCCATCTGGCCGTGGTACGGCGGGTTGGTCAAAGGTCGCTTGTATGGGGCGGCCGAGTTTCTCTCGGTGCACGAGTACAAGCACGTACAGCGCTGGGCAGACGCGATTGAGGCGCGGCCGGCGGTGCAGCGTGGGCGGCGGGTGAATCGGGTGTCGGGCGAGGAACAGTTGCCCGAGCGCCATGATGCAAGTGACCTGGACTGATTGAGATCCAAGTGTGGGAGGGGGCTTGCCCCGATAGCGGTGGATCAGTCACGGATGTATCAACTGACCCACTGCCATCGGGGCAAGCCCCCTCCCACATTTTGATCGCCTTATCTTCGATTTACTTGTAGCGCTGTTCGAACACCGCCACCTGTTCGGGCTTGATGAGCTCGAACGGCACCCACACCTCGGACTCGATCGGCTCGCCCTTGATCATCCTGATCGCCGACTGCACCGCCTGAGTGGCCTGGGCCTTGGGGTCCTGGAATACCGACGCCGTGAGCATGCCGCGCTTGATCGCCGCCAGACCGTCGGGCAAGCCGTCGATGCCGATAATCGCGATCTCGCCCTTGGCCTTGCCCGCCTGCTGCAAGGCCATGGCCGCGCCAATCGCCATTTCATCGTTATTGGCCACAATCGCATCGAACTGCGTGCCGGCCAGCAGCCAGTTGCTGGTCAGGTCCATGCCCTTGTTGCGTTGCCACTCGGCGCTTTGCTGCTCCACCACCTTGATGCCGGGAAAGTCCTTGAGCACCTGTTTGACGCCTTCGGTGCGGTCATGGGTGGCGTTCTGCGCGAGGTCGCCCATGATGATCGCCACATTGCCCTTGCCGCCGAGCTTTTCCGCGAGGTAGCGCATCTGCAATTGCCCGGCCTCGATATCGTTGGATGCCACGGTGACCACGCCCTTGGGCAAGGTGCGCTCATCCGGGTGGCGGTTGACGTACACCAGCGGCGTCTTGGCCGCCACGGCGGCGCGGGTCATGTTGGCGGTGGCGGCGGTGTCCACCGGCAGCACGATCACGGCGTCGACTTTCTGGTTGAGAAAGCCTTCGACCTGGTTGAGCTGGCGCACCACGTCGCCCTGGGCGTCTTCGAACTGGATCTGCACGTCCTGTTGCTTGGCGGCATTTTCCAGGCCGGTGCGCACGTAGGTCATGAAGTTATCGTCGACCCGCGCGATGCTCACGCCGATGCGATACGCGGCGAAGGTCCATTGGCTGAACAGCAGTAAAAACGCAGCAACAAGCAATGAATAGCGATGCATGAGGGTGTTCCTTTTATTGTTATAGGGTGAACGCTTGACGGAAACGCTCCAGGGCCAACTCGCTGTCGCCGCTGGCCCAGCCTTCGAGGCCGACCACGCCGTTGTAGCCCATGGCGTGCAGGGCCCTGGCGATGGCCGGGTAGTGGATTTCGCCGGTGCCGGGCTCCTGGCGTCCGGGCACGTCGGCCACCTGGATTTCACCGATGGCGCTGCCTGCGCGCTGGATCAGCTCGATCAGGTTTCCTTCGCCGATCTGCGCGTGGTACAGGTCCAGGTTCATCTTCAGGTGCGGGCTGCCCACGGCTTCGATCAGCGCCAGGGTGTCGTCGGCGCGGGCGAACGGAACGCCGGGGTGGTCGACCTCAGTGTTGAGGTTTTCCAGCAGGAACACGCGGCCGGCGTCTTCACCCAGGCGCGCGATCTTTTCCAGCGCCTTGCACGCGCTCAGCCACATGCGCCCGGTGGTCTGGCTCACGGGCTGCACCGGCAGGCCGCCGTCACCCAGGCCGGTGCCGTGCAGGTTGAGACTGGGGCAATTCAGGCGCTCGGCGACGCCGATGGATTCGCGCGCGCTGTCGAGCAGTTGGCGGATGCCGTCGGGGTCGGTGAGGGTGCCGCTGATATAGCCGGTCATCGAAGTGAAATCGGCGCCGGTGGCGGCCAGGGCGCTGATGTCTTTATTGGTCCAGTTCCAGATTTCGGCACTGAAACCCAGTGCATGGATGCGCTTCACGCGCTCGACGAAGGGCAGGTCGAGAAACACCATCTCGGCACTGATCGCCAGTTTGAACGGGCTCATCAGCGGGCTCCCTGCACGGCCACGGCCTTGCCGGTCTCGAACGACTCGATGCAGGCACGGGCAATCGCCAGGGCGGCGCGCGCGTCTTCACCACTGGCCATGGGCTTGGCGCCGCTGCGCAGGCAGTCGACAAAGTGGTTGAGTTCGGCGATGTAGGCGTCGCGCAACAGGTCGGTGTCCATGCGCTGGGTGTCGGCCTGGATGCCCTCGGCCAGGTAGCGCACCAGGTCGGAGTCGTTGAGGCTGCCCATGCTCAGCATGCCGGCGCTGCCGAACACTTCGCCGCGCACGTCGTAGCCGTACACCGCCTGGAAGTTGGCCTCGGCGGTGGCGATGGCGCCGTTGTCGAAGCGGATCGCGACCACGGCGGTGTCGAGGAAGCCTTTGCTTTTGTACTCCGGCGCGATCAATGCGTCGGCCATCACATACACCTGCACCGCTTCGGCACCGGGGTTGAGGTAGCGCAGGGTGTCGAAGTCGTGGATCAGGGTTTCCAGGAAGATCACCCATTGCGGCGAATTGGCCGGGTTGTTGAGTGCCGGGTCACGGGTCAGCGAGCGCAACAACTGCGGCGTGCCGATGCGGCCGGCCGCCACGTCGAGGTGGGCCGTGCGGAAGCTCTTGGCGAAACGCCGATTGAAACCGACCTGCAGCGGCACGCGCGCATCGGCCGCGGCGGCAATGGCGCGGTCGGCTTCGTCGAGGGTGATGGCCATGGGTTTTTCGCAGAAGATCCCCTTGCCGGCGCGGGCGGCGCTGATCACCAGTTCTGCGTGGCTGCGGGCGGGGGCGGCGATGAGGACGCCGTCGATGTCCGGGTCGTCGAGCAGCTGTTGCGGGTCGGTGTAGACCTTGGCTGCCCCCAGTTCGGCCGCCAGGCGTGCGGCTTGGCCGGGAGTGGGGTCGGCGATGGCGGCGAGCGTTGCGCCAGGGATGTGTCGCGCAGCGGTCAGGCCGTGGAAGCTGCCCATGCGACCTGCACCGATCAAGCCCAGGCGGATGTTCTGTGTACTCATGAAATAACCCCTTTTTATTGTTGGCCGCAGGACAGCCCTGGCTGGCAAAGGGGCTGGAGCAAAGGTTATGCCAATTTATAACTGTCTGATAATTAAGACTTTATAAAATACAATAAACAAAATGTGTTCATTCTGATGACATGCCTATACTGACATGTCAAAAACATGAACATGGATATCGCCCGATGAGCATGGCGTTCAGCGTACAAGACCTCGACTACCTGACGGCCCTGGGGCCTGCGGCGCTGAACGACGGTCCGGTGGCTGCGCTGGAACAGGCGTGGCGCGCGTGCCTGGCCGGGCAGGTGCAGCGCCCGGCCGAGGTGCGGCAGGTGATCTGGGATTCCTGGCGCCGCAGCGTAGAGGCGGGTATCGACCCGGATGACAGCCAGTACCGCTTCGTGGCGCCCCACGATCTTGCTGCCACCCTGGCCACCCACCGCGTCCTGATCGCCGCCGCCGCGCAGGTCATGCATGGTTTGCTGGCCTATAACCCGCGAGGGCATATCAACCTCACCGACGCCGAGGGCACCACCCTGTATTTCTGCGGGCTGGACATCACCCCCGTCGGCAGCCGCCTGCTCGAATCGGTCCAGGGCACCAACTGCACCGGCCTGGCCCTGGCCGAAGACCGCCTGGTGTACGTGCTGGCCGAGGAGAACTTCGGCAGCGGCCTGCGCCAACGCCGTATGCACTGCGCCGCCGCGCCGATCAGGAATGCCCAGGGCCAGACCCTGGCGATGCTGACCCTCACCGCCGAACCCGGCTGGTTTCATTTTCACACCCTCGGTACCGTACAAGCGGCTGCCGAAGCGGTCTCCCGCCAGATGGCCCTGCAAGCGCTGTTGGAAGAGCAGCAAACCGTGCTCGAAGTGCTTAACGAAGGCCTGGTGGTGCTCGATGAGCGTGGCTGCATCAAGGCGCTCAATCGTTATGCCCGGCAACTGTTCGGGGTGGGGCTGGAGCTGATCGGCAGCCCCTTCCAGCGCCTGGGCCGCAGTGAATTGAGTGACGCCATGCTTTTACGCGGCGGTGAGCCGGTGCGTGACCTCGATTGCACCTTCCACCTGCACGACCGCAGCCAGCTCGCCTGCCTGGTCTCGGTGTGCCCGCTGGAGCAGGGCGGGGTGATCGTGTCCCTGCGCGAAAACCGCCGCATCCGTGAAATCACCCGGCGCATCATCAGCACCCAGGCGCGCTACACCTTCGATACCATCCAGGGCACGTCGCGGGCGATCCAGGACGCGCTGCACCTGGGACGCATCGCCAGTCGCAGTGAATCCACCACCCTGATCCTCGGCGAAAGCGGCACCGGCAAGGAGCTGTTCGCCCAGGCCATCCACAACGCCAGCGACCGCGCCAACGGTCCGTTCGTGGCGGTCAACTGCGGCGCGATCCCACGGGACCTGGTGCAGAGCGAGCTGTTCGGGCACGTCGAAGGCGCATTCACCGGCTCGGCCCGGGGCGGGTCGGCGGGCAAGTTTGAACTGGCGGATGGCGGCACCATCTTTCTGGATGAGATCGGCGATATGTCCTTCGACGCTCAGGTCAGCCTGCTGCGGGTGTTGCAGGAAGGCGAAATTACCCGCGTCGGCGCGAAAAGTTCACGGCCCGTGGACGTAAGGATCATTGCCGCCACCCACCGCAACCTCAGCCAGGCGGTGGCCGAAGGGGCGTTCCGTGAAGACCTCTACTACCGCCTCAACGTCCTGAACCTGACCGTACCGCCGCTGCGCATGCGCCGTGAAGACATCCCGTTGCTGGCGCGGCACTTCCTCACGCGCTGCGCCCGTTCGCTGCGCAAATCGGTACAGGGCTTTGCCCCGGATGCGCTGGAATTGCTCTCGGCCTACGCCTGGCCAGGCAATGTGCGCGAGCTGGAAAACAGCATCGAACGCGCCACCAACCTGGCGACGGGCGAACTGATCCAGGCGGCCGATCTACCCCTGGAAACCAGACCGCGCGCCACGCTGCGCCACCACGAACCTCAGCCCGCCCAGGACCTGAGCAGCCACGAAATGCACGCCATCGTCGCCGCCCTCAAAAGCACCGGAGGCAACATCCGCCTGGCCGCCCGGCAACTGAACGTGTCCCGGGGTGGGCTGTACAACAAGATGAGTCGGTTCGGGTTGAGTGCCGCAGATTTTCGCGGCGCATAGGGTCGACATGTGGGAGGGGTTTTGCCCCCGATAGCCATAGGTATCTACACAACGTTGGCTCAACG
This sequence comes from Pseudomonas sp. NFX5, assembly GCF_049132125.1. Classification (NCBI taxonomy): domain Bacteria; kingdom Pseudomonadati; phylum Pseudomonadota; class Gammaproteobacteria; order Pseudomonadales; family Pseudomonadaceae; genus Pseudomonas; species Pseudomonas sp. NFX5. The sequence continues at coordinate 9,471 of NZ_JAFMZG010000036.1, forward strand.
CTGAAAGCGCGGCGGATAGGGCTGTCGTGGTGAGCGGGCTTGTCCCGCGCTGGGCTGCGCAGCAGCCCCAAAACCAGCCTCTACAGAGTGTCTGATACACCGCGATCTTCTTGACTGGGGCTGCTGCGCAGCCCAACGCGGGACAAACCCGCTCGCCACAGGGAGATTTGTCAGGGTCTGAAAAGTTGCGTAGATGCCCTTGCCCCGATAGCGGAGTGTCAGTTGACATCTACTTAACTGATCCACCGCCATCGGGGGCAAGCCCCCTCCCACATTTTGATCTCCATGTATCAGGCACACATGTTCTCCGACGTCACAATCTGCGGCGCGATATACACCCGATGCCGCTCCGGATCAAACCCCTCGGCACTCTGCAATTCCACCAGCAACTGCACCAGCGCGTTCGCCGTCTGCCTGGGCTGGGAATCCATCACCACATCGATCAACCCCTGGCTCAGCGCCTGGCGTGACAGCGCCGTGGACTCCTGCAAAATGCAGCACAAGGCCGGGCGCTTGGGCAGTTGCGCCAGGGCGCTGATGATGCCGTCGCCACCGCCACCCACCACGCACAGGCCGCACAGGTCGGTGTGGCGGGTGAGCAGGTCGAGGGTGGCTTCTTCGGTGATGTCGCAGTTGTCCAGGTTGATCAGCGGCTCCAGCGGTTTGAGCCCCGGGGCGTGTTCGGCCAGGTAGCTGTGCAGGCCTTCGACCCGTGCCTGGTGACCGAGGAAGCGATGGCCGCCGAGCAGGATCCCCACGCTGCCTTTGCGGGCGCCGCAGGTGCGGGCGAGCAGCCAGCCCATGGTGCGCCCGACCACGTGGTTGTCCTGGCCCACGTAGGGTTCAAGGGCTTGCTCATGAATATCCGAGAGCAGGGCCACCACCGGCACGCCGGCCTCGCGGATCTGCGCCAGGCAGGCGTTGATCAGCGGGTGGGCGAAGCTGACCACCGCCAGGCCGTCGCACTGCACGGCCAGTTGCTCGATCTGCGCGACGATGGCGCTGGGTGTGCGGTCGTTGATGTAGTCGAATTGGCAGGTCAGGTTGGCGCTGGCGTGATGCTGCGCCGCCTCGCTGATCGACTGCGCCAGGTGGGCATAGAACGCCTGGGCGGTGCCCAGCAGCAGGATGCCGAAGCGATAGGTGGGCCGGCGTTCGCGTATGCGTTGGCCGATCAGCCGCGCCGCAAAATAGCCCACCGCTTCGGCGGCCTGGAACACCTGCTCGGCCGTCTGCGGATTGACTGGCGCGCGCGCATTCAGCACGCGGTCGACGGTGGCCACGCTGAGGCCCGCATGGGCGGCGACGGTGGCGATGGTCGGGCGTTTATTGTTGTTCATGACAGCCCCCTTGAGCGTCTTGATAGAAAACTATCAAGCCCCGCTGGGCCTGGATGATAGCTTGATAGGGAATGGATTCAAGGCCTTGAGGGTGATTTAGCCGCGCTCTATCGTTGGTTTCGCAAAGCACCTGAAACCTCTCGCTTGCGGAGAACAATAACAATGCCTGAACACACCGCTCACACCGCTCGGCGCGACTACAGCCTCACCGGCCCCGAAGCTGCCCGCGCGGCGGAAAAAGGCCTGGTCTCGGCCAGTTGGTACCAATCGCCGATTTCCCGTAAACGCATGAAAGAACTGATGCAACGCCGCGACGGCCCGGCCTTGCTCGACACTGCTATTTGGGCGGCCGCGCTGTTGGCCACCGGATTCGGCGGCTACTGGTTCTGGGGCACGTGGGCCTGCGTGCCGTTCTTCCTCGCCTATGGCGTGCTGTACGGCACCGCGTCCAACCCGCGCTGGCACGAAACCGGCCACGGCACCGCGTTCAAGACCCGCTGGATGAACGACGTGCTGTACCAGGTCGCAAGCTTCATGTGCATCTTCGAACCCCACGTGTGGCGCTGGAGCCATGCCCGGCACCACACCGACACCATCGTCGTCGGCCGCGACCCGGAGATCGTCGAGCCACGCCCGCCTAGCCTGCCGATGATGTTTCTCAGCCTGTTCAACCTGCCCCTGGCCTGGAAGACCTTCAGCGGTGTGGCGCGCCATGCCATCGGCCAGATGAGTGCCCAGGAGGCGGACTTCATCCCCGAATCCGAGTGGCCCAAGGTGTTCCGCGCCGCGCGTATCTGGGTCGGTATTTATGCGCTGGTGATCGGCACCGCGTTGTACCTGCACAGCTGGTTGCCGCTGATGCTGGTTGGGCTGCCAAGTATCTACGGCGCCTGGCTCGGCTACGTGTTCGGCCTCACCCAGCATGTGGGCCTGGCCGAAGATGTGCTCGACCACCGCAGCAACTGCCGCACCATCTACATGAACCGCGTGCTGCGCTTTATCTACATGGACATGAACTACCACCTCGAACACCACATGTACCCGATGGTGCCCTACCACGCCTTGGCGCAATTGCACGAAGAGATCCGCAGCGACTGCCCGCCGCCGTACGCCAACCTGTTCGAGGCGTACAAGGAGATCCTTCCGACGATCTGGAAGCAGCGCAGCGATCCGACTTACTTCGTCCAGCGTCCCATCCGCCCCAGCGCTGAACCGGCCGCCAGGGCCCCGATGCATGCAGAAGCCACTGCCGGCTGAATCCCACCCAAGAACAAGAGAAAACGCCATGAACGATCAATGGATCGACGTCTGCGCCGTGGGCGAAATAGACGCGGAAGACGTGCTGCGCTTCGACCACGGGGCGCACACCTACGCGGTGTTCCGCTCGGCGGACAATGAGTTTTTCGCCACCGCCGGCCTGTGCACCCACGAGAAAATCCACCTCGCCGACGGCCTGGTGATGGACCATGTGATCGAGTGCCCCAAGCACAACGGGCGCTTCGATTACCGCTCGGGCAAGGCCCTGGGCGCGCCGGTGTGCGTCAACCTCAAGACCTACCCGGTACGGGTCGAAGCGGGGCGGGTGTTGCTCGCCGTCACGGCTTGATGATGAACACCGCCCTGATCATCGTCGGCGCCGGCCATGCCGGTGGCCGCGCGGCACTGACCCTGCGCGAGGAAGGCTACAGCGGACGCCTGATCCTGATCGGCGACGAGCCGCACGTGCCCTATGAGCGGCCGCCGCTGTCCAAGGGCCTGTTGCAGGGCAGCATGGACCTGGCCGGCTGCAGCCTGTGCGACAGCGCCCGGCTCGCCGAGTTGGGCATCGAACACATCGCCGGTAACCCGGTCCGCGAACTGGACCCGCCGCAACACCGCCTGCAATTGGCTGACGGCCAGTGGCTGTCCTACGCCGGCCTGTTGCTGGCCACCGGCGGCAGGGCGCGACGCTTGCCCCAGGCGCAGGCCAACGTGCTGTACCTGCGCACCCATGATGAAGCGCTGGCGCTGAAATCCGCGTTGCGACCCGGAGCGCGGCTGGTGATTGTCGGCGGCGGGTTTATCGGCCTGGAAGTCGCGGCCACGGCACGGGGCCTGGGCTGCGAGGTGACGGTGCTCGAAGCCGGGCCGCGCTTGGCGGGCCGGGTGCTGGCGCCGGTCATCTCCGAAGCGCTGCTGCAGGTGCATCGCCAACAGGGTGTCGACGTGCGCTTGAATGTGGCGTTGGAGTCGATCCATGCAGAGGCGGTGCAACTGGTGGACGGGCAGTTACTGCCCTGCGACCTGGTGGTGGTCGGCATCGGCATGCAACCGAATATCGAGTTGGCCGTGGCGGCGGGGCTGGAGGTGGGGCAGGGCATTCGCGTCGACGCGCATCTGCGCACCAGCGCGCCGGACATCTACGCGGCAGGTGACGTGTGCGAGTTTCGCCTCGGCGGCGAGTACCAGCGCCAGGAAACCTGGCGCAATGCCGAGGCCCAAGGGCGGCATGCCGCACTGAACATGCTCGGGCGTGATGAGCCGTTCGAAGCGCTGCCCGGCTTCTGGTCCGACCAGTACGACTGGGGCTTGCAGACCGTGGGCGTGATCACGCCGCTGACCGTCAGCCGTGCCTTGCCGGGCGCGGGTCTGTTGCTGTTCTACCTCGACGCCGACCAGCGCTTGCAAGGCGCCTGCGGCTGGGGCCCCGGCAACAGCGTGGCCAAGGACATCAAGCTGTGCGAACGCCTGATCAGCGCGCGCATTGCCCTGAACGCGGCCAGCCTGGCCGACCCCGACGTGTCCCTCAAACACCTGCTGCGAGGCTGATATGCGCCAACTCCTGGTATTCCAATCCCTCTGGGCGATGCACACCGAGCCCGGCCCCATGGAGGCCCAACTCGACCGCATCAAGGCCGCCGGTTTCGACGGCATTACCGATCACTACTGGCACGCCGCCGATGTCGCGCGCCTGCACGCCGCCGCCACGGCGCGGGGCCTGCAGATCGAAGGCCAGTTGTTCCCGCAAAGCGTCGACGACCTGGCGGCGGCACTGGATGTGATCAGCCGCCACGGCTGCCACCACCTCACCCTGCAAGCCGATGTGCGCCCGCGCACCCAAACCGAAGCCGCCCGCTTGATCGAAGGCTGGCAACGCCTGGCCGAGCAGGTGGATTTTCCGGTGCTGCTGGAAACCCACCGCTATCGCCTCACCAGCGACCTGTTGTTCACCCTCGACTTGCTGGCGCAGATGCCCGATTTGAAGCTGCTGGCCGACCTGTCTCACTACGTGGTCGGCCGCGAGCTGCCCGAGCCCGGCGCCGCCGAAGACGACGAGCAGATCCGCACGATCCTGCGCCACAGCTGGGGCTTTCATGGCCGTGTGGCCAGCAGCGAACAGGTGCAGGTGTCGCTGGCGTTCCCCCAGCACCAGGCCTGGGTGCAGCGCTTTACCGCGTGGTGGCGTTACGGGATCGAAGACTGGCTGGCCCGCCCCGAGACCCCGCACAGCCTGTCCTTCACCTGCGAATTGGGCCCGCCGCCCTATGCCATCACCGGCGCCGATGGGCGTGAAATCAGTGATCGCTGGGCCGAGGCGTTGCAGCTCAAGGCGTTGATTCGCGACGTGTGGCAGGCGTGCCGGAAATGATCTGCTAACCTGCGCGGGTTCACTCCCGCCCTTAGCCTGGATTTGCCCCATGCCGACTTCCTCCGTTCAGCCGCCTCTTGAACCGCAGTCCGTCTGCCACCCGATCACCAGCAGCGCGATCTTTATGGTCGCCACCATCGCCCCCGGCAGTGAAGAAGGCGTGCGCGCCTGGTGCGCAGACATCGCCGGGCTGGTGCGTTCGGTGGGCAAGCGCGTGCCGGCGGGCAACCTCATCTGCGTCTGCGGCTTTGGCTCGCAGGCCTGGGACCGCTTGTTCGGCACGCCGCGCCCGGCGGCGTTGCACCCGTTTCGGGAGTTCGGTGTAGAAGGGCGCATGGCGGTGTCGACGCCCGGCGACATCCTCCTGCATATCCGCGCCGAGCAGATGGACCTGTGCTTTGAACTCGCCACCCAGCTGATGACAGCGCTGGGCGATAGCGTGAAGGTGGTGGATGAAGTCCAGGGTTTCCGCTACTTCGACATGCGCAGCATCATCGGCTTTGTCGACGGCACCGAGAACCCGGTGGGGCGCAAGGCCGTGGGCTTCACTATCGTTGGCGACGAAGACCCCGGATTCGAAGGCGGCAGCTACGTGCTGGTGCAGAAATACCTGCACAACATGACCGCCTGGAACGGCCTGACGGTGGAAGCCCAGGAGAAGGTGATCGGGCGCACCAAGCTGTCGGATATCGAGTTAGGCGAAGACGCCAAGCCGAGCAATGCCCACAGCGCCCTGACCGTGATCACCGACGAGAACGGCGAAGAAGTGAAAATCCTGCGCGACAACATGCCCTTCGGCCGACCCGGTGCCGGGGAGTTCGGCACCTACTTCATCGGCTACGCACGCTCGCCGCAGCCGCTGGAGCAGATGCTGGAAAACATGTTCGTCGGCCGCCCGGCAGGCAACTACGACCGCTTGCTCGACTTCAGCACGGCGGTCACCGGCGGGTTGTTTTTCGTGCCATCGGCCGACCTGCTCGAAGCACTGGCGGAGCGTACGGGCGGGCTATAAGGCAAGGCAGTTCAAATGTGGGAGGGGGCAAGCCCCCTCCCACATGAGATTGATGCCGGGTTGAGACGGGTGTTATATCAACCCAGCAACCCGGTACTGACCGCCACAATCAGGAACACCCCCAGCAGCGCGCGATAGATCACAAACGGCCAGGTGGAGAACCGCTCGAGGAACTTCATCAGGCCCCAGATCGCGAAGAACGCCGAGACACTGGCCACCACCAGCCCGAACAATAAATGCGGCCAGGCATGGGCGGGCATATCGGCATGCAGCAGCACCCACAGCTCCTTCAAACCGGCGAGGGCGATGGCGGGCAGGCCCAGCAGGAAGGAAAAGCGCGCGGCTTCTTCGCGTTTGAAGTTGAGGAACAGGGCCGCGGTGAGGGTCGAGCCGGAACGCGATACGCCCGGAATCAACGCGCCGATCTGCGCGACCCCGACAATCAGCGCATCCCGCAGGCGCATCTGGCTGACCTCGCGGGTATGCCGGGCACGCAGCTCGGCCGCCGCCAGCAGCACCGCCATTACCACGCAGGAAATACCGATCACCAGCAGCCCGCGCAGCGGCGAATTGCAGGCGTTCAGGGTCGACGACAAGGCCAGCCCGGCAATCCCGATCGGAATGGTCGCCAACACAATTGCCACCGCGAGCTTGAACCATGGATCGTTGTAGTCGCCCCGGCGCACCGCGCCGATGCTGCCCGTGGTCACTTGGCGCACATCGCGCCAGAAGTAACTGACCACCGCCGCCAGTGCCGCCAGCTGCATGGCCGCCGAAAACGCCGAACCGGGGTCTTGCCAGCCGAGCAGGGCAGGCACCACACGCATATGGGCGGTGGAGGAGACCGGCAACAATTCGGTAATGCCCTGGATCACGCCCAGGATAAAGATCTGCAGGTAATCCAGGGAGGCGAAGCCCACATCCAGGCCGGCGGTACAAACGTTGGTCAATGTGCGTGTCCTTGAAAAAGTGGCGAGCCGGCGGAGTTTATTCGAAATGTTTCAGCGCTTCGGCAGGGCTCGCCGCTATTTGCAATCGGTTCAGCAAGTAGAAAGGTTCGCGGCACTATTGGACTGCGCCGAGGTTTTGTGAACAATGGCGCCCTGCGTTTTTTGACCGAGAGCCCCATGCCTGAAACCACCGTGGAATTGATCCAGACCGGCCCCGAAGAAGCCGAGCTGATCCGCAATCTCTACCAGTACTACGCCTATGAATCGTCGGACTGGGAGCAGGAAGATGTCGAGGCGGACGGCCGTTTCTACATCCATGACCAGCACCTGAACCGCTATTGGCAAGACCCGCACTGGAGCGCCAACCTGTTGCTGGTGGACGGCTATATCGCCGGCTTCCTGCTGATCGAAGGCAGCGAGTTGCCGGGCATCGACGCCCTGGAACTGGCCGACCTGTTTATCCTCAAGCGCTATCGTCGCAAAGGCATCGGCCGCGCCATCGCCACCCAGGTGTTGTGCAGCGGCGAGGCGGATTGGCTGGTGCGGTTTTATGACCAGGACGAAGTGTCCCAGGCGTTCTGGCGTACGGTGCTGGATAACCTGCCGCGCCCGGTGCAGGCCCTTGAGCTGGCGGATGACCCGCAGTTGATGAGTTACCTGGTTACGCGGGCGGTGTTGCATTAAAGGTGTGCTGCATCGCCTGGGGCGGCTGCCCGAACGCCCTTAGAAACGCCTGGCGCATGCGCTCGCGATCACCGAAGCCGGTTTCGCGGGCCACCACTTCCACCGGATGACGGCTGGTTTCCATCATCGCCCGTGCGGCTTCAACCCGCAGGGATTCGATGGCCTTGGCCGGCGTCTGCCCGGTTTCTTCGCGAAATACCCGGCTGAACTGGCGCGGGCTCAGCCTGGCCACCTCGGCCAGGGCGTCCACCGACAGGTCATGGGTGAGGTTTTCGCGGGCGTAGGCCAGGGCCAGTTGCACACGGTCGGACTTGGGGTCCAACTCCAACAGTGCAGACAACTGCGATTGCTCGCTGCCCCGACGCTGGGCGATCACCAGCTTGCGCGCAATGCGCCGGGCGAGGTCGCTGCCCAGGTCGTTCTCCACCATGGCCAGCGCCATGTCCACCCCGGCACTCATGCCGGCGCCGGTCCATACCTGGCCGTCAACGATAAACAGCTTGTCTTCTTCCAGGCGGATATCCGGGTAGCGCTTGCGAAAGGCCGGCGCGTGGATCCAGTGGGTGGTGGTGCGTTTGCCGTCGAGCAAACCGGCCTCGGCCAGCACGAAGATGCCCATGCACAGCGACGCGACACGCCGCGATTGAGCCGAGGCGGCCTTGACCAGTGCCAGCAGGTTGGCCTCCGGCAGGCGAAACTCCAGGTAACCGCTGACGATCAGCGTGTCATAGCCTTGGGGCCGCAGGGGCGAGGTGTTCACCGAGAAGCCCTGGGACGTCATCACGGCGCCGCCGCTTTCCGACACCAGGTGAAACTCATAGGCGGGCTCTCCACGCAGCAGGTTCGCGCACTCGAACACCGAGCCCAGGCTGAGGCTCAGGGATTGGAAGTTCGGGTAAACCATCAGCGCAACGCTGTGCATCGCATGTCTCCAGGGGCGTGGGAGGGTGGATTGTCGGCGGCTGCCGGGAAAACGGCAACCGACTTCGGGTCATGTCCGGAATCCTTGCGCATATGACATTGTGAGGGGTTGGCGTGGTCCCTAACATTCCCTCAACGAACTAGACGACTGGTCTAATCGGACGGAGTGAAGCATGAGCGGCGAAACTAAAAGTGCACGGCAGACCATTCTTGATACGGCGCAATTGATTGTCGGCCGCAAAGGTTTTTCTGCGGTGGGCTTGAACGAAATACTGCAAGCCGCCGAGGTGCCTAAAGGTTCGTTCTATCACTACTTCAACTCCAAGGATGGCTTCGGTGTCGTGTTGCTCGACACCTACTTCGACAACTACGTGCACGGCATGCAGCAACTGTTCGACCAACCCGGTTTATCCCAGCACGCCAAGTTGATGCGTTATTGGCAGGCCTGGATCGACAATCAGACCGGTTGCACCGATGCGGGCAAGTGCCTTGCCGTCAAACTGGGTGCGGAGGTGTCAGACCTTTCAGAGCCCATGCGCCTGGCGCTGGAACGTGGCACGTCGCGCACCATCGATTTACTTGCCATCGCCATACAGCGTGGCCTTGAGGACGGTTCCCTGAACGTCGACCAAGCCCCTGCAAGCCTGGCCCGGCGCCTGTACGCGCTGTGGCTGGGGACCAGCGTCATGAGCAAGATCACCCGGACATCCGCGCCGTTTGATGAGGCGTTGCTGCTGACCCGACAGCTGTTGGGTTGCCCTGGACACACAGACATTCACTGATCGAGGCACTGGAAAATGAAAGTATTAATGGTACTGACCTCTCACGACCAGCTTGGCGACACCGGCCGCAAGACCGGCTTCTGGCTCGAAGAATTTGCCGCACCCTATTACGTGTTCAAGGACGCGGGCGCCGAACTGGTGCTGGCGTCCCCGGCCGGTGGCCAGCCGCCCCTGGACCCGGTGAGTGACGCGCCCGACGCGCAAACCGAGCAGACCCGCCGCTTTGCCGCCGACCCTGCCGCGCAACAGGCCCTGGCCAGCACGGTCAAGCTGGACACGGTCAACGCTGACGACTTCGACACCGTGTTCTACCCAGGCGGCCACGGCCCGCTGTGGGACCTGGCAGAGTCGCCGGTGTCCATCGCCCTGATCGAGTCCTTCGAGCGTGCCGGCAAGCCCATCGGCTTTGTCTGCCACGCACCGGGCGCCTTGCGTCACGTCAAGGCCGTCAATGGCGAGCCGCTGGTCAAGGGCCGTCGCGTCACCGGCTTCTCCAACTCGGAAGAAGCGGCGGTGGGCCTGACCGAGGTGGTGCCGTTCCTGATTGAAGATGATTTCAAGGCACTGGGCGGCAACTATCAGAAGGGCGCCGACTGGCAATCCTTCGTGCTCGAAGATGGTTTGCTGATCACTGGGCAGAACCCTGCCAGTTCCAGTGACGTGGCCAAGGCGCTGCTCAAACTCACCGCGTAAGTTAATTAACCCTTTCATTCATTGGCGACTTGCAACAGTCGCCAATGCTTTTGCTCGTCTCGAATTTGGAATACCCCAATGACTAACAGCGTTTTAAGTACCCCGGTCAAACTGGGTCATCACACCTTGAACAACCGTATCGTGCTGCCACCGTTGACACGCCAGCGCAGCGCCCAGCCCGGCGATATCGCCACCGACCTGATGGCCGAGTATTACCGCCAGCGCGCTACGGCCGGTTTCATGGTCAGCGAAGGCACGCAGATCGAACCCCGTGGCCAGGGTTACGCCTGGACGCCGGGCATCTACACCCCGGCGCAGATCGACGGCTGGCGCAAGGTCACCGACGCGGTGCATGCCGAAGGCGGGGTGATCTTTGCCCAGTTGTGGCATGTGGGCCGTGTGTCCCACAACGCCTTGCAGCCTGACGGCGCCGCACCGGTGGCACCGTCGGCTATTCAAGCCCAGCAAGCCAAGGCCTTTATCCAAACCGGGCCGGGGGTCGGCGAATTGATGCAGCCGCCGGTGCCGCGAGCGTTGAGCGTGCTGGAGATCGAAGAATTGGTCGGGCAGTACGCCCAAGCGGCGCGCAATGCCCTGGACGCCGGGTTTGACGGCGTGGAAATTCATTCGGCCAACGGTTACCTGGTCAACCAGTTCATCTCGGCCCATGCCAACCAGCGCGACGATGAGTACGGTGGTTCGCTGCACAATCGCCTGCGTTTTTTGCGCGAGATCGTCGAAGCCGTCAGCAAGGTGGTCGGGCCGGAGCGCCTGGGCGTGCGGTTCTCGCCGTTGTTCAGCGGCACCGACCAGGACCGTGTGTACATCGGCCTGGTGGAAGAAGACCCGCACTACACCTACATCGAAGCGATCAAGGTGCTGGAACAGTCGGGCATCGCCTACGTGTCCATCGCCGAAGCCGACTGGGACAACGCCCCCGTGCTGCCCGACAGCTTCCGTGAGGCCGTGCGCAGCACCTTCAGCGGTCGCATTATCTACGCCGGTCGCTACACCGCTGAACGCGGCGCGAAACTGGTGGACGCCGGGCTGGCGGATTTGATTGCGTTCGGACGGCCGTTCATTGCCAACCCGGACCTGCCGCAACGGCTATTCAAGGGCTGGCCGTTGAACCCGCTGCGGGAAGAGGGGATGTATGGTGGCGGTGAGGCGGGATACATCGACTACCCCACCTATTCCGAGTAAGAACGCGGTCAATGTGGGAGGGGGCTTGCCCTGATGCCAGCCATTTAAGAAGGAACACTATTAACTGTGGTGAGCGGGCTTTTTGTGGTGAGCGGGCTTGCCCCGCGCTGGGCCGCGAAGCGGCCCCAAACACAGCCCCGGAGCTGCCTGACACACTGCAGCGCTCTTATTGGGGCTGCTTCGCAGCCCCAATAAGAG
>NZ_JAFMZG010000037.1:0-31889 GCF_049132125.1 Pseudomonas sp. NFX5
CGTTGGCCGAATGAATTTCCACGCCGTCAAACCCGGCGTCCAGGGCATTGCGCGCCGCTTGGGCGTACTGCCCGACCAATTCTTCGATCTCCAGCCCGCTCACCACAGCAAGCCCGCTCATTACAGGTTGCTGCTTGCGCCTCACACATTTGCTTTGTGTTGCCTGCTGGTTACTCTACCCGCAACACAATCTTGCCGATATGGTCCCCACCTTCCATCCGCGCATGGGCCTGGGCGGCGTCGGTGTATTCGTAGACCTTGTCGATGATCGGCAGGCAACGCCCGGCCTCCAGTACCGGCCAGATGTACTCGCGCAACTGTTCGGCAATCGCGGCTTTTTCAGCCTTGCTGCGCGCACGCAACAGTGAGCCGGTAATCACCGCGCGCTTGCCGAGGATGCTCAACAGGTCGACGTCGTTGGCCTTGGCGCCGCCGAGGAAACCCAGCATCACCAGGTGACCGTCCATGGCCAGGGCCTTGAGGTTGTTGTTGAGGTACGAGGCTCCCATGATGTCGAGGATCACATCCACGCCCTGGCCGTCGGTCTTCTGGGCGATGACCTCGGCAAAATCCTGCTCGCGATAATTGATCGGCTCGCCGCCCAGCTGGGCGATGGCCGCGCATTTGTCGGCGCTGCCGGCGGTGGCGAAGGCCTGGATGCCGAATTCGCGGCACAGCATCAGCGCGGTCGTACCGATGCCGCTGGTGCCGCCGTGGATCAGCACGCGCTGGCCGGTGTGGGCATCGCCGAGGCCGAACAGGTTGGCCCACACGGTGAAGAAGGTTTCCGGCACGGCAGCGGCTTGAATCCAGTCCATGCCTTCAGGAATCGGCAGCGCCTGGCTGGCGGGCACCGTGCAGAACTGCGCATAGCCGCCGCCATTGGTCAGGGCGCAGACCTTATCGCCCACGGCGAATTCGCTCACGCCGTCGCCCAGCGCGGCGACTTCGCCCGCCACTTCCAGGCCAGGCAGCGGGTTCATGCCGGGTTTCATCGGGTACTTGCCGGCGCGTTGCAGGGCGTCGGGGCGATTCACACCGGCCGCATGCACGCGAATCAGGATCTCGCCGGGGCCCGCCACCGGTACATCTGCACGGCGTGGTTGCAGCACCTCGGGGCCACCGGGGGTGGTGATTTCGATCAGGGTCATTTCTTTGGGAAGCGTCATTTCAGATTACCTGCAGCGATGAGCGTATGGGTTGGGACCGCGTCGGACGGCCGGCGGTTCAGCAGGCGCATGCCCGGTTCCAGGGCCAGGGCGACCACTATCGCCCCGGCGGCGATCATGAACAACAGCGCATGCTGGCCTCCGCTGACGTTGAACAGGGCGGAATAGGCAAACCCCGAGAGCGCCTGGAAAGTCGCAAAGGACACCGTGGCACGGCTCCACGCGACCTGCTGCTGATGATGGTTGGGGAGCAGTTCGTGCACCCGCGCCAGCGCCAACGGCACGATGCCCGGCGGGAAAGAACCGAGGATCACCGCGAGCACCGCCAGGCCAGTCAACGAGCCGGCAAACGGCAACGCACCGACGGCAATTGCCTGCACCACCAGCACCACGCGGATGCTCAAGCGCGCCCCCAGTTTGTCTGCCAGGAACCCGTAGGTGACCGGCCCCACAATCGACCCCAGGCCGTACATCACCCAGATCATCGCGCCGATATGCGCCCCGGCCCCCAGGCCACGGGCCACGTAATCCACCAGGAACACCATCGCCGGTACCAGCCCCGCGGCCATAAAGGCGTATTGGGCGAACAGCAGGTACACGCCGGAAGGCGTTGCTACGGCCGCGCCGGATGGCGGCGCGTCTTCATGGAGCGTGCCCGAAGGCCAGGCGAACCAGCTGGCGGCGGTCAACACCACGGCCAGCAGGCCCAGGCCGAACCAGGTCTGCTGCAAACCCAGGCTCAGCAGCGGCGGCACAAGGGTGCCGGAGCCGGCGATGCCCAGGCCGATGCCGAGGAAGATCGCGCCACTGGCCAGGCCCCGGCGTGCGGCCGGTACATGGGGCAACACGGTCGCCGCCACCAGCACCATGATTGCGCCACCGGCAATCCCCGACAGCAGCCGCCAAGCGAAGAACCACACCACCGACAGCGGGAAGCCACAGGCGAAGAACGCCAGGGTCACCGCCACCATCATGATGCGCAGCGCGGTCCTGTTCGAGGTGCGCTGGGCAATGGGCCGCCCGATCAGCGCGCCGATCAGGTAACCCACCAGGTTGGCGGCACCGAGGTACACCACGTCATTGGCGCTGAACCAGTGGGCCTGGATCAGCGACGGAATCAACGGCGTGTACGCAAAGCGTGCCAGGCCGATGCTGACCAGGCTGGCGCACAGGCCGGCGAAGATCGGCAGCCACACGGAGCGGCGGGGTGGGGCGTGAGTGTCGAACATGATGGCGGTCCTGGGTATTTTTCTCTGGTGCCCAGCATATCCAGGTTTTTGGATGCAATAATGCAGCGAATACACGTCGCTGTGATGCAGATATGCAGCATAAGGAAACCGCATGAATTGGGATGATGCACGGGTGTTCCTGGCGGTTTGCCGCGAGTCGACGTTGCGCGGGGCCGCACGGGTATTGGGGGTCGACCAGGCCACAGTCGGGCGGCGGGTCAACGCCCTGGAAAAGTCCCTGGGTGCCACGCTGTTCCTGCGCACCTCCGAAGGCTACGCCCTGACCGCCGTCGGCGAGGCCGCCCTGCACTCGGTGGAAAAAATGGAACGCTCGGCCCTGGAACTGGAACGCCAGATCCAGGGCCTGGATGACCGCCTGACCGGCACCGTACGGGTCAGCACCACCGACTCCCTGGCCATCGACTTCCTGATCCCGGCGATTGCGCGCCTGCACATCCAGCACCCGGATGTGCGCGTGCAGCTCGACGCGTCTACCCAGTTCCTGAGCCTGGCCAAACGCGAGACCGACATCGCCGTGCGCAACACCCGCCCGGACAGCCCCGACCTGATCGCCCGGCGTCTCGCGCGCTGGCCGGTGGGGTTGTTTGCGTCCCAGGCCTATATCGATCGCCAGGGTACGCCGGAGCCGGGCAGCCTGTTTGAAGGGCATGATCTTGTGGTCTATCAACCGTACCTGCAAACCCAGAAGGACATGACCCTGGTCTCGGAACCCCTGGGCCGTGGGCGCATCGTCGCCGCCCTGAGTTCCAGCCTGTTGGTGCGCCGCTCCATCGCCGCCGGGATCGGTATCGGCGAAATCCCGATCCTCACCGGCGAGCGCGACGGGCTGGTGCGCCTGTGGCCGGAGCGCACGCGGCCGTTGCCCTACGACGTCTGGCTGGTGACCCACGCCGACCTGCGCCACACCGCACGGGTGCGGGCGGTGATCGATGAAATCGTCGCGGGGTTTGTCGGAACGGGGGATTAGTCAGCACAGGCTTGCAAGCGTGCGTACCGCGCTGTGGACACAATTCACGTCGATAACGTGTCAACCCACCGGAGCGCATATGAACGAATCAAGACACCAGGACCTGGGGCTGTTGTTTCTGCGGGGCAGCGGGGCGCTGTTCCTGCTATGGGTGCATGGCCTGCCCAAGTTGCTCAACTACAGCGAGCAGTTGAAGCAGATCGAGGACCCGTTTCACCTCGGCGCCCATGCCACCTTGCTGCTGGCGATTTTCGCCGAAGTGCTGTGCCCGCTGCTGATCATCGCCGGGGTGCTGGTGCGCCTGGCGTGCCTGCCGATTCTGGCGGTGCTGTTGATTGCGATGGTGGTGGTGCATCCGGAGTGGACGTTGCTGGAAGGGCAATTCGGCTGGCTGCTGTTGATCATGTTCACCACGCTGCTGATCAGCGGGCCAGGGCGCCTGGTGCTGAGCCAGCGTTTCTCCTGAGCAAAAAAAGGCCGGGCGAGCCCGGCCAAAATAAGGAGCGGGTGTTTTAGCGATTGAGGAACGCCAGCAGGTCTTCATTCAAGGCCTGAGCGTGGGTCACGGCAAAACCGTGGGGCGCATCCTTGTACACCTTCAGCTCGGCGCCCTTGATCATCTCGGCCGCCACCTTGCCGGTGGTCTCGAATGGCACGATCTGGTCACCGTCACCGTGGATCACCAGGGTCGGCACGTCGATCCTGGCCATGTCCGGGCGGAAGTCGGTTTCCGAGAACGCCGTGACGCAATCGACCGTGGACTTGAGGGAGGCGAGCAGGGCGATCTGCAGGGTCTGGGTCAGCGTACCTTCGGAAACGACCTGGCCCTTGTTGATGCCGAAGAACGGCGTGTTGAAGTCAGCGATGAACTGCGCACGGTCTTTCAGCAACCCGGCCTTGATGCCGTCGAACACTTCGGTCGGCACGCCCTGGGGATAATCGGGCTTCTGGCCGAAGATCGGCGTCACTGCGCCCAGCAGCACCAGGCCGGCCACGCGTGCACTGCCGTGGCGTGCGATGTAGCGGGCGACGTCGCCGCCGCCCATGGAGAAGCCCACCAGGGTCACCTCCTTGAGGTCCAGGTGTTCGATCAACTGCGCGATGTCGTCGGCGAAGGTGTCATAGTCGTTGCCGGTCCACGGCTGGTCCGAGCGGCCAAAGCCACGGCGGTCGAACGCGATGGTGCGAAAGCCACGGCTGCTGAGGTACTCCATCTGGTATTCCCACATGTCGGCATCCAGCGGCCAGCCGTGGCTGAACAGCACGGGCTTACCGCTGCCCCAATCCTTGAAGTAGATCTGGGTACCGTCTTTGGCAACGAATGTGCTCATGGAAAACTCCTTGATTGAGGGACTGAAAAACCAGCCTCACTATTGCCCGAAACCGGGCCGGGGGCTTGTACGGGTGTGCTTGCCTGGGGTCACCAACTGAACTTGAGCTCGACCCCCAGGTAATTGCTGTCATCGCCGCCGGCATCGCGCAAGGTGCGGCCGACCGCGTAGTGCACCGCTTCAACCGCGCCGGTGAGGTTTGGCGTAAACACATAGTCGGTACGCAGCTGACCATAGGCACCGGTCCAGCGTTCACCCTGGCCTGCGGTGCCGGCGACGGGCAGGTTCGGCTGGGTGTACACCGCGTCGCTGGTGGTCTGGCGCCACAGCAGTCCGACGGCGGTCTGCACGCTGAGCTTGTCGATGGGCTTGACGGTGATCGACGGTTTGACGTGAATCAGGTTGCTGTAGCCCGTATAGCCGGCCAGGGAAAAATAGTAGCCGTTGGGGAACAGCGGGTTGAACGTGCCGACGGTGCCGTCCCCGGTCTTGCGGTCGCCCGAGGCAATGTCCAGCTGCAGGCCGATGCGCGGCTTCCACGTCAGGCTCTCGAAGGTGTACCCCGTGCGGCTGCCACCGGCCCAGGCGCGAATATCCTTGCTGCCCACCGAGCCGCTTTGCAGCATGGCTTCGATGTCCCAGTCGAATCCCTGGGCCGCACCGCCCAGGCGTGCGTCGAACAGATGGCGGGTTTCATCGCCGTCCGCGTCGAGGTAATGCGCGGCACTGCGTTCGTACACGCCGTAGTAGGCCGACAGCTCATTCTTGCCGCCCACCAGCCGCTCGACCCGCAGCATGTGGAAGCGCGCGTCACGGTTGGATGTGTCGTCGAAGTGCCGATCGTCCTGATACTGCACCGGCTGGCTGGCGATCCCGATAAAGCGCCAGTTGGGCGTCTCCCAATCGGCCCACAGCGCATCGAAGGATTGCCGCACATTCGGGCCGTCCCGCGATGAGATGAAACGTTGCAAGTCGAAGGCGAAGTCCTGGCGCCCGACACGGGCCTTGAGGGTGCCGCTGCCGAAGGCATTGACGTATTCGGCGAAGGCCAGGCGCAGATCGACGCGGTTCTGATCGGCGCCGCCGACCGTGGTCTTGTCGTAGGCGCGTACGTCTTCCAGTTGGGTGAAGAGCCGCCAGTGTTCGTTCAAGTGCAGGTCGGCGTGCACCTGGAAGCGCTGGATCAGGTAGCGATCACGCTTCACGCCCTTCACCCCAAAACCACTGGCATCGTTCATCTCGAAGCGCTCGCGCAGCGTCGCCCCCAATGACAAATAGGTGAACGGGTTGGCGCTGGACAGCGGGATGTACTTCAAGCTGTCCAGCAGCTGCGTGCGCAACGCCGGATCCTTGAGCACCGACCAGTCCTCCTGCCAGCGGTTGGCCTTGATGGCCGGTCGTGCCGGTTGCTCGTCGGCGTGGGCGCTGCCGACCAGCAGCGGCCACAGCACGGCCAGGCCCCAGCCTGTGCGGCGAATCATTTTGTGGCGTGGAGCTGGTGAATTTCCGCGACGTAGCCGCCGGGGAACTCAACCACGGCGCTGCGACGGCCCTTGCTGTCAAAGGCCGGCACCAACACCCTGGCGCCGGAACCGGTGGCCTTGCCCAGGGTGGCCGTCAGGTCAGGCACTTGGTAACCGGTGGTCTCGTGGCCGAAGGAGTAGGGCAGGTGGCCGTTGGTGACCAGCACCGCCATGCGCCCGAATGGCGACTCGATATCGACGCGACGGTAAGTGCCAGTGGCCTGACCCACATCGACGCCAGGCGCGTGTTTGTCATCGGCCAGGACCTTGCCGTGGGAGAAGCCCAGGAACGCTTTGATAAAGGCGTCAGCGCGATCGGTGGACAGGTACACGCGGTTTTCCGGCACGGTCTGGAACGCCGCGTAGTCCGGGGTCTTGGTGTGCCAGTAGAGCTGCATGTTCACGCCACCCGGCCATTGCACCACGGCGTCTCGGCCAATCGGGTCCGGGAAGTCGCTGACGATAACGGCGGCGCCGTTTTCCCGCGCGGCGTTGAGCGCCGCGTCCATGTCCTTGACCAGGTAGCCGTTGCGTTCCTGGCCGAAGGGGTGCGGGATCGGCGTGGTGAAACCGAACAGCGACACCGTGCCCGCCGGCGTCTGCAGCAGTTGCGAGGTGGTGCTGCTCGGCACCGGCAGCACGTTCACCACCACCTGGGGCGTGCTCTTGCCGCCAAAGGTGGCGAGGAAACTCTGGGCGAAACGGTCCACATCCGCCGGGGCCACATACACGTGGCTGGTGTCGTATTGCGGCGCCACGGCCACGCTCGGGGTTGCCGCGAAGGCATTGCCCATCATTGCGCTCGCCAGCAGCGTCAATGCCACCGATACCTTGATTGCTTTGCTGCCCATGCCCACTCTCCAGCACTTCTACGGGATTGAAAGCCGTGAGGTTAGGGGCAGGGACGCGATGGAAATTGTACAAACGTGCTCGGTTGAACGGTTCAGCGTCTATGCTGGTCCACTGACCTCTACCGTCAGATCACACAGGTGAACGAAATGGCCAAGACCTACAGCTACGCCGCCCAGAACGCCACGGATGCCCTCAAGCCCTTTACCTTCGAGCGCCGCGCGCCGGGGGCGGACGACGTACAGATCGACATCCTCTACTGCGGCGTGTGCCACTCCGATCTGCACACCGCGCGCAACGAGTGGAACAACACCCTGTACCCGTCGGTACCCGGCCACGAAATCGTCGGCCGCGTGACGGCGGTGGGTGGCAATGTGAAGAAATTCAAGGTCGGCGACCTCGCCGGCGTCGGCTGCATGGTCGACAGCTGCCAGCACTGCGCCTCCTGCGCCGAGGGCGAGGAGCAATACTGCGAGAGCGGTTTTACCGGCACCTACAACGGCCCGGTGTTCGGCGGTGAAAATACCTTTGGCGGCTATTCGGACAGCATCGTGGTCAAGGAGAAGTTCGTGCTGCGCATCTCCCACGACGATTCCAACCTGGCCGCCGTCGCGCCGCTGTTGTGTGCGGGCATCACCACCTACTCGCCGCTGCACCACTGGAAGGTCGGGCCCGGCAAGAAGGTCGGTGTGGTGGGCCTGGGCGGCCTGGGGCACATGGCGGTGAAGATCGCCCATGCCATGGGCGCCCATGTCACGCTGTTCACCACCTCGCCCAACAAGCGCGAAGACGGCCTGCGCCTGGGCGCCGACCAGGTGGTGGTGTCGAAGAACCCGGACGAAATGGCCAAGGTCGCCAACAGCCTGGACTTCATCCTCAACACCGTCGCCGCGCCGCATAACCTCGACGCGTTCCTCAACCTGCTCAAGCGCGACGGCACCATGACCCTGGTCGGCGCCCCCGACAGCCCGCACCCGTCGCCAACGGTGTTCAACCTGATCTTCAAGCGCCGCAGCCTGGCCGGTTCGCTGATCGGCGGGATCCAGGAGACCCAGGACATGCTCGACTTCTGCGCCAGGCACGGGATTGTCTCGGACGTGGAGATGATCGACATCCAGGGCATCAACGAGGCGTATGAGCGCATGCTCAAGGGCGATGTGAAGTACCGGTTCGTGATCGATATGGACAGCTTGAAAAAGGAAAGCCACGCGGCTTGAAAACTGCTCCGGCAAACACTGGGGGCAATGTGGGAGGGGGCTTGCCCTGATGCCCGTCAGTTAAGGGGGAACGCTGTAACTGTGGTGGTGGTGGTGGTGGTGGTGGTGGTGGTGGTGAGCGGGCTTGCCCCGCGCTGGGCTGCCCCGCTCACCACAACAGCTCTATCTGCCGGGGGGACAGCGTTTAGACAAAGTTGTGTAGATACCTATGCCCCTCCCACATGGGTGCTGTGTTGCTCAAACGGTCATCGAACACCTCAAGGCCGCTGCGGCTTCACCGAGGTGCCGAAGGTATTGCCCATGCGCACGCTGGTCGCCGCCGGGGTGGCCAGGCCGAGCTTGTTCGGCTGGCGTTTTTCCACGGCAATGCCTTGCGCCTCGCGGTTTTTCTTCGCGGCTTTGGCCGCATTCGTATCGTTACCCATCTGCTGGCTCAGGCAGCCATAGTCGGGCGCCTTGTAGCCATCCACCGAGACGTCGGCGCAGTTGCCGGCGTGGGCGTGCAAGGGCAGGGCCGTGCACAGCAACAGGCTGGCGAGGAGCGGTAAGCGTTTCATCAAGGCCTCCTGGCGGGCCCGAGGGGGTGGGCCGGTTGGTGTGCAAGTCTAGTGCAGCGGGCCTCTCGTCACCGTGATGTTTTTTTTGCTATCACCGTAACATCAGGTTCATAAATTGGCCTCAGGATGACGGTTTTCTAGGGCGCGTCGGCCGTGCAGCGATGCAGAGCAGGGGGTGAACAGGGGGGCTGGAGGCGCGCCGTATGCGCCCTGGTCTTGCTGTTGCTGCTGGCCGGTGGTCGCGTCGCGCAGGCGGAGTCACCGCTGCTGCTGTTGAACCTGCCGGCGCAGGACCTGGAACATGCACTGCAAGCGTACAGCCGCGCCACCGGAATGGCGGTGCTGGTCGACCGCGAACTGACGCGGGGCCGGCGTTCCATCAGTGTGCGCGGGCGTTTTACGGCGCAGGAGGCTCTGGCGATGTTGCTGACGGGGAGTGGCCTGATGGCGCGTTATGCACGCGATGATGCGTTCACCTTGCAGTTGCCCGCGGTCAGCCAGCCGCCTGCCACCCGTGGTGCGGCGGCACGCAACGCCGCACGGATCAACAACAGCTACGCCACGGCCTTGCAGCAGGCCATCGAGACCAGCCTGTGCCGCTCGCCGCTGACCCGGCCCGGCAGTTTTCGCGCGCTGGTACAGGTGTGGGTCAATCCCCAAGGGCTGATCGAACACAGTCGGTTGGTCAGCTCCACCGGCGACGAACAACGCGATGAAGCACTGGTACGCAACCTGGGCACCACGCGGGTCGAACGACCGGCACCGAGCTCGCTGCGTCAACCGGTGACTTTACTTTTGATGCCCGACACCACAGGAATGCGCATGGAATGCACAGCAGCAAACGGAGCCTGGGGCGGATGAAAAATACCGGGCACAGTACGATGGTCGGGTTGTTCCTGGCCTCCTACGACGACTTCAAGGTGCGTTTGCGCAAGCGCCTGGGCTCGGAGGACCTGGCCAACGATGTGCTGCACGAAACCTACCTGCGGGTCGACCGCATGGAAGTGCCGCCCAACCTGACGCAACCCAATGCCTACCTGTACCGCATGGCCTTGAACATCGCCGCCGACCGCCGCCAGGCCGACGCGCGCCTGCTCACCGGCAGCGAGGTGGAAGAACTGCTGCAAAGCGCCGACGAAGCCCAGGACCCGTCACGGGTGGTGGGCGGCCAGAAAGAAATCCAGTCCCTGGTCAAGGCGCTCTACGAACTGCCGGCCCGCCGCCGCAAGATCCTTATCGCCGCCCGCCTGGAAGAAGCCCCGCACCTGGAAATCTCCCAGCGTTTCGGCATTTCCACGCGCATGGTCGAGAAGGAAATCAAGGCCGCCCTGGGCCACTGCGCCAAGCGCCTGGAAAGAAAAGTGATCCAGCGGTTCGGTCCCGGGGCCGGAAAACCGTCTTAGAGTCGAGTCCCTGATAAAACCGTGAGTATTTGCGCGCTTGAACATTTTTAGCCTCAGTGCCACTCGGCAATCCGCCGCCAGCCCCCTGCACGACGAAGCCCGCGACTGGCTGGTCCTGCTGACCTCGGGCCGCGCCACCGTGGCCGATGCCAAGGCGCTCAAGGCCTGGTGTGCGCAAAGCCCCGAGCATGCCCAGGCGTTCGAGCAGGCCAAGGCGATGTGGCAGCAACTGGCCCCGGCGCTTGAGCAAGTCTCGCAGCCGCGCAGCTTTGGGCGCCGGGCGTTCCTGGGCGGCGCGATTGCCGCATCGGCCGCCATGCTCATGGTGCAGGTCGGCTCCCCCGGTGGTTTTGCCGGCCTCACGGCGGACTATCGCACCGAAGTTGGCGAACAGCGCCAAGTGCTGTTAAGCGACGGCGTCAGCCTGGAACTCAACACCCAGACGCGCGTCAGCCGCGTGGGCCAGGGGCTTGAATTGCTCGAAGGCGAAGTCGAGGTGATCGCCCATTCCGCACAACCGCTCAAGGTGCTGGCGGGCGAAGGCTGGGTAAGCGCGGCGCAGGCACGTTTCAATCTGCGCAACACCGACCGCACGGTGTGCGTGACCTGTATCGAGGGCTGGCTGTCGGTGGCCGTGGCCGGGCGCAGCGTGCGCCTGGAAAGCGGCCGGCAACTGAGCTACGACGCGGCCGGCCTGGGCGAACCGGTGGTGGTGGACACCCAGGCGGTCGTGGCCTGGCGCGAACAGGTGCTGGTCTTCAACAACGCCACCCTGGCCACGGTGGTGGATGAGATCAACCGCTACCGCCCGGGGATGCTGGTGCTGCTCAACAAGCAACTCGGCCAACGGCGCGTCCAGGCGCGGTTCAGCCTGCAGCAGTTGGCAGGGGTGGCGCTGTTGATTCGGGACGCGTATGGGGCCAAGTGTACGGAGTTGCCGGGTGGGGTGGTGTTGTTGAGTTGAGGCCTGCCGCTCGTCGGGTAACTCCGATTTTTACGCTGTAAAAGAGCCGCGATCACCCGTTGTTCTGCGCCTGTCGCTTTCAGGTATGCCTGTGTGCTCATGGGCTGAGCGACCGGTCTTTCCCCTCTGACAGACCTCCTTTCTTATCTTCTCTGAATTTTCTCTTTTGTTTGTAGGGGAAGAGATTTTTAACGTATGAAAAAACCAGGAAACACGCTTTTCAAGTCTCACTGCCTATCCGATTTCTTCCTTCGACTTACATTGTTCGGAAGCCTCTGACAGTCCTCGAACGGCTGTGTGACAGGCAGGGCGACGCCGTCAAAAACGCCGAACTTTTTGTAACTTTTCCTCTTTTCCTTAAGCGTTTCAGCCTCGGCAGCATGGGTGCTCTTTCCATTTGAGTACCTGTGTGAGGGTGAAGGGATGCCAGCTGTTTTCCGACCTGCGCTGCTGGGGATGGCGCTGCTTTCAGGTCCGCTTTATGCCGCGTCCACCGTGTCGCCCGGCGACCGTGAACTGGCCCGCGAACGTCAGCAAAAAGTGTTGGAGGAACAGCGTCGCCGCCTTGAGGACCTGCAACACCTGCCGGGCCAGATCACTGCACCAACCGCCCCCGCGCCGCTGGACGACGGCCAGTGCATCACCCTCACGCGCATCAATGTCGAAGGCGCTGCGTTGCTGTCGGCGGCCCAGCGGCAGGCGCTGCTGGAACCCTGGCAGGGGCGGTGCATGGGGGTGCCTCAACTCAACGCAGTGCTCAAAAGTCTCACTGATCATTACCTGCATCGCGGCTACGTCACCACCCGCGCCTACCTGCCGCAGCAGGACCTGAAAAATGGCGAGCTGACCATCATTGTGGTGGAAGGACGCCTTGAAGGACTCGACAGCTCATCGCTGGCCAGCCCGCTGGAGTCCGCCATGACCTTCCCCGGCACCGTGGGTGAGGTGCTCGACCTGCGTGAGCTGGAGCAATGGGTGGATCAGCTGTCGCGCTTGCCCTCGCGCCAGCCGCAGCTTGAGGTCCTGCCGGGGCAGGCGGTGGGCGGCAGTCGCGTGACGCTTAAAGGCGAGCGCTTCAAACCCTGGCGCGTCTCGGCCAACCGTAACAACCATGGCGATACCAGCACCGGTCGCCAGCAGGCCGGTATCGGCCTGGACTGGGACAGCCCCCTGGGCCTGGCGGATCAGTTGAACCTGCGGGCCAACCGCGACACCGTCAGCGACCGCTGGCGCCATTCCCACAGCCAGAACCTGTTCTACAGCCTGCCGTATGGTTGGTGGACCTTCAATTTCAGCCACGGCCAAAGCTACTACCGCACGCGTAACGACCTCTCCGGGTTTGCCTTTGCGCTGTCAGGTGAGACCTCCAGCCAGCAGTTGCGCGCCGAACGCGTGCTGCACCGCGATAACCTGGGCAAGACGGCATTTAACCTGGGCCTGAGCCACCTGCGCACCCGCAACTACCTGGAAGACGCGTTGCTGCGCACCTCCAGCCATCGCATCACTGAGCGTCAACTGGGCTTCAACCATGGCCGCCGAATCGGCAATGCCTTTCTCAATCTCGATGCCGGTTGGCAACAGGGCATCGGTGCCCTGGACGCCCAGCGCGATCTCTCCAGGCAGCGCGGCGCGCCTACCTCGCGCTATCAGAAATACACCCTGACCCTCAGCTATTTGCAGTCCTTTCGCTGGCTGGGCCAGTACTGGAGTGTCGACAGCCTTGCTACCGGCCAACACGCCGAAGACGAACTCTACGGACCACAACGCCTGAGCGTCGGCGGCCTTGGTGCTGTGCGCGGGTTTCAGCAACAGAACCTGTCGGGCAACAGCGGCGGCTACTGGCGCAGCCAGGTGCGCTGGCGCCAACCGGTTGCCTGGGATGCGCTGCGCCCCTGGGTGCACGAAGTGGGCGTGGGCTTTGGCTACGACGTCGGTGTGATCAGCCGCGGCCCGCATAACCCTGAGGTCGCCGGGCGCCTTACCGGCCATGCCTGGGAGTTCAGCGCACGCGGCACTCACCTTGCGGCGTCGCTGGCGCTCGCCCGTTCCCTGGAGCGCCCGGCCGTCGTTGAGCGCCGCGAACACCCGATCTACGCCCGAATCGAGCTGTTTTTCTAATAACAACAAGGAACCTTGCCTATGGACGTGCGCAGCCCGTTTAACCAGTGCCTGGCCCTGAGCCTGGCGGGAATCATCTTTCTCAACCCCATTGTTGCCGCCGCCGCAGAGCTGAGCGTGGACCCGGCCAGCCCTGGCACCAGCGTCGGCCATGCACCCAATGGCGTGCCGGTGGTGAATATCGCCGGGCCCAATGGCAGCGGGCTGTCCCATAACCTGTTCACCGACTACAACGTCGGCAGCCAGGGGCTGATCCTCAACAACGCCACCCAGGCCACGCAACACACCCAGCTGGGGGGGGTGATCCTCGGCAACCCAGGCCTGCAAGGGCGACCCGCCAGCGTGATCCTCAACGAAGTCACCGGTGGCAACCGCAGCCACTTGGGGGGCTACACCGAGGTGGCCGGGCAGGCCGCGCGGGTGATCGTCGCCAATCCTCATGGCATCACCTGCAATGGCTGCGGGTTTATCAATACGCCTCGCGCGACATTGACCACCGGCAAGCCAGTGATCGAGGGCGGGCGGCTGGATCACTTTCGCGTAGAGGGCGGCGATATTGCAGTGGAGGGCGCCGGGCTCAATGCACGCAATGTCAGCCAGTTCGACCTGATTACCCGTACCGCCAAGCTGAATGCGCAGTTGCATGCCGACCACCTCACCGTCATCACCGGCCGTAACGATGTCAGCGCCGACAGTTTGCAGGCCCACGCCCATGCCGAGGATGGCCGGGACAAACCGCAACTGGCCATCGACGCCAGCGCACTCGGCGGGATGTACGCCGGGACGATTCGCCTGGTGGGCACTGAACAGGGCGTAGGCGTAAGGCTGGCGGGCGATATGGCCAGCACCGCCGGCGACATTGTGATCAACGCCAATGGTGGCCTGAGCCTGTCCCACACCACCAGCGTCGGCGCACTCACTGCCAAGGCCGAGTCGATTGACTTGCAGGGCCCGACCTTTGCGATGGGGGATGTCAACCTGCAGGCCCAGGGTGACTTGGTGGTGCGGCAAACCCTGGCCAGTGCTGGGAATGTGAGCGTGGAAGGCACCTCGGTCAGCAACCAGGGCAAGGTTGTCAGCGGCATCCTGGAAGATCAGCGTATCGCGGGCAAACAGCTGGCCATCCAGGCCCAGCGCCTGGATAACCAGGGTGAACTCAACGCCAGTGGCCACCTGGAAATCACCAGCGGCAGCCTCGATAACAACGGCCGGATCGCCGCCGACAGCGCGAGAGTCGAAGCTCGCCAGACCCTGAGAAATAACGGCCAGGTCGTCACCGCCCGCGAACTGGACATTGTCGCCAATCAGGCCATCAACCACGCCGGTACGATTCATGCCGAAGGCGATCTGAGCCTGGTCGCCGACACCGTCGACAACAGCGGCAAGATCGTGGGGGCGGGCAGTGAGCTGAGTATTGCAGCCGGCACGTTCACCAACGCTGGCGAACTGCTCGGCGACCACCATCTGCAACTGCAGATCGATGGCGATCTGAAGAACACCGGCCTCATCGCCGCCAAAGGCGATGCCGTCATCAGCGCATCAAACCTCACCCAAGACCACGGCCAGATCCTCAGCGGTCAAGACATCCAACTGCGCGTGCGCGATGTACTGCACAACCTCGGCGTGCTCAGTGCAGCGCGGCATATGCAGATCAATGCCGCTCAGTTGAATAACCATGGGAGCGTCGGCAGCCAGGGCCATTTCCTGCTCACTGCCAGCGTCACCAACACCGGCCTGCTGTTCAGCGGCGGCGACCTGCACGTGCGCGGCGAGCATTTCAGCAACCTCGAAGGTGATCTCTACAGCGTCGGTGATTTCAGTTTCACCGGCACGCGCTTCAGTAACCTCTCCGGCAGCGTGGAAACCGAAGGCAACCTGCACATCAACGCCCGCGAGTTCGAAAACGCCCGTACCCACCTTGCCCTCGAACGCGAACTGGTCGGCGGCAGCATCCAGTGGGTCTGCGGCCAGCACTGCGACGGCGACGACAGCTTCAAGCGCGGCACCATCTATATCAGCGAAACCTGGCGCGAAACCGCCGCGCCCAACTCCACCCAGGCCGCGCGACTGGTGGCCGGCAAACACCTGAGTATCGACGCGCATACCCTGGAAAACCGCTACAGCCTGCTCGCCGCCAATGGCGACATGCATCTCGCCGCCCACCGCCTTATCAACCAGGGCGCGGCCTCCCAGACCGGTACTTCCAGCACCATCATCGGCACCCCCGGGCGCATCGACAAAGCCCTGTGGGACCAGATGGAGTTCCACGACCTGCCGGCCTTCAACAATGCGCCGTTCGACCCGGTGCGCTTTGCCGAACTCAAGGCGCGCTCGACAGGGGAGGGGTTCAGCAACCCCGGCACACTCACGACCTGGCGCGAGGATGGTCGCGCAGTCTATGCCGCTACCCTGCAAGCCGGCGGCAGCCTCAACCTGCAGGCCAGCGAGTACCTGCAAAACGGCACCCTGCGTGAAAACACCCTGGCGCAACTGACGGGCGAAACAGGCCACAACCCCAACGACCTCGAACTGAGCCCTGATCGCCTCAGCGAAGACTTGACCCAACCGCCGGAATTCCAACTGCCCAGCGGTGAATACGGGCTGTTTATCCCCAGCAGGAATCCGGGCAGCCCCTACCTGATTGAAACCAATCCACTCTTCACCCACCTTGCCAGCTTTCTCAGTTCCCAGTACCTGCTCGACAAGATCGGCTACAACAACGACGAAGCCTGGCGACGCCTGGGCGACGGCTACTACGAAAGCCGCCTGATCCGTGACGCCGTGCTGGCGAAGACCGGGCAACGCTTTCTCGCCGGGCTGGAGAGCGACGAGGAACAGTTCCGCTACCTGATGGACAACGGCCTCAGCGCCCGCGACAGCCTGCAACTGAGTGTCGGCGTCGGCCTCACCGCGCAGCAGGTGGCGGCCCTGACCCACGACATCGTGTGGATGGAAAAACGCCAGGTGCAGGGCGAAGACGTGCTGGTGCCGGTGCTGTACCTGGCAACGGTCGATGCCCATAACCTGCGGGGCGGCAGCCTGGTGCAAGGCCGGGATGTCAACCTGGTCAGCGGTGGCGATATCCTCAGCGTGGGCACCTTGAAAGCCTCGCAGGATCTGACCGCTATCAGCGATGGCAGCCTGCTCAATGGCGGCACGATCAGCGCCGGTGACCGCATCAGCCTGCTGGCCAGCGACAGTATCCGCAATGCGATGGCCGGTGAGATCCGTGGCAGTCACATCGATCTCACCAGCGTGAGCGGCGACATCCTCAACGAACGCACCGCCCACGCCAGGCATCAGGGCGACGGCACCCTCGTCACCCATCTCGACACCGCCAGCCGGATCAGTGCCGGACAGCAACTCACGCTCAATGCCGGTCGTGACATCACCAACCGTGGTGATATCAACAGCGCTGGCGATGCCAGCCTGAGTGCGGGGCGCGACATCAACCTCATCGCCGTCACCGACACCCAACAGGTCCGCACCACGGAAAACGGCGGCCACCGCGTCACCCAACACAGCCGCACTGAACAGCTCGGCGCCAACCTCAACGCCGCCGGTAACCTGAGCCTGCACGCCGGGCGCGACATCACGCTATTGGCCAGCCAGGCCAACGCCGGCAAAGACCTGACCGTCGCCGCCGGTGGCAACCTCCACCTATTGGCCGCCGCCAACGAAACCGATCATGAGGTCAACAGCAAACGCGACGGCGCCAGGGTCCATGAGCAAACCACCCAGGTCCGCCACGTGGGCAGCCAGCTCACTGCCGGCGGCACCCTTACCGCCAGTGCGGGGCAAGACATCGTGCTGCACGCCAGCCAGGTTCGCAGCGGCAAGGATGCGTATCTGGTGGCCGGTGGGCAGTTGCAGCTGCTGAGTGCCAATGACAGCGACTACAGCCTGTATGACTACAAGAAAAAAGGCAGCTTCGGCGCACTCAAGACCCAACGCGACGAAGTCACCGACCTGCGCGCGGTGGGCAGCCAGGTCACCACTGGCGGCAACCTCAACCTGATCAGCGGCGGTGACCAGCTTTATCAAGGGGCCAGGCTGGAAAGCGCTGCGGACATCGCCATCACCAGTGGTGGAGCGGTGACCTTCGAAGCGGTGAAGGACCTGCATCAGGAGAGCCACGAGAAGACCAACAACAACGCATTCTGGGTGTCATCCAAGGGCAAGGGCAGCACTGACGAAACGCTGCGCCAGAGTCAGCTGGTTGCCGGGGGCGCCATTGCGATCAAAGCCGTCGACGGTTTGAAGATCGACATCAAGCAGGTCAACCAGCAGAGCGTCACCCAGTCCATCGATGCGATGGTCAAGGCCGACCCGCAATTGGCTTGGCTCAAGGACGCAGAGCAACGCGGGGACGTGGACTGGCGTCAGGTCAGGGAAGTCCACGACAGCTTCAAGTACAGCCACTCCGGGCTGGGCCCCGCCTCGCAAATGATCATTGCCATCGTGATGTCGGCAGTCATCGGGCCCATGGCGGCGGCTGCCGCGGGGGGCGGCGTAGGCGGCGCCATGGTCGGTGCAGTAGCCACCGGCGCGTCGACCAATGCCGGCGTCAGCGTGGTCAATAACCGGGGCAATCTCGGTGCGGTTCTCAAGGATGTGACGGCGTCCGATGCCATCAAGGGCTATGGGATTTCGGCGATCAATGCCGGGCTGACGGTGGGTCATTTCGATCGGTGGACCGACACCCACACCCAGACCGACATAGGCAAAATTGTTACATCCGGCTCGCTGGGCACCTGGAGCGGTGTCGGCCAGTTCGCAGCCAACCAGGCGCTGCAGAACGGCACCTCTGTGTTGCTGAACAAAGCCCTGGGGCAGGGCGGCAGTGTCAGTGACGCGCTGAAAAATGCCTTGTTCAACACCTTGGCGGCCGCCAGCTTCAACCTGGTCGGGGATTACACGAAAAACCTCCTGGCGGACGGCTCGGCCCCGAAGGTGGTGATTCACGCCATGGTCGGTGGGTTGCTGGCAGAAGCCACCGGCGGCGACTTCAAAACCGGCGCATTGGCTGCGGCGGCGAGCGAAGCGTTGGTTGGCCACCTGGATGACTTGGTCAAGGGCAACGACAACCTGCTCACCATGAGCTCGCAGATCGTCGGCGTGCTCGCGGCTGCGGCGCAGAGCGATACGGACGCAGCCAAGCTGGAGACCGGCAGTTGGGTGGCGAAGAACGCCACGCAATACAACTACCTGTCACACAACCAACTGGAGCGAGCCGCCAAGCAGATAACGCGATGCACCGACGCCTCCTGCATCGAAGACGCGACGCGCAAATTCATAGAACTGAGCCTGCAGCAGGACATTGACGCGATAGTCAGCTGCCAGGCCGACCCCGACTCTTGCGCCGCACGCTCCATGGAAGTCGCCAACACCCAGGCGAACCTCAACGCCATCCGCGATATCGCTGACGACGCCTCGCCTGAGGCCCGGGCAGCAGTACAGAACCTCATCAACGGCAACTACGAATTCCAGGAAATGTTAGCGACCGCCACGACCGAGCACTCGGTGGGTGCGATGGTCGATTCGCTCAAGGCGAAATGGGAACTGAGCGACGCTCAGGCGCAGGACATTGCGGACAATTTGAAGATCGCGCTGGCGGTTGGGGTGGGGACAGCGGCGGGGGTGGTGGCTTATAGGCGGGCTGTGGCGCGTGGTACAAAAGTCTCGCAGGGCCTGACAGGTGACACCGGCGCCGCTTTACCTCGAGTGAGCAACGGTGTTCCACTTGATCCGCGTCTACCTGATCCAGTGGCTGGCCTGGAGTACACGCCAAAAACGCTGAGTTCCTCCAATCCTAACATTGCTAACTCCCAGGTTAACGGCTATGTCGGCGAGTTGAAATTGGCAAATGATGTTGCCGCCTTGCCCAATCAAACGGTAGTCCGGTACGGCGATGCTATAGGTACGCGCGGCGCAGATCTGGTGTCTGTCAACTCAGCTACAGGTGAAGTCACTTTGTGGGATAACAAGTATCGTAGCAGTGCTCAAAGTGTGCCATCTTCTCCAACGTTTACGCCTGGTTCGAATGCGCTGGATGGAGCAGTTTCCAACGCGCAGACAGCAATCAGAAATTCAAATTTGCCGGATTCAGTAAAGCAGCAAGCCATTCAAAATTTGAGAGATGGTAATTTCAATGCCAATACAGTGGGCTCGGGTGCTGCGAAAAATTCAACACCTGTTAGGTTTTGCGGAAATAACCCTTGTTGAGGATAATTCATGCTCTTTGACCCAGTCAAAACCAGATTTAATGGTTTCAGTGAGGCAATGCTTAAATGGCAATTGGATACGCAGTATGATCCAAAGCGGCCAATGGGGAATGTTGCCAAGTCTGATTTGTCCGATGTGATTTCAGCATGGCTAGTTGGCCTCCAAGGCGAGATTGCACCGGTACTTCCCCGCTCTCTGCAATGGATAGATAAGGCCATAGAAAACGACGAGGAATTCGGGCCAGACATTAATGCTCACAGGACAATATTGCACTGGGCAAAAGCTCTGGGTGAATGGATGGAAACGGGCTGGAATTCTGAAGGCGAATGGGGCGCGGCCCGTGTGTATGAGGAAGCTCGCTGGCGTTACGAAAAACGCCCTTGGTCAACGCATGATATTGTCAAAACTGGCCTGGATGACTACATGGCTTTTGCATATCAGAGCGGCGAACACGACGAAGGCTTTGAGGCAGGTATTGAGATGTATCAACGTTGGAGTGGCAAAAGAGAAATATTGCTATCCAGCACTTTGAAGCCCCGAGACTTTGGCTATGCTTTGTGCCTTCATCGAACTGCCCGTCAGGAGTTTAATGAAGACGAACTTTTTAAAGCTGGTAGAAAAATGCTTCAGGCCAATTTGCAAAAAACTTGGTTGGGCGGTGGGCAATATATTCGTGCAGCTACGTGGCTCAAGATTGTCTACTGGCACAACGATGAAGCTCTGACACCGTTACAAACTGTTTTGAAAGCATACGAAAACATGCCTAAAGTACCTCGGCCGGATTTTGTTTCAATAGTATGATCTTTTTGTAATGTCGAATCGATTTGGGGCAAAAGCGACAGGTGGTGCCGGTGAAAGTGCAGGCGCCATGCGCCGATTGGACTATGAAGGTGCTCCCTACCACGGAAAAGTCGAGAATGCAGTTAATGGTCGAGCTCCGGTTAATGGTCAAGAAGCGCTAGATTTTTCGATTCAAGTTAAACGGAGTCTGACCCCGAGTGATCTCAGATGATTGCCAGTTTTGAGACTGGGGGTTATCCATCAACACCTGTAGGAAAATTGGTTGGTACGCAATCTACGATGCCGGATGGTTCGCGTGTCCGTGTCATGCAAGCAGATAGCCGTAGTCCTCAGAGGGCTTCGTTTGAAAATGCTAATGGTGGGCCAATAGATCCAACAACGTGCAAGCCACCACAGCCACCGAAAGGTATTTCTAAAATCGAAAGAAAACAGTGGATTAGAGAAAGAACGCATATTGAGCAGGTGGACTAATGTTTGATTTTTTAAAGCTTGTCATGTCATTTTCCTCACTTCGTATTAATAGTATTGAGTGGGATGGTGATTTTTTGAACGTTTCTGGAGACGGTTGGAGCTTTAGCAGTAGTAGTGCCTGGAGGGTGTCTAAGGATGACGACATGTTGTTTGCATGTAGGGATGATCAGGCAAGTGTGCGTATTAAAGAGTTGGTAGGTCTTTCAGTTGGAAGTGTTTCGTGGATCGCCCAGAATCAGCCCGTAGATCCATCTCTTGCACTTTCTGATGGTAGAAGGCTTGATGTATTTTGCTCTTCTGTTTGCGAGCCTTGGGTAATGACTCTTCCGAATAATATTGTTTATGTTGGGAATTCATAAAGTGCAAAAGGAACAGGGCAAGCTTTACGGGAAGTTGAGATTGTTTCTGGCAGTAAAGGTGCGTGGAATAAAGAGTTGAATAAGTCTGTGCCGAATACCGTATATAAGGTCTATGTGAATAAAAACTTCCCAACAGATGGCTTGAGCCACGTTGAGAGGGTCGAGTCAAATCTTTCATTAATAAAATATGATCGGAGTACATATCAGCAATGTGTGGCAGGCAAGTGCGGCGTTAGTGGGGGCGAGGGTGGGCACTTGATTGCTAGTATGTTCAACGGACCTTGGGAGAGATTGAACCTTCTTCCCATGAATGGGAACTTAAATGAAGATACTTGGAAATCTATGGTGAATGCATGGGCGTTCGAACTTAAAGGGGGTAAATAGGTTGGCGTGAAAATTCTTGATTATTGCAAATTAGTGCGATTTAAAGAAAATTAATGCCAGTCAGAGCAACTTAGAGTAACTCAGTGCAACTTCTCTCGGGTGTGGGGTCAGCACGTTTTTGTTGAGGCACGTTACCGACTGTTTACAAACGAGCTGCGCCATTCGTAACCAATCGACCGGACCAGTGGTGAAACAGTAAGCTATAGTGCTGTGCCCATTTATACAGGTACAAACCCAATGCCAACCGGTGTAATGTTGTCTGCTCGTGGGGCAGGCGGTTTTACTCTTGATGTATAAATTCCGAACGTGAGTGGAGTTAAGTAAGAATGATAAATAAACTGATTGCTCTCCTTTCACCACCCTCTCAGCGAATCTTTGATAATGCGGCTTGGGCGACCTTTGAATCTGAGGGAGGTCTGCGATTACCATCTGATTTTAAACAGTTCATATCAATTTACGGATGTGGAGCAGTAGACGATTTCGTATGGGTGTTAGATCCATTTTCAGAAAACTCAAATTTGAATTTTGACAAAAGCCAATATTTTATAGATGCGTACGCTGTAATGAGGCAGGAATTTTTATCGGACTATCCAAGACCAGATTACCCTGCGGAAGGCTCTTTTCTTCCTTGGGCGGTAACGGATAATGGAGAAACTTTTGTTTGGTTGGTTGATGGGGAGCCAGACTCATGGAAAGTTGCTATTCATAGCTCGGATCAGGGGGAAGAGGAAATCTACAACTTCGGCTGTGTTGAGTTTATTTTAAAGCTGCTTAGCAGAGATATTTCGTCAAAAATTCTACCTGGTCAGTTTCCTCCTGTTGATCTAGATAAACATTTTTTTACAGCTGCTGATTAGATGCAAAAGGAACTGCGAGCGGCTTGCCGTCTGGTGAAGCGAAATTAGTCGATAACGGTACACCAGCGGCTGATGATGCGAGTTTTACAGAAACATCCACATTAGGATGGACGAACATCTCGAGTGACGCTCGCGCGGTGGTCCGGGACGTCGAGTACTATTCAGGTGTGCCGATGCCCTCTAATCAGCGCACGCAACTTGCAGATGAGTTGCGTCAGGTGGATCACACTTATGTCGCACCCAGAAGCGACTATCAAGCCTTACAGCGTGAATACAATAGCCAGCGAAATAATCTCAAGCGTGAGTGGGAGTTGAATACTGGCTTGATATGGCCGAAGACGGAGAGTGGTGTGGATTTCCAAGCGCACCTTGTGATACCACAGCAGTATGGTGGACCTAACCAATGGTGGAATTTGCATCCGGTGCCGGGTGGAAGTGCTCACCAAGGTGGCGTTCATGCCCCAGCAAGTCCAACAACTACAGCATTTCCGCAGAACCCTCCGAGGCGACCATGACCATGTACGAAAAATTAGAAGCCTTCAATGCACTCGCATGCGTGCTATTAGAGCGTCTGACCCCTGTTTCTTCTGGTGACGTGAGTGGGATGCGACAGCAGTGGCCAGCGGCTCCCGATGATTACTTTACTTTTATGCAGGAGCGGGGGCATGGTGAGATAAAGGAGGACGACTGCGCGCTGTCGCTTTTGACTATTCAATCCATATTGTGTCCTGCGGCAGACTACTTTGGTAATGATGGGTTTTATAAAGACGGACCCTATGAATCGGGTGCTAAGGGCGAGGTGTGGCTGTTCGGCTGGGATAGCACCGGGACTGCTTTCGGTTTCGACAGTGGAGACAGCTGGCGATTGTTGGAAATCGACAATATTCGTTGGATAACGCGACTTGACTTGTCGTTTCGTCAGTTCGTCGAAGGGTTGTTGGTTTGTTATCCGCAGCGGCCGATAAGCTTTGCGAATGGAGTTTGGCGCGACTCGGGAGATGTTTCTTACACCCTGTCGGAGCTTCGTTGGTTGTAATGGTGGCTATGAGCTAACCGGTGACTGGGGGCGAGTAGCTATTAAGGGAGAAGCTGTAGATGTAATTGTGGAATATTAGTTGGTCAAAAAGCCATGGATGGAACAGTTCTTCTAAAGTTTGCATGGAGTCGACTTCTAGGAGGTGGCGAAAAATTAATATACTCCTCGAAAAAGATTGCGTTCATTAGTGCTCATTATTTGCTGATGGGGATTTTGGTGACCTTGAAAGGATAGAGCTGGAAGGTTTTAACAAGCTAGGAACTGTCGAATTTTGGTCTAAAGGTTGGGTGGGTATTGATATATATGACTGTGCTCTTGATGAGCAGGTTATGAATGTGTTGCTTTCTCCAGAAGAGGAAGAATCTGTTTCTCAGGCATTTGAGAGTTTTGTAAGGATATTGACGCAAGATAGTTGATGGTGCAAAAGGCGCAGTAACGGCTCTAGAGACAACCAGTCCTGTTGTCGTGACTGGGAAGTGCGCAATTGATAAGGTACAAAGTTACGAGGGGGCTCTTCGAGACGTATAGATGGCCCGTCTGTTTCACGCTGTCATATATCACGGTGATATTGACGGCTGGAGAAAGGATATTAAAGCCGGTGCCCAAGGCCTCGGGTTGCTGCTGGCTCGAATCGAAGGTAATCAATTTGTTATTACCGATGGCCGCTCCATTCCTCTTTCAGAGTGCAAAATAGAGTTCTCTTAAACTTGCTCCACTGACACCGGCCTTGCGCCGGTGTTTTTGCACCCTACCTGCACACTTTCTGCAGTTAAGTGGGGGGTAAACGGGGTCTGACCGAGTGATCTCCAGATCACCCAACAGGTGTTCCAACGCTAATCTCAGAGACAAAGTTGACTCAAGGCGCAGGAAGATATAACTATGTCGTTCTTCAGGATGGTCAGTTAGTGAACCGACTGCTCTGCAATGGCTTGCGCTCGACAACTAGCATGAGAAGCGCGAGTGGGGGACGGCTATCTCAGTGGCCCCACCACCTGCCGATACCTCTCCACCCCCTGCGGCGTCTCCCGCACCAAACTGATCTCCAACCCCAACGGATCCTCGCGCCGATTCCCGCTCAACTGCCGCCAGCCCTTATCCGCCTCCCACACCCGCACCTGCAGGTCACGGACCCCGCTCAACACCACCACCCCATCCTTCGCCGCCGGCAGCGGATAGCGATCCCGCGCGGGTGCGGCAGCGCGATACAAACTGTCGCCCTTGAGCCACCAGCGCACCCGTTGCAGGCCATCGCCGGCGACGGGTGCGCTGCGAATGATGTCCAGCCGAAAGCCTTTGCTGTCGGAACTGCGCACGGTGACCGCCGCCAGTCCATCGAGCTTTTCTGCACTGTTCTTTGAGGGCTCCGGGGCGTTCAGTTCGACGCTGGCGCGCAGGCTGATGTCGCGCTGCAGTTGGTTGAGGGCGCGCAGCAGCACTTCGGTCTGTTCGCTGCTCGCCTGCAGGTGCTGGTCGGCGCGGGTGACGCTGTCCAGCCCGCGCCAGGCGATCACGCTGACTACGGCCATGAGCATGATCGCGACCATCACTTCGATCAGGGTGAAGCCTTGTTCGGAGCGCTTCATGGCTGGCTCACTACGCGCATCAAGCCGGCGGTGTCGCGTTGCAGGCTGAGGCTGTGTTGGCCGTCGGACAGCACGATGCGCACGGGTGGGTTGATCCATTCGGCGTCGAGCACCAGGGTTTGCCGGGGTTCGATATTGATGTGCATCGGCGTGCTTTCCCACAGGCGCGGGCGCAGTTGGGTGTCGCCCTGGAACGCTTCGACGCCACTGCCATCGTCGGTGCGACGGTTGAAGCGAAAGCCCTTGGCGTCGGCGCGCCAGGTGATCGGGCGGCCGTCCGCGCGGGCTTCGGCCTGGGCCACTTGCAGCAGTTGGCTCAGGCGCTCGGCGTCCTTGCGCAGCAGGTGCAGCGGGTCGGGCTTGATGGTCAGGCTGATGGCGGCGCTGGCGATGCCGATGATCACCAGCACCACCATCAACTCGATCAGGGTGAAGCCTTGCTGTTTCATCGGTAGGCCCCTCGAAAGCTGGTGAGCTTGTGAAATAAAAACGTGCGAATTGGCCTGTAGGCTGGTGCCATGGACAAACAGGAGGTCCTTCCCATGGCATTCACCCTGCGTTTCTCACCGGCCCACGGTGTGCAGATCGTGGCGTTGCTGGCGGCATTGGCCGGTGTGGCGGTCTGGACGCCGCTGCTGCTGACGTCCGCCGAGTCCCATACGCCCCAGGCCGCGCCCCAGGTGCTGGCGGCGCGCAGCGATAACCCGGCGCTGCAATGGTTTTCCAATGCGCCGGCGGCGTTGCAGGTCAAGGTCTCTGGGGTGCTGGCCGGGGCGCGCGGTGCGGTGGCGATCCTCAGTCTCAACGACGGCCCGCCGCGCAGTTTCCTGCTGGGCGAGCGCCTCAGCCCGGGCGTGCGGCTCACGGCCATCGAAGGCGATGGGGTCGAGATCGAGCGCGGCGGCGAGAAGCTGCGCGTCAACCTCGACAAGTTGCCCGATGGGCCGGCCTTGCCGCGGCTCACTCGGCCCTGACCTGTGTCTCCACGCGGGCCAGCGGCGGCGCCTCGCGGCTGGCGTCGAGCACCTGCACGTTGACTTGAAACAGGCGGCCATCGCGACTGATGGTCTGCTCGCACCGCAGTTTCAAGCGCCCCTGGTCACAGCTGAAGGTCTTTGTGCCGTCGCGCAAATGCCCCTCCAGGCGCAACTCCGCCAGGCGACTCTGCGCCGCCAGCAACCCCATGGATTTGTCCCGCAGCAGGCCGTTGCCCTGGGTCATCAACCCGGCCACGCGGATGGCGGCGGCCATCGCCACAGCGATAATCGCCAGCGCCACCAGCACCTCGATCAGGGTAAAACCTTGCTCCTTGCGACGGCCGTACATGGCGTTCTCAAAGCCGGGAAACAGGCCCGCAGACTAGCGCCGGCAGTTGACCGATTGGCGACCGAAACTCCCGAGGATTTTCAATACGACTGACATGTGTTCTTGCAACACTGCGCCACGAAATGTACCCAAGCCAAGGAATGTCGAGATGGATATCGCGCGCCTAACATCCCCATTGCCAGGCCCTCGCGGCCAGCGTGGCTTCACCTTGATCGAGATCATGGTGGTGGTGGTCATCCTCGGGATCCTCGCGGCGATGGTGGTGCCCAAGGTCCTCGATCGCCCGGACCAGGCGCGGGCCACCGCCGCGAAACAGGACATCGGCGGGTTGATGCAGGCGTTGAAGCTGTATCGCCTCGATCACGGCACCTACCCGAGCATGAACCAGGGCCTGAAAGTGCTGGTGGAGCGCCCGGCGGATGCCAAGAACAATAACTGGCGCGCCTACCTCGATCGTTTGCCCAACGACCCCTGGGGCCACCCTTACCACTACCTCAATCCGGGCGCCAACGGTGAGGTCGATGTGTTCTCCCTGGGCGCCGATGGCCAACCGGATGGCGATGGCGTGAATGCCGATATCGGCTCCTGGCAGTTGTAAGGCGCGCCATGAAAGGGTATTCGCCCCCAGCGGCGAAGCAGCGCGGCATGGCGATTATCAGTGCCTTGCTGATCGCGGCGGTGGTGGCGGTGATCGCCGGCGGCATGCTCACGCGCCAGACCGTATTCACCCGCAGCCTGGAAGCCGAACAGTCGCGCGTGCAGGGCCAATGGCTGTTGCTCGGTGGCCTTGAACGCAGCCGGCAGATGCTCTGGGAGGCGCGCCAGAAGGACGTGCTGACCCGCCTTGACCAGCCCTGGGCGCGGGCCCAGACCGGCGTGTTCGAGGGGCGGATCGACGATGAACAGGGCAAGTTCAACCTGCGCAACCTGGTTAACCGCCAACAGCCCGACGCCGAGCAATTGCAGAGCTTCGAGCGCCTGTGCCGCACCCTGGGCGTGGCCCCGGCCGTGAGCCGGCGCATCAGCCAGCGGGTGATTGCCTCCTACGAACAGAACGGGCAGCCCGCCAAATACCCGATGCTGCGCAGCCTCGACGACCTCAGTGGCCTCGAAGGCCTGACCCCGGAGGTGTTGCAGCGCCTGCAGGCGTACGTCAGCGTGCTGCCCGGTAAGACCTGGGTCAACGGCAACACCGCCAGCGCCGAAGTGCTCAGCGCGGTGGTGCCGCAGCTCAGCCTGTCCCAGGCCCACGGGCTGGTGGCCGAGCGCGACAACGGGCATTGGTTTATCAACCGTGGGGATTTCGTCAACCGTCTGCACTTGCCCCAGGTGGAGTTGGAAGCGGTGCAAGTGGGCATCACCAGCGAGTGGTTTCGCCTGCAGGGCCAGGCGCGCCGCGAGCGCCGGCGGGTGACGATCGACGCGTTGCTGCACCGCCCCGAAGACCGTGAGCCCAGGGTGATCTGGTCGCGGGTGGGCGTATGAAACGCCTGCGCATTGCCTTGCCGCCGCTGGATCAGGTCCGTGCTGAAAGCCAGGTGAAGTTTGCCTGGCTCGAGCGTGGCGTGGTGGTGGCCGAGGGGCAGGAAAGCCTGGCGCAACTGGGCAAGCGCCGGCAGGCGGTGGACTGCTTTCTGCACCCGCGTGACAGCCTGCTCACCAGCCTGGAGCTGCCGCCATTGCCCGCAGCAAAGAACCAGGCGGCGGTGGCCTGTGCGGCCCAGGCGCTGATCCTCGGGCCGGTGGAACAGATGCACGTGGCCCACGGCCCGCGCGAAAGCGATGGGCGCGTGCAGGTGGGCTGGGTGCCCAAGGCCGGGCTGGAACGGCTGGGCCAGGTCTTGACCCAGGTGCAGCTCAAGCTGCGCGGCCTGTACCCGGCGCCCTATGCCTTGCCGGTGGGGGCGGCGGCGTTGGACGACGGCTATCTGTTGACCCGCGACAGCCTGCAGCAGGGCGCTGTGCACCCGCTGGGGTTGCAGGCGCTCGACGTGCCGCTGGTGGCGGAGGCGCAGCGTTGGAGCGGCGCGGTGCCTGGCTGGGGCTTGCACGCTCGCCTCGGTCAAGCCTCCGGCGCCGGATGGGGCAGGGCGCTGGCCTGTGTGGCGCTGGCCGCTGCCATCTGGACCGTCGGCCTCAACCTGTATGCCGCGCGCCAGGTCGACGAAGGCCAACGGCTCAAGGCGTTGATGAACCAACAGGTGCGCCAGGCGTTTCCTGAATTACCCGTGGTGCTCAACCCCTTGCAGCAGGCCCGTCAACAGTTGGCCGCACGTCAGAGCGGCGCGGCTGCCGATTCGGGCCAACGCTTCAGCAGCCTGCTGCAACTGGCAGGCAGCAACCTGCCCTTTATGGTGGGCAGCGTCGACAACCTCAATTTTGAACAGGGCACCTTGCACCTGGCGTTACTCGCCGACAGCCGCAACCCGGCGGCCGAGGGCGAGTGGCAGGCCGCGTTGGCCCAGGCCGGTTTTGCCGCCACGCGCGATGAGCAGGGCTGGAGCATCGGCCCGGCGCCGGCCACGGAAAAAACGGAGGCCGGCGATGAATAGGTGGCTGCGCCTGCGCACCCGGGCCCAGGTGTTCTGGAGCGGCCTGGCCCTGCGCGAGAAACGCCTGCTGATCGGCGCCGGGCTGGTGTTGGCAAGCCTGCTGACCTGGCTGGTGCTGGTGCAGCCGGCGTTGAAAAAGATCGACTACTGGCAGGCCGAAACCCCCAGGCTGCGCGCCCAGGCCGAAGCCTTGCAGGGGCTGTTGCAGGACGTCGCCGCGCCGCGCCAGGCCGACGAAGCCGCGTTGCGCCAGGCCCTGGACAGTGCCGGCCTGCAAGGGCATTACCAGGTGCAGGCGCTGGAGGCCGGCGGTTGGCGCCTGACCTTCGACAACGCCCCGGCCGACGCCGTGGTGGGCTGGCTGCTGGGCAATCCCCGTTCATTTTCCCTGGAGGTGTCCGAGGCGCGTTTGCAACGTGCTGCGGATGCCGTCGATAACTCGGCCTGCACTGTGTCCGGGACCGTTCGCATGGATCAGGCGCCTGGCGCTAAGGAAGCTTCATGAAGTGGTCAGTCCTCCCTTTTCGCAAGGCCGCGACGTTGCTGTTGCTGGCCTTGAGTGCGTGCAGCAGCCCGTCAACCACGCCGTTACTGGTGGACAGTGAGCTTGGCCAACCCCTGGCCGATACCCGGCGCAGCGGCGATACCCTGCTGGATCGCCAGCGCGACGAAGCGCCGAAACCGCGGGTCCAGCACCCGGTGACCAACAGCGTCCGTGGCCAGGCCCCGGCGCCGGTCAAGGCGCGCAACCCGCTGGGTGACCAGCCGGTGCAGCTCAACTTCGTCGATGCCGATATCCAGGCGGTGGTGCGCGCGCTGTCCCGTGCCACCGGCCAGCAGTTCCTGGTGGACCCGCGGGTAAAGGGCAAGCTCACCCTGGTCAGCGAAGGCCAGGTGCCGGCCCATCAGGCCTACGACATGCTGCTGGCGGCCCTGCGCATGCAGGGTTTCAGTGTGGTGGATGTGGGCGGCGTGGCCCAGGTGGTGCCGGAGGCCGATGCCAAGTTGCTCGGCGGGCCGATCTACAGCGCCGGCAGCAGTGGCATGCAGACGCGCACCTTCCGCCTGCAATATGAAAATGCGGTGAACCTGATCCCGGTGCTGCGCCCCATCGTGTCGCCGAACAACCCGATCAACGCCTACCCCGGCAACAACAGCATCGTCATCACTGACTATGCGGAAAACCTCGCGCGGGTCGCCCAGATCATCAGCGGCATCGACACCCCCAGCGCCATCGACACCGATGTGGTGCAGATTCAGAACGGCATCGCCGTGGACATCGCGGCCATGGTCGCCGAACTGCTGGAAACCCAGGGCGCCGACCAGACCCAGAAGATCAATGTGGTCGGCGACCCGCGCTCCAATTCGATCATCATCCGTTCCGGCAGCCCCGAGCGTACGGAGCTGGCGCGCAACCTCATCTACAAGCTCGACAATGCCCAGAGCAACCCCAGCAATATGCACGTGGTGTACCTGCGCAACGCCCAGGCCGCCAAGCTGGCCCAGTCGCTACGCGGGCTGCTCACCGGCGAGAGCGATTCCGGGGTGAGCGACGATGGGCGTGGCAAGCTCAGCGCCATGGGCGGCAATGGCAATAACAGCCAGGGCACGAGTAATGCCCAGAACAGCAGCGGCACGCCCACCGGCAGTGGCGTGCAGTCGGGCTATGGGCAAGCCACCGGTTCCAGCACCAGCACCAGCACCAGCAGCGGCAATACCGCCAACGAGCAGGACACCGCGTTCAGCGCCGGCGGGGTGACCATCCAGGCCGACGCCACCACCAACACCCTGCTGATCTCCGCGCCGGACCCGTTGTACCGCAACCTGCGGGAAGTGATCGACATGCTCGACCAGCGCCGCGCCCAGGTGGTGATCGAAAGCCTGATCGTGGAAGTGGGCGAGGACGATGCCACCGAGTTCGGTGTGCAATGGCAGGCCGGCAACCTGGCGGGCAAAGGTGGCTTCGGTGGCGTTAACCTGGGTGGCAGCGGCGTCGTGGGCACACCCGCCAGCCCCACCAGCATCGACGTACTGCCCAAGGGCCTGAATATCGGCGTGGTCAACGGCACCGTGGATATTCCGGGGATCGGCAAGGTGCTCGACCTCAAGGTCCTGGCCCGTGCCTTGAAGAGCAAGGGCGGCACCAACGTGCTGTCCACGCCGAACCTGCTGACCCTGGACAACGAAGCGGCGAGCATTTTCGTCGGGCAGACCATTCCATTCGTCACCGGCAGTTATGTGACCGGTGGCGGCGGTACCAGCAATAACCCGTTCCAGACCGTGCAGCGCGAAGAGGTGGGGCTCAAGCTGAATGTACGCCCGCAGATCTCCGAGGGCGGCACGGTGAAGCTGGATATCTACCAGGAGGTCAGCACCGTGGACACACGGGCATCGGTGTCGGCGGGCACGGTGACCAACAAGCGCGCGATCGATACCAGCATCCTGTTGGACGATGGGCAGATCATGGTGCTGGGCGGGCTGTTGCAGGACGGCTACAGCCAGAGCAATGACGCGGTGCCGTGGCTCTCGGATATTCCGGGGTTGGGGGCGTTGTTTCGCAACGAGAAGCGCAGTGTGAGCAAGACCAACCTGATGGTGTTTTTGCGGCCTTACATTATTCGCGACAGTGGCGCGGGGCGCAGCATTACCTTGAACCGCTATGAATTCATGCGTCGTGCCCAGGGTGGGTTGCAACCGGAGCACAGCTGGGCGATGCCGGATGTGCAGGCGCCGCAATTGCCGGCGGTGGAGAAGGCGATTCCGGGCGGGCAGCAGCAGGGGCCGAGGGCGGTCATTCGCGCGGTGCCTGTAGGTGCACGACCATGAGCCTGCTGTACGCAGGACCAAATGTGGGAGGGGCGGTGCGACGATTCGACTTGCCCCCGATGAGGGTGTGTCAGCCACAGATGTACAAACTGACCCACCGCTATCGGGGGCAAGTCGAATC